>JANMAS010000093.1:0-3977 GCA_031359975.1 Burkholderiales bacterium
CGCCCAAGCCGGCGCACGAGGCGGATGCCGTGAAGCATCACCTTTGCATCCAGTGCCCTGTGCGGTACGGCGATCACGCAGCGTTCTCCAGTGGGTGCCTTGCCTCGGTTCGTGTCGAATGAAAGGCAAGACGCAACCCGGATCAGAAAGTGGTCAGCACTTTGGCCGCGATGGCCAGCTGATACAGGATGGACGTGATGGCCCGAGTCAGCTCGACAAACTTGCTCTCGACCTTCGGCAAGACCATGATCTGATCGCCCGGCTCGATGTTGGCGTCCTCATTCACCACGGCGCCGTTGGGCCTGACGATGATCAGCGTGTCGCGGTCAGCGCGCTGGGTGTAGCCGCCCACCAGATCCAGGTAGTAGTCGACGTCGGCATTCGGTTTGTAGACCAGCCCGTTCGGGAACATGACCTCGCCGCTGACCGTCACCATCGAGCTGTTCTCGGGGATGCGCAGGATGTCGCCGTCTTCGAGCAACATGTCGTCGGCATCGACGCGGCTGTTGAGCACCACCTGGCCCAAAGGCGTGACCTGCCGCGCGCGATCGATGAACTGCAGGATCAACTGGGCTTCCGCTTGACGCAGCTGCGCTTCCTCGATGGTTGCCGAACGGGCGCTGAGAGCCGCCGTCTGCAGCGCTTGCAGGGTGGTTTCGAGGTTCTTCTTCTGTTGTGCCGCCACCGACAGGCGGAACAGTTGCAGGGCATTCATGTTGGCATGCGCCGCGGGCCGCAGGCGCGCAATGGCATCCTTCAGTTTGGCACCGTAGGGCAGCACATAGGTGCGTTCGCCCAACTGGGCGCCTTCAACGCGTACCAGGATCGTGGCGGGAAACTTGTCTGCGGTGAACGTGACGATATCGCCGTCGGTGAGCTGCACCTGGTCGGTACTGCCCAAGGCCACGTACTCGCTGCGACGCTCGAGCCCGATCGTGCGAACGATACTCATGTGCGTGGCCACGGGGCGCGGCCGCGCATAGGCCAGCAGCTCGCTGGCTTTCATCGAAGGCGTCGCAAACTCGAAGAGATAAGGATTCAGAGCTTCGCCGTACACCGAGATGGTGAACTGGCGCGGTGCCACGACGATGGTGTCGCCATCCTGCAGCTGCGGCGTTTCGATCAGGCCATTGAGCAGGAACTGATACAGGTTGATCTTTGCCCGCACCTTGCCACCGCGTTGCACGGTGACCGCGAGGTAACTGCCCCGATCCGGATCGATGCCGCCCGCCTTGTCGAGATAGTACAAAACCGAATCGGACGACAGGCCGCCGTACAGGCCCGGGGCGCGTACGAAGCCGGTGACGTAGATTTTCACCGGCTGTGCGGCGTCGAGCGTGGCATACACGCCCACGTTGGCGCGGTAGGTTCGCCGCACCTGTTGCTCGACCTGCTGATTCAGATCCGCATTGCGGACGTTCAGCACTTTCACAGGGCCGACGTTCGGCACGAAGATGTTGCCCTGTGCATCGACGGTTTGATTGGCCTCATAGACGATCGCTCCCCACAGGCGCACGAGCACGCGATCGCCGACGGCGATCTGGTACTCGGGGTTGAAGCCGCTGTAGGTGAGTGCCGCAAAGCGGCCGGTGAACATCTGCGAGCCGAAGACGATCGGCCCCGGCGCAACCGGCGGTGTGGGCACCGCGGTCAGCGGCGGCGGCGCTTGCGGGGCGGCGGTCGGCTGCACCACGGAGGCTGCCGTAGGAGACGGGGTGACCTGCGCCGACGCCCCCGTGGGGGTGGTCGTCGTGGGGAAGATCGGCTGCGTTTGCGGGATGGTCGTTGGCGCGGTGGTCGGCGCCACGGGGGTCTGCGCAGCTGCGTTCAGCAGCGCGAGTGCCAGCAAACCGGGAATCGCAACGCGTGCGAGGATCGAGCGGGCGATGGTCATGGTCAGTCCTGGTGTTCTTGAATCGTGGCGACGGTCAGGCGAGCGATCACATAAGCGATCACGCATAGCACCAGGAGCGTCCCGAGGTCGAAAAGGTAGCGGGGATAGATGGCGCTGTCAGGCTTGACGGGCTCGGCCACCACGATCAGGCTCTTCAGCTTGCGCGAGGCATCGAGCCGCGCGGCGTGCAGCGCGGCCAAGGCAGACTGGTAAGAGCTTTCGGCAAACGACGCGTCGACCAGCAAGCGCTGATAGTCGATCGTCAGTGCATTCAGACGGTCGCCACTCTGCTCGGCCGTCGTGCGTGCGCGTTCCAGTTCCAGTTGGCTTCGCGTGGCAGCCACCTGATCACGCAAGGTCTGAACCTGGAATGAATCCTTGCTGAGATACGACTGAAGCGTCTTCAGCTGCGTCTCCTGCCCGGAGAGCTGCGCCTGCAGGCTGGCCGCCAATGAGGTGGCCGCCGTGGCGTCTGCGACCGGATCAAGCAGCTTGTTCTTGGTCTGGAAAGTCACCAGATTGGTCTTGGCCAATTGAAGCTGTTCGGCTGCGGCCTTGGTCTCCTTCTCCGAAAACTGCATCTGCTCCGACGCGACGCGATTCGAGAAGTCGTTGACGAAGCGCTCGGACGCCTCAAGGATCGCCTTGTTCAGACGCTCCGACATCGCCGCATCGAAACCCTCGGTGCGGATCGTCAGCAGGCCGGAGACATCATCGAAATCGAGCTCGACGCGCCGCTGGAAGTAGTCGACGAACTGTTCTTTCGTCGCGATCGACCAAAGCCGGAAAATGAAGTCCAGCTTCGGGGATTCGAAGTGTTCGCGCAGCTTCAGCTTGACATCAAGCTCGCGCACCAGCGAGGCGGACTTGATGTAGTCGAGCAGGTACAGGGTGTCTTGATACGAGGTTGGTGATGCCGAGCCGGTGAGCCCCGAAGACAGCGCCAGCGTCGCCGACGCAGCCACGGTGGCCGATCGCACCGAGACACCCGATTCGGTCACATATCGCTTCGATGCGAAGATCACGAAATAGAGAACGACCACAAGGATCGGAAACACGATCAATCCCAGCATCAGCCTGAACGGCGTAAATACTTTCGCTACTTTCATTTTTTAGCGCTTCCTTTGAGCGCGCCGGTGTAGGCATCAATGCCTTCCGAAATATCCTTGTAGACCACGGCTTCACCGCGCTCCACCACCACCACCGTACTGCACATCTCACGAATATCATTCATGTTGTGCGACACAAGAATAACGCTGGCAGTCTTCAACTTTTCCCGAAAGACGGCTGACGCCTTCTTGCGGAAGTTGGGATCGCCGGTAGCCATGACCTCGTCGATCAGGTAGTAGTCGTAGTCGAAAGCCATGCTGGTGCCAAATGTCACCCGCCCGCGCATGCCGCTTGAGTAGGTGCCGATCGGCAGGTCGAAATACTCACCCAGCTCGGCGAATTCCTCGACATAGGCCACTTTCTGACGCATCTCTTCGCCGCTGGCGCCCA
This sequence comes from Burkholderiales bacterium, assembly GCA_031359975.1. Lineage (GTDB taxonomy): Bacteria > Pseudomonadota > Gammaproteobacteria > Burkholderiales > Burkholderiaceae_C > JANMAS01. The sequence goes on from JANMAS010000093.1 coordinate 3,395, forward strand.
TGACACGGCAGATGAAGCGAACATTCTCGCGGGCGCTCAATGAACCCTGGAATCCGCCCGCCAAGCCGACGGGCCACGAAATCGATTTGTCGGTGACCACTCTGCCACGGTCGGGCGCTTCGATGCCGCCAAGTATCCGAAGCAGGGTGGATTTGCCAGCGCCATTGCGACCGAGCAGACCGACACCCGAGCCCTCCGGCATCATGAAATTCAAATCCCTGAACACGTACTTCCGACCCATTTGCGTGGGGTAGGATTTACTAAGATGCTGAATATCAATCATGAGGTCGTTGGTCTTCAATCAGCCTTTACGCATCAGTTTCATGCGATTGAGGTGATAAAGTATCAAACCTATTCCCATCGAAACAATAGCGACGAGCACAGGATAATGGGGATCGTAAAACATGACCGGCCTGTAGTTTTCGAAATAAGCTGATCGGCACATCTCTACCAACTGAGCGGCGGGGTTATACATCAGGATTTCCAGCACATCGGGCGGAAATGACTTCAGCGGCAAAATGACACCCGACAGCATGTACATCGGGAATGATGTCAAACGAACAAACGTCTGGGCATTGGGGCG
>JANMAS010000105.1:0-10557 GCA_031359975.1 Burkholderiales bacterium
CTCGGTGCTGGCGCTGGCAGCCATCGTGGCGAGCATGCCGCTGTGGCTGATTCCGCCCTTGATCCTGATCCTGCCGCCGCTCATCTGGGGCTGGCTCACCACGCAGGTGCTGGGCTTCGACGTACTGGCCGATCACGCCAGTGCCAGCGAACGCCGCGCCGTGCGTCGCGAGCACCGCTGGCCCTTGCTGGCCATGGGTGTGATCACCGGTTACCTGGGTGCGGCGCCATCGATGATCTGGGCCGTGGGTGCGCTGACGCTGATGTTCGCACCGGTGCTGATCGCGGTGTCGATCTGGTTGTACACGCTGATTTTTGCGTTTGCGTCGCTGTGGTTTGCGCACTATGCGCTGGCCGCCCTGGCGCAGCATCGCCAGCAAGCCGACGCGACCGCCGCGGCGATCGTGATGCCCGACAAGGCGCCGGCGGCGGCACTGGCGAACGGCGTGCCGCCCGACGTGCCCTACGTGCGTTGAACGGCGTTGTCAGATCCAGCGCAAGCGCTTGAAAAAATCGATCATCGACTTCACCGACGATTCGAAATCCTCGCCGTCTCCCTTGTTCTTGCGGAAGAAGCCGTGGCCGCGCCCTTCGAACGACATCAGCGTGACATCCGGGTTGCCCATGTCCAGCGCCTTTTTCTTGAAGGCCACCACTTCCGCATAGGGCGACACCTTGTCGGCGGTGCCGTGCATGATGAGTGTGGGCGGCAGGCGCGATTTGTCGAGCAGGTGCATCGGAGACACCTTGGTGCGAAAGTCCAGCGGGCCGTCTTCATCGTGGCCATCGACCAGGTTCACGCCGGGATTGAAGAGCACCAGCGCGTTGGGCTCGGTGGTCACCGAGCGGTCGTCGGCGGGATCGTCGAACTCCGTCTTCATGGCCATCAACAGGGCCAGCGTGCCGCCGGCCGAGCGCCCGCCCGCGGCGATGCGATCGGGCAGGCAACCCAGCTGCGCCGCATGCGAGCGCACCCAGCGCATCGCCGATTTGGCATCGATCAGCGGCTCGGGGCTGGCGCCCTGGGCGCGGTTGATGAGCCGGTATTCGACCGACATGGCGGTCATGCCCTGAGCGGCGAGTGCCTCGGCCATCGGGTATACCGAGGATGTCTTGCCGCGCTGGAATCCGCCGCCATGGAACAACACCGCGCAGGCGGTGGGCGTTGAAGGCTTGCCGCCTGGCGGGCGAAACACTTCGAGATTGAGCGAACGGCCACCAGCCTGCTTGTAGGCGATGCGTTCGGGGGCGGAAGCGGCGAAGGATTTCATGGGCAGGAGGGCGGTGCCGGCAAAGGCCAGCATGCAACCGACAAGCGGCCACAGGCGAGCATGGTGCCGCTGGGTTGGGAGGGTGTGCGGTGTTGTCATGGCAGCTTCGGTTCAGCGAAGGATGGTAGGGCCTGCGCCTTTCTCGACGCTGAAGCAAAATCGCCGCATGGGTGAAGATTTGCAAACAAGCGTGCAGCCACGGCTGTCTCCAGGATGGTCCCGACAGGCACGGCGCGCCGGCCAGGCCGCATGCGTGTCATGAGCGGCCTGAAATTTGGATTGATCGTGATCGGCGACGAGATCTTGTCGGGCCGCCGGCAAGACAAGCACCTCGCCCGCGTGATCGAGTTGCTGGCCGAACGCGGCATCGCGCTCAGCGGCGCCACCTACCTCGGCGACGATCCGCCGCAAATCCAGGCGGCCCTCAGGCAGGCTTTTGCCAGTGGCGATTGCATCTTCAGCTGTGGCGGCATCGGCGCCACGCCGGACGACCACACCCGCGCCTGCGCGGCAGCGGCGCTCGACCGGCCCCTGGTGCTGCACCCGCAGGCAGCCGAGTTCATCCACGAGCGCATTCGCCAGATGGCGCAGGAAAAAGGCGTGGTGGTGGATTTCGATGCGCCCGAGAACCTGCATCGCCTCAACCTCGGCCGCTTTCCCGAAGGCGCCACGATCATCCCCAACCCGGTGAACCGCATCGCCGGATTCAGCGTCGGCCATGTGCATTTCGTGCCCGGCTTTCCGGCCATGGCGCACCCGATGATCGGCTGGGTGCTCGATACGCACTACCGCGCCTGGTTTGGCCGCAGCCGCGCGCACGAACGCAGCGTGCTGGTGTTCGAAAAAAACGAAAGCGACATCGCTCCGCTGATGGAAGAGGTGGAGCTTCGCTTCGCGCCGGTGCGCGCGTTCAGCCTGCCGCACCTGGGTGATGCCCGCGTCGATCGCCACATCGAACTGGGCGTCAAGGGCCTCGATGAGGCGCAGGTAGACGCTTCGATGGCCCATCTGCGAGCGCAACTCGACCAGATTGGTGCGTCCATTCGCACCAGCAAGGTGCAAAATAGCTGAGCCGTCGATCGCCGATCCGGCCCGCGATGGGGCATCGGTTGGCGACTCGGTGCATCGCGGGGACTGCTGCCCATGGGCACGGAACCTGCAATCCTGAAGCGCAGTTGGCAGCGGGCGCGCCTTGGGGCGACAGCTGGAATCCCGCGAACTTAACCCCACCAAAGCAGAGCACAAAGGAGCGCTTGATGACCAAGACGGTCGCTGACGTCATGACCATGGTGAAGGAAAACGAAATCAAATTCGTCGATTTCCGCTTCACCGATACCCGCGGCAAGGAACAACACGTCTCCGTGCCGATTTCTGCGTTCGATGACGACAAATTCATTTCCGGTCACGCGTTCGATGGCTCCTCCATCCAGGGTTGGAAGGGCATCGAAGCCTCCGACATGCTGTTGATGCCGGACCCGAACACCGCCAACATCGATCCGTTTTTCGAAGAGCCCACGCTCATCCTCACCTGCGATGTGGTGGAGCCGGCCGACGGCAAGGCCTATGAGCGCGATCCTCGCGGCCTGGCCAAGCGCGCCGAGGCATATCTCAAGTCATCCGGCCTGGGCGATACCGCCTTCTTCGGCCCGGAACCTGAATTCTTCGTGTTCGACAGCGTGCGCTGGCAGGTCGACATGTCGGGCTGCTTCGTCAAGATCGAGTCCGAAGAGGCCGCGTGGAACAGTGCCAAGGAATACGAGCACGGCAATTCCGGCTACCGGCCTTCGGTGAAGGGCGGCTACTTCCCCACGCCGCCGGTCGATTCGGCCCAGGATCTGCGCTCGGAGATGTGCCTGATTCTCGAATCGCTCGGCATCCCGGTCGAGGTGCACCACCATGAGGTGGCCACCGCCGGCCAGATGGAAATCGGCACCAAGTTCGCCACGCTGCTGCAGCGCGCGGATTGGTCGCAACTGCAGAAATACGTGCTGCAGAACGTCTGCCACAGCTATGGCAAGACGATCACCTTCATGCCCAAGCCGATCGTGGGCGACAACGGCTCCGGCATGCACGTGCACCAATCGGTGTGGAAAGACGGCAAGAACCTGTTTGCCGGCGACGGCTACGCCGGCCTGTCCGATTTCGCGCTGTACTACATCGGCGGCATCATCAAGCATGGCCGTGCGCTGAACGCGATCACCAACCCCACCACCAACAGCTACAAGCGTCTGGTGCCGGGCTACGAAGCGCCGGTGAAGCTGGCCTACTCGGCAAAAAACCGCTCGGCCTCGATCCGCATCCCGTTCGTGGCCAACCCCAAGGGCCGCCGCGTCGAGGCCCGTTTCCCGGATCCGATGATGAATCCGTACCTCGGCTTCTCGGCGCTGCTGATGGCCGGCCTCGACGGCGTGGAAAACAAGATCCATCCGGGCGAAGCCGCCAGCAAGGATCTCTATCACCTGCCGCCGGAAGAAGACAAGCTGATCCCCACGGTGTGCCACAGCCTCGACCAGGCACTCGACTATCTCGACAAGGACCGCGAGTTCCTCACCAAGGGCGGTGTATTCACCGATTCGTACATCGATGCCTACATCGACCTGAAGATGCAGGACGTGCAGCGCTTCCGCATGACCACCCACCCGGTGGAGTTCGACATGTACTACAGCCTTTGATCGACTGTCGAGCCGTGGATCGGAGCGCATCGAGGTGAAAAGGGCGGCCATAGGCTGCCCTTTTCCGTTTTCGGGGGCATTGGCTGCTGGGCCACAATCACCCCGATGCTGCCCTGCTCTGCCCGTTCCCGTTCACGCCTGCCCGTGCGCCTTGCCGCTGCGGGCCTGGTTGCCACCGCTGGCTTGGTCATGATCGCGAGCGCGGCGCATGCACAGGGCAACGTCGTTGTCTATCGGTGCCCCGGCCCTCCCGTGCTCTACACCGACGCGCTCACCTCCAAGCAAGCGCAGGAGCGCGGCTGCCGCTCGATCGAAGCGGCCCCGATCTCGGTGATCCAGTCGCAGCGCCGCGGCACGGGCAGCTCCGACAGCGGCGCCGCGCGGCCGAGCGACAGCAAAGTCGATTCGAGCGCCCAGCGCTCGCGCGATCTCGATGCCCGCCGCATCCTCGAAGGCGAGCTGCGCCGCGAGGAAGACAGGCTCGCCGGTCTGCAGAAGGAATACAACAACGGCGAGCCCGAGCGCCGCGGCGATGAGCGCAACTTCCTCAAATACGCCGAGCGCACCGCCGAGATCAAGGCCAGCCTGGAGCGCAAACAGGTTGACGTGGACGCGATTCGTCGCGAGCTGAGCAAGCTGCCCACACCGTGAAAGCCGTTTCCGGCCACGCCGCCGCGGCTGGCGCCTACGAGGCGCTCGACCTGCTGGCCACGATGGTGGCGGTGGTGGATGCCGAGGGCGGCTGCGAGTACGCCAACAGCTCGCTCGAAGACATGCTCGGCATCTCGCGGCGCACGATCACGCGCTCGGCCAATGCCTTCGAGTGGTTCGACGCCCCCGCGCTGTTGCAATCGGCGGTGCGCGCGGTGCTGCGCAACGATGTCGCCACGCAGCGGTTCGAGTCCCTGCTGCAGCGCCCGGCCTTGAGCGATGAGATCCAGGTGCAGGTGATCGTGACCGCGGTGGAGCCTGGCCACCACGCGCTGGTCGAAATCATCGAGGTGGAGCAACAGGCGCGGCAGGATCGCGAAGAGCGCGCCTACGACCAGGGCGAGGTGGGCAAGGAGCTGGTGCGCAACCTGGCACACGAGATCCGCAACCCGCTGGGCGGCATTCGCGGCGCGGCGCAACTGCTGGCGATGGAAATCGACGCACCCGAGCTGCTCGAATACACCCAGGTCATCATCCACGAGGCCGATCGCCTGCAATTGCTGGTCGATCGCCTGCTCGCGCCCCATCGGCGCCCGCACCTGGTGGGCGACGTCAATATCCACGAGGTGTGCGAGCGCGTGCGCTCCCTGGTGCTGGCCGAACATCCGCACGGCCTGGAGGTGGTGCGCGACTACGACGCCTCGATCCCCGAGTTCCGCGGTGATCGCGAGCACCTCATCCAGGTGGTGCTGAACGTGGTGCACAACGCCGCGCAGGCCCTGGCCGAGCGCATCGTGGCGCGTGATGCGCAGATCCATCTGCGCACCCGCGTGATGCGACAGGTGACGATTGGCAAGCAGCGCCACCGATTGGCACTGGAATTGCGTATCCAGGATAACGGCCCCGGTGTGCCTGAGAGCATCCGGGATCGCATCTTCTACCCACTCGTATCCGGCCGCGAAGGCGGATCCGGCCTGGGTTTGACGATTGCGCAGACATTTGTGCTGCAACATCAGGGTGCGATCGAATGCGATAGCGAACCGGGCCGGACGGTTTTCAGGATCATCATTCCGCTTCCATAGACGTGCGCGCTCACCGACTGGCGAAGGTGGCGGCGATCAAAAGCACGCAGCAACTTTCGGTGACGACGGCAGCAAGCCCAGGGAGTCGACCCACGCATGAAACCCATCTGGATCGTCGATGACGATCAATCCATCCGCTTCGTGCTGGAAAAGGCACTCGTGCGCGAGCAATTCGAGGTGCGCAGCTTCTCGAATCCGCGCGAGGTACTGGCCGCGCTCGAGCAGGATGAGCCGCAAATCCTGGTGAGCGACATCCGCATGCCGGGTGGCTCGGGCCTGGATCTGCTGAGCAAGGTGAAAGAGCGCCTGCCCGGCCTGCCGGTCATCATCATGACGGCGTTCAGCGATCTCGACAGCGCGGTATCGGCCTTCCAGGGCGGTGCGTTCGAGTACCTGCCCAAACCTTTCGATCTGAACAAGGCGGTGGAGCTGATCCGCCGCGCAGTGGACGAAAGCGTGCGCGAGCAGGTGGCCGACGAGCGCAACGCGCCGGCCCCGGAGATGCTCGGCCAGGCGAGTGCGATGCAGGATGTGTTTCGCGCAATCGGACGCTTGTCGCAAAGCAACGTGACGGTGCTGATCACCGGCGAAAGCGGCACCGGCAAGGAGCTGGTGGCGCGCGCGCTGCATCGGCACAGCCCGCGTGGCGACCTGGGCAACAAGGGCCCGTTTGTCGCCATCAACACCGCAGCCATACCGAAGGATCTGCTGGAGAGCGAGCTGTTCGGCCACGAGCGCGGCGCCTTCACCGGCGCGCAGACGATGCGCCGCGGCCGCTTCGAACAAGCCGATGGCGGCACGCTGTTTCTCGACGAGATCGGCGATATGCCGTTCGACCTGCAGACGCGCCTGCTGCGTGTGCTCTCCGATGGCCAGTTCTACCGCGTGGGCGGCCACCATCCGCTGAAGGCCAACGTGCGGGTGATCGCCGCCACGCACCAGAACCTCGAAGACCGGGTGCGCCAGGGTTCATTCCGCGAAGATCTGTTCCACCGCCTCAACGTCATCCGGCTGCGCCTGCCGCCGCTGCGCGAGCGCGGTGAAGACATCCCCGTGCTCACCCGCGCCTTCTTGCAAAAGAGCGCCAAGGAGCTGGGCGTGGATGCCAAGCGCATCACCGATGAAGCGGTGGAGCGGCTGCTGAGATTCGAGTTTCCCGGTAATGTGCGCCAGCTCGAAAATCTCTGCCACTGGCTCACCGTGATGGCGCCGTCGCAGGTGATATCGCTCGGCGATCTGCCGCCCGATCTGCTGGGCGAAACCGCCGCCGTGCGCCCGCGCGTGCCGCTTGGCGAGTCGTCTGCCGTTGCCGTGCCGAGAGCGGCCGAGACGGCCTCGTCGGAATCCGATCGCGCACCCGCCGATGTGCCATTGATCGCGCTGCCCTCCGCGTTGCCTGAAGGCGTTTCGGTGCCTGCTTCGGCCGGTGCCATCCCTGCGGGTGGCGACTGGCGCGATGGCCTCGAAGCCAACGCCCGTGTGCTGCTCGATCAAGGCTCGAACGAAGTGTGGGATGAGCTCACCCGCCAGTTCGAGGCGCGGCTGATTCAGACTGCGCTATCGATCACCCGCGGCCGCCGCATCGAAGCGGCCCAAAAGCTCGGCATCGGGCGCAACACCATCACCCGCAAGATCCAGGAGCTGGGTTTGAAGGAGTGAGTTGAGCCGCATGGCCGGCAGCGCGCCGGCCTTCGAGGTTCACTGCGGTACCTTCGTGCTTCGCACTACGGTATTCGCCCTTGGGGCGGCCCGGCGCGCTCATGCCCTGACCCAGAAGTTTGCGGTCCACGCAGTTGCGTTCAGTGGCGTTGCGGGGGCTCCTCCGTAGGCGGATCGCAGCTGCTCCAGCAACGGTTCGCGCGTGAGCCAAGCGCCGCCCTCGCGCGCCAGCACATTGGCCAGGCGACGCGCGACAAAGGGCGCCGCGATCGAGGTGCCCTTGCGCGTGTTTCCATCGACAGTGGGTTGCACACGATCGCTGTAGAAGCAAACGTCGGGTGCACCGGCAAAGGGCGGCACGGATGTCGCACCACAAACATCCGGCAGACGAAACCGGCCTCCGCCTTCGCCGCTGCCCTTGTACATCGACATGGCGTTTCCGACCCTGGCCTCGTAAGCGCCAACGACGATGCTGCGTTGGCCCCCGCCCAAACTGCTCAGGGTTCCGCCGGGCACCGCCGCCGGGCACCTGGAGAATTTGATCTGCCGCTGGATCCCTGGGAAGCCGGCGGGAATATCGTCGCGGCCGAGCCACGCATCCAGATTCAGCTCGGCGCCCTGGCTGCTCAGCGCGATGGCCCAGGTGGCTCGCGGCGCAGCCGCCGCGGCGGTGTTGCCGATGACCGCAGCCACCCCAAGGAAGGCCTGCAGACCCGAACCGTTGTTGGCCATGCCGCTGCGTGACATGCATGCCATCGCCACCGGGCCCACCTTGCCGCCTGCAACCACCGGAAACAGCGCAAGACACTGCCCCGGCGCCACCAGCGCCACCTCGGCCAGCGCGCCATTGCCGTTGCGCACCGAGAGGGTCAGGCGAAGGTCCTCGCTGTTCGAATCATTCGTCCACATGTCGACGAAGTTTGGCGTGCCGTCGTCCGAAATCGTGACCAGCTCGAGATCCACCGGTTGATCATGGCGGATTCGCACCACGGTGTGCATCTCGTCGAGCCGGTTGTTGCCACCTGCCAGCACAACGGTGAGTCGGCCGCCCCATGCATCCACAAGCGCGTCGATCGCGCGTTCGAGAACGCTTGTTCCGTCGTGCGGGCCGAGCCCGCCTGCCATGCTGATGTTCACGATGACCGGAGAGTCTGGCGGTGCCCGGTGCAACGCGAAATGAATGCCATCGAGCACATGGATGTTCAGCCAGATGCCATGGGTGTGGCCCACCGCTTCCTGCGGCAGTTGAATGGCGATCAGTCGTAGCTGACTGGCCTCGTCGGCGCGCGCAACGGGTACGGCGAAGCTATCGATGGCCCCGCCGGCAATAGCCAGCACATGCGTTCCGTGCGACCAGGGATCGGAACGTGCCGGCAGGTTCTGACCGACTGCCGTGTAGACCGACCGTTGCGACTGGCCCGGCGACACGCTCTGCTTCAAGAGTGCGTCTATGGCGGTGTCATCGATTTCGCGCCCATAGCCAAAGCCCTCGACTTCTTTCCACGGATCGAGCATCGGCGCTCCTTCCGTTTGATCCCATACCGCCAAGATTCGCGTGTGCATGGCATCGCCCGGCCGGCAAAACTGCCGGTGCAAAAAGGCACATGTCGTATCGATCACGGCCAGAACGGGTGGGGTTGGCGAATCTGGCGGCTGCGATACCGGTTCGGAAGGATCCCGCGCCACGGCAGCGGGTGCTCGTGTCGCGGCGAAAGGCCGCGGGCCGGCGTCGGCGTGGGGGCCGCGCGCAAGCAAAGACGCAGCTAGACGCGAACTACTGTCGGCGCCGACCATCCTTGACCCTCGAACCACCGGCACGGGCTCCTGACCTGGCGCCTGTGTCTCGGCCTCCGCCGTCTCCGGGTTGGCCTTGACCGTGCGCACGGTGAAGAACCGCTGACCGCTCTTGACGTAGGCCGCTGGCGTCACCTTGCCCAGCCGTGACAGGGCCTGCGTGTCAATCGATGAGCAGACGGGCAATTCGACCAGGAAATTGGCGTCATCCGTTCCGGACTGCCTCAGCCTCGTCCAGGTTGAGAAGGGTTCATGGTCGAAGTCGTTCTGGATCGGCTGCGTGTTGTCAACCGACCGCCACTCGTATTTGAAGGCGCACATGTTGCCCTCACGCGCCTGCGTAGCCCCACTCGCCGCGGGCAGCTGCCCACAACCATCCGAGCTGGTTGTTCCCACCCACATCGATTGGATCGCCCATGGCTGCGCAGAGCGGCAAGGCATCTTGCGGGTTGGCGCTAACAGATTCGATGTCGACGTCAGCGCCAGTCGCGGCGGCTCCGTCGAACTTGCGTGGCTGCACGCCCATCCCTCCACGGCACAGCGCGACAAGATACTCACCCACGGTTTCTCCCAGCAGATGCCCGGCGACGCTGTCGATCGGATAGTGCACGCCGGCATAGACCCGGTTGTGACCAATTCGGTGAGCCAGGGCGCGCAGGGCCGGTCCGTGGGTTGCGGATTCGGTTGTCGAGTCGGTGGCAATCAGGTGCGACAGCAGCATCGATACGGCAGAGGCCTCGGTGGCATGCCCACTCGGGAGGCTGCCGTGTGCCGGCGTCAGGATCATCGGGTGCACGGCACTGTTCAGCTCATGAGGCCTTGGCACCGCCAGCGCGTGCTTGATGCGAAGGGCGGCGGCGGTTGCCACCGACAGCGCCACCTGGATCAGCTCGAACGTCTTCGGATGGCGGTCAGGGTGCATGGGCAGCAAAGCGCTCCAGAAGGCAACTGGCGGCGTCACCTGCGTGAGAATTTCGTTGTGCCGAGTGCGATAGAGGTTGTCGCTGACGCGATTTTCGCTTTCGCCGGCCAGATCGGCCACCACACCCGCATGCTTGAACAAGGCCGTCCGTTTGGGGCGACTCATCGTGACGAGCGCGTTGCCGTCGACTTGCAGTGTCGCGGAGCCCGCGCTCGAAACGAGTTTCATCGCTTCGGTTGCCGACCAGCACAACACCGCCAATCGCACGTCGGGTTGCCACCGCGACAGGTTTTTTGCCGCGTCGGTTTCTGATTCATAAGTTTCGCTGCCGTGTGCCGGCCCCCAGCTCCTTGCTGGCAGCTCGCGCAGCAGCCCGTTCAGGTTCTCGCGACTCGACTGCAACGCAAAATGCAAGATCGGGTTTGGCAGGACTCCGCCATAACCTGCCATGCCATTGACCGCGCTGGTGGCCGTGGCCGATGTGGCTGATGTGGCCGAAGTGGCGGA
>JANMAS010000115.1:0-9799 GCA_031359975.1 Burkholderiales bacterium
GGCTCGCCCGCGTACTTCTTGTCTTGCGGCGCGGCGCCCAGCGAAGCGAACTGGAAGATCCGGTTGTCGCGGCCGATCGTGGTGCGGCCTTCGATCACGCAATGCGGCCCGATCGTGCTGCCGGCGCCTACTTTGACATGCGGGCCGATGAGCGCGTAAGCGCCGATCGTCACTCCATCGGCGATCTGCGCCTGCGGATCGACGATCGCGGTGGGATGGATCGTGGCCACGACCCGTGGCTCAGGCAATGCGACGCAAGGTGCAGGTGAGCGCCGCCTCGCAGGCGATCTCGCCATCCACCGTGCCCACGCCGGAAAACTTGAAGACGTTGATCTTCGCGCGGTCGAGTTTCACGTCGAACTTGAGCTGGTCGCCAGGCTCCACCGGGCGCTTGAAGCGGGCGTTGTCGATGCCGCCGAAGTAGTAGATCAAATTCTCGTCGGGCTCCTGATCATGCATGTCGAACGACAGCACGGCCGCGGCCTGCGCCATGGCTTCGAGCATCATCACGCCGGGCATCACCGGCCGATGCGGAAAGTGGCCGACAAAGTACGGCTCGTTCATCGTCACGTTTTTCAGCGCCACGATGCGTTTGCCGCGCTCGATCTCCAGAACACGATCGATCAGCAGAAACGGATACCGGTGCGGCAGCTTCTTCAGGATCTGGTGGATGTCCATCGTCGTCATGCGATTCTCTTTTCCAGCGCGCGCAAACGCTCGCGCAAGGCATACAGGTGCCGAAGGGTGGCGGCATTCTTTTCCCAGGTCGCATTGTCGTCGAACGGGAAGTAGCCGCTGTAGTGCCCCGGCTTGAGAATCGATCGTGAGATAACGGCACAGGTATCGACAAACACGTGGTCGACGATCTGGATGTGGCCGTAGATGCGACACGCGCCGCCGAGCATGCAGTGCGCGCCGATGCGGGCACTGCCGGCGATGCCCACAAATGCCGCCATCGCCGTGTGCTCGCCGACCTGCACGTTATGTGCGATCTGGATCAGGTTATCGAGCTTGACACCATCGCCGATCACCGTATCGCCGATCGCGCCACGATCGATGCAGGTATTGGCACCGATATCGACATCGTGGCCGATGCGCACCGAGCCGAGCTGCTCGATCTTTTCCCATTGGCCTTCGTGCGGCGCGAAGCCGAATCCGTCTTCACCGATGACAACGCCGCTGTGCACGATGCAACGCTCGCCGATGTGGCACGCCTGGCCGATGATCGCCCGGGGGTGAACATGCGTACGGGCGCCTACCCAGGCCAGCGCACCCACATGCGCTTGCGCTCCTATCACCACACCTTCGCCGATGTGTGCGCCTTCGCCGATGTAGGCCAGAGGCCCGACCGAGGCCGAGGGGTGGATCTGCGCCCCGGGCTCAACGATGGCACTGGCGGCTACGCCAGCGACGGCGGGCTTGCGCGTGCGCCCAGCCCACCATTGGCTCAGCCGCGCGTAGTAGTGATAGGGATGGGGCGTGACGATCGCGGCACGATCGGGTATGCCCAGCGAGGCGGCCTGCTCGCGCAGGGGCTCGCCGACGATGACGCAGGTGGCCGCACTGCCCGCAAATCGATCCTGGAATTTCGCCTGAGCGATGAAGCTGATCGAGCCCGCCACCGCGGTATCGATCGGTGCGATGGCGTCGACCTCGAGATCGGCATCGCCGATCAGCTCGCCGCCCAGCGCTCCCACGATGTCGGCCAGGCGGAACGAGGCCATCTGCGCTAGCCCAGGGTCTTTGGCGTCGTTGGCGCCGGTGGCGGCAACCGCATCAGCCGTGTCAAGGAGACCAGGCTCATCGACACGGCCACGGAAAACTCACTTGCCGGCGGCCGGAGCAGCGGCCGACGCGGTATTCAGCGCCTTGATGACCTTGTCGGTGATGTCGACGCGGGGGCCCGCGAAGGTGACATCCTGGATGATCATGTCGTACTTTTCCTTTTCGAAGATCTCGCGCAAGACCCGGTTGGCGCGTTCGACGACGCTGGCCAGCTCTTCGTTTTTGCGGGTGTTCAGATCTTCCTGGTACTCGCGGCGCTTGCGCTGGAAATCGCGATCCTGATCGGTGAGCTCGCGCTGGCGGCGCGTGCGCTCCGTCTCAGACAGCGTGGGGCCTTCCTTGTCGAGCTTTTCCAGTGCGCTGCGCAGGCGGTTGCCCTGGTCGTTCAGTTCTTTCTCGCGCTTGCTGAACTCGGCCTCGAGCTTGGTCTGCGCAGCCTTGGCGGGAATCGAATCCCGCAGCAGGCGCTCGCTGTTCACCACACCGATTTTCAGGTCTTGCGCACCGGCCACCAGGGCAGCGGCGCTCAGAACGCCAGCAAGAAGAATTTTGGGGAAAGAGATATTCATCAGAACGCCGTACCAATCTGGAACTGAAAACGCTGGATTCTATCGTTGGAGAATGCCCGAATTGGCACGCCCCAGCTGAGCCTCAAGGGCCCCACCGGCGAGACCCAGCTCACGCCGATACCCGCCGCGACACGCAGACTGTCGAGCTCGATGCGCTCGCCTTCGCCCCACACATTGCCGGCATCCAGAAAGCCGAAGATGCGCAGGGACTTGTCGTTGCCCGTACCTGGAACGGGCACATACAGCTCGGAGTTGACATTCAAGCGGCGCGCGCCGCCGATGTAGGCGCCGGTCGGATCGACGAGGCCGAGGGAGCTTTGTTCGAAAACCCGAACCGATCCGAGGCCACCGCCGTAGAAGTTCTTGAAGATGGGATAAGGCTTGCCGCCCAGGCCGCTGCCGATTCCCAGTTCGGCGTTCAGGCCGAGCGTGAACTGGCTGAACAGCGGAAGGTACTGTTGCACCTGGAAATTCGAACGCAGGTACTTCACGTCGCCGATCAGGCTGGTTTCGAGATTGACACGGGCGTAGCGGCCACGCGTGGGTACCAGCGGGTTGTCGCGCTCATCGCGCGTCCAGCCCAGCGTGAGCGGGAATGAGGTACTGCGCTGTCCGAAGGTTTCCACGTACAGCGTATAGCTCAAGGGAATGCCCGAACTGGTGCCGATCCGCGTCTGCTCGATACCGGCGCCGAGATACACGACATCGAATTCGGATACGGGCAGACCGAACCGCAGGGCGCCGCCGGTGGTGGCCAGCTGATACGAGTCGCCGATGCTGTTGAAGGGCCGCGAGGTGCGGTAGTACAGATCGATCGCGCGAGAGATGCCGTCGGCGGTGAAATACGGATCCACCGTGTTCACCGACAGCGTGCGACTGAATCGACTGGTGTTGACCTCAAGGCCCAGGTAGTTGCCTGTGCCGAAGACGTTTTCCTTCTTGATCGACGCTGTCAAAGACAGCTTTTCCGTCTGCGAGAAACCCGCGCCCAGCAGGATGTTGCCGGTGGACTTTTCGATCACGGTGATCGTGAGATCCACCTGGTCGGGCTGGCCGGGAATCTCGTTGGTTTCGACCGAGACCTCGGTAAAGAACCCCAGCCGCTCGACCCGATCCCGAGACAGCTTGATCTTGGGGCCGTCGTACCACGAGGATTCGAACTGGCGAAACTCGCGCCGGATCACTTCATCACGGGTGGTGGAGTTGCCCGAGACGTTGATGCGCCGCACATACACACGCCGCGAGGGCTCGGAGCGAATCACCACCACCACCTGGCCGGTGGCGCGATCGATATCGGTGCGTGGTTCGGCGCGCGCGAAGGCGTAACCGTACACGCCGTACAGATCGGTGAAGGCCTTCACCGTCTGCGATACCTCCTCGCCGGAATACGCTTCGCCCGGGCGGATGCGCACACGATCGCGGAAGTCGCCCTCGCGCCCGAGGTACTCGCCTTCGAGCCTCACCTCGGTGACGAAATAGGGCTGACCCTCGGTGATCGTCAAGGTGATGGTGATGTCTTCCTTGTCGGGCGAGATCGATACCTGCGTGGATTCGATCGCGAACTCGAGGTAGCCGCGATTCAGGTAGTACGAGCGCAGCTTTTCCAGGTCGGCGTTGAGCTTGCTGCGCGAGTAGCGGTCGGACTTGGTGTACCAGGTGAGGTAGCCGCCGGAGGTGAGATCGAACAGACCCCGCAGCGTGCTCTCGGAGAAGGCTTTCGTTCCGAGAATGCGGATGTCGCGAATCTTGGCGACATCGCCTTCGGTGACGGTGAAGGTGACGTTGACCCGATTGCGCTCGAGCGGTGTGACGGTGGTGACCACCTCGGCCGCGTACAGGCTGCGCGACAGATATTGGCGCTTGATTTCCTGCTCGGCACGATCGATCAAGGCGCGGTCGAACGGCAGGCCCTCACCGATGCCGGCATCCTTCAGCGACTTGTTCAGCTGATCCTTGTCGAACTCCTTCAGGCCGACAAAGGTGACGGCGGCGACGATCGAGCGCTCATCGACAACCACCACGACGACGTTGTCCTCGACATCGATGCGCACATCCTTGAACAGGCCCGACGCAAACAGCGCGCGCAAGGCCGCGGAGGCCTTTTCGTCGTTGTAGCTATCGCCTACCCGGAATGGGAGCACGGAGAACACGGTGCCGGGATCGGTGCGTCGCAACCCTTCGACACGAATGTCGCGAATCTCGAACGGTTCGACAGCCCGGGCCGGGGTGGCTGCAATGGCGCCCACGAAGGCCACGATCGCAGCGACGGGGCGCAAAGCGCTCCTGGAAGAATGAAACGGCATGGGGGATCAGTGCAGGCCCAGCAGGCGGGCCACATCGTTGGACAGAGCGAGAGACATCAGGAGCAGCAGTACGAGAGCGCCCCCACGCTGCAGCCATCTGAGCCACAACTCGGACACCGGGCGACCGGTGATTCCCTCGAAAAGATAATACATCAGGTGCCCACCGTCCAACATCGGCAGCGGGAGCAGATTGAGCACGCCCAGGCTGATGCTCACCAGCGCCAGGAACGACAGGTAGTACGGCAGCCCCTGCGCCACCGATTGCCCGGCGAAGTCGGCGATCGTGATCGGCCCGCTCAGGTTCTTCAGCGAGGCTTCGCCGATCAACATGCGACCGAGCATCTTGACGGTCAGCACCGACACTTCCCAGGTGCGCGCCGCACCTGACACCACACCGTCGATCGGCCCCTTGCGCACCGTGACGGTGGCCGGCGGCGCACCCACCATCGCCTCAATGCGCCCGACCTGCCGGCCGCCCTCGTCCACCACGCGCGGCGTCACCAGCACCTGCAGGGCCTGCCCGCCGCGATCGACCGTCAGTTGCAACGCAATCGCGGTGGCGCCCTCATGACTGGCGCGAATGCGTTCACGCAAAGCATAGGCATCGGAGACCGGCTTGCCGTCGATGGCAATGACCCGGTCGTCGGTACGCAAGCCCGCCTGCGCAGCCGGCCCCTCGGCGATCACCGTACCGATCACCGGCTCGCCGAACGGCGGGCCGATGCCGATGCGCGACATCAACTGCGAATCGACATCACCGCCCGACAAGCCGGACAGATCAAGCGTCACGTCGCGTGAGCCCTGATGGCCCGGCCCGCGCACTTGCAGGCGTGGGGAACCGGCATCGAGTGCGCCTTGTGTGAGGACCCAACGCAGGTCATTGAACGATTCGATGTCGCGCCACGCGCCATCCCCGTCGGCCACCGCCACCACCTCGTCGCCCGACATCAATCCGGCACGCTCCGCAGGGCTGCCTGCCACCGGCGTGCTGAGCACGGCGCGAGGCTCATCGATGCCGATCCAGTGCGCCGCGGCATACAGGAGCACCGCCAGCAGCAGATTGGCGATCGGGCCCGCGGCGACGATCGCGGTGCGCTGAAGCAAAGATTTGTTATTGAAGGCGCGTGAATGTTCGGAAGGCAGCACCAGGCCCTCGCGCTCGTCCAGCATGCGCACATAACCGCCCAGCGGCAACGCGCACAGGGTGAACTCGGTGGCGTCCGGCCCTCTCGTCGATCGCCACAGCACACGGCCGAAACCGACCGAAAACCGAAGTACCTTCACATCGCAGGCCACCGCCACGCGGTAATGCCCGTACTCGTGCACGACCACCAGCACGCCAAGGGTCACGAGAAACGCCAACACGGTGATCATGAGCACAGCCCCGCCACAATGCGCCGCGCGGCCAGCCGCGCTCGATGGTCGAGTTCGAGCAAGTCACCCAGGCCGGCCGTGGCGCTCAGTCCGGGGTCCACCGTGGCCAGCGTGTCGGCATTGATGCGATGGATCGCGGTGAACGGCACTTTGCGATCGAGAAAGGCGGCGACGGCTTCTTCGTTGGCGGCGTTCAGCACGGCGGTGGTGCCATGGGGCCCGGCCAATGCCGCCCAGGCCAGCGACAAGCCCGGAAAGCGCACCGGATCGACCGGCTCGAACGTGAGCGCGCCGAGCGTCATGAAATCAAGGCGCGGCGCGCCGGTTTCAATCCGGTCGGGATAGGCCAGGCCAAACGCGATGGGGCCACGCATGTCGGGCGTGCCCAGTTGCGCCAGCACCGAGCCATCGCGACACACCACCATCGAGTGCACGATGCTCTGCGGATGAATGACGACGCGGATGCGATCAGGCGCCAGGCCGAACAGCCAGTGCGCCTCGATCACTTCCAGCGCCTTGTTCATCATCGTGGCCGAATCCACCGAGATCTTGCGCCCCATCACCCAATTGGGATGGGCGACGGCCTGCTCGGGGGTGATGTCGACGAAGGTGGAGGGGTCGCGCGAGCGAAAGGGGCCGCCCGATGCGGTGAGCAGCAGGTGATCGATGCGATCCGACCAGGTTTCGCGACGCTCGGGCAGGCACTGGAAGATCGCCGAGTGTTCGCTGTCGATCGGCACCAGCGAAGCGCCGCCGGCGCGCACCGCATCCATGAACACCGCGCCGCCGAGGACGATCGCTTCCTTGTTGGCCAGCAACAAGCGCTTGCCGGCCGCGGCAGCGGCCAGGCACGGCGCCAGGCCGGCCGCACCGACGATCGCCGCCATCACCAGATCGACATCCGGGTGCGCCGACAGATCGCACAGCGCCTTGGCGCCGTGGAGCACCTCGGTGGCGATACCGCGCTGGCTCAGGCGCTCACGCAGCGCCTTGGCGTGGGCTTCGTCGGGCATCGCGGCAAAACGTGGGCGCCAGCGTTCGCACTGCGCCGCCAGTTCGTCGACACGCTGATTGGCGGTGAGCGCCAGCACCTGGAATCGATCGGGATGCCGCGCGACGACATCGAGTGTGCTGCCGCCCACCGATCCGGTGGATCCGAGGATGCAGAGTTGCTGCACGGTGGTGGATGTCATGTGCGTGGTTCAGGTCAGCGATTGCAAAGCCAGCGCCGCCGGCAACACCGGCAGCAAGGCGTCGATGCGGTCGAGCACACCGCCGTGCCCCGGCAACAACGCACTCGAATCCTTGGCACCCGCCGACCGCTTCACCAGCGATTCGAACAGGTCGCCCATCACACTGAGCGCGGCCAGGCCAACTACCGCGATGAGCATCCCGAGTACGCCAAAGCCGGTGAACAGCGATTGAAACAGGCTGCCTCCCGCCTCGTGCATCCGGTCGTCGAACGCTATCCAGATCACCGCCAACATCGCCGCCGCGGCCGCGCCGCACCAGGCCCCCTCCCAGCTCTTGCCCGGACTGATCGATGGCGCCAGCTTGCGCCGGCCAAACGCGCGCCCGCCGAAGTAGGCCGCAATATCGGCCGCCCAAACCAGGCAGAACACCGAAACGATGAATCCCAGGCCATGCACCTTGGCGTCAGCCAGGGCCAGCCAGGCAGCCCACAGCACCGCGGTACCGATCACCAGCCGCAGCGATTGGCCCACCTTGGCCCAACCCGTGGGCCCGGCGCTGAGCACCCAGCTGCCGCCCGCCACCCAGGCCGCCACCACCAACCACCAGCCCTTCATGCCGACACTCGACCAGCCACTGACGAGCACCACCACACCAGCGGCTACCAGCCCCAGCCCCAGCGCCACTGCACCCGCCTGACCGACGCCGTTGAGCCGCGCCCATTCCCATCCACCGGCACCCACCAGCGCCAGCGTGATGAGGCCAAACGGCCACGTCACCGAAGCCAGCAAAGCCGGAACAAGGACGGCCAACAACACGAGGGCAGTGATGACCCGTTGGCGAAGCATGACGCCTCAGGCCGCCGTCGTCTCGTGCGACGGCAGCGGCACACCGCCGTAGCGGCGGTCGCGTGCAGCGTAGGAGGCCAGTGCGGCGTCCAGCTGAGTGCCGTCGAAATCCGGCCACAGGCAATCGGTGAAATACAGCTCCGAGTAAGCCGACTGCCACTACAGGAAGTTGCTGATGCGTACCTCGCCGCCGGTGCGGATGAACAGATCGGGATCGGGCGCGTAGCTCATGGCCATGTAGCGCGCGAGTCGGGCCTCGTCGAGCGAATCGGCGGGTACGCGGTCGGCCATGGCGAGTCGGCAGGCCTGCAGGATGTCCCAGCGGCCACCGTAATTGAACGCCACCGACAAGGTGATGCGGGTGTTGTGGCGAGTGGCCGATTCGGCCTGATCCCACGCCTTGGCCACCTTGGGCGATACCGCCGCGCGATCACCGACGATGCGGATGCGCACACCCTCGGTTGCCAGTTTGGCGAGGTACTTCGACACCGCGATCAGCACCAGGCTCATGAGGCCGGACACCTCTTCGGTCGGACGTTTCCAGTTTTCGGATGAAAACGCAAACACGGTGAGGTAATCGATGCCGCGATCGGCGCAGGCCTGCACCGTGCGCACCAAGGCATCGACGCCCTGCTTATGACCCACCACACGAGGCATATGACGCTTGCGCGCCCAGCGGCCGTTGCCATCCATCACGATCGCCACATGGCGCGGAACGGCACTCTCGCGTTTGGTCACTGGCGGATTCCTGAGATGGATCGGCAACAGGGGTTCGGGCGCCGGGTGCGTGTCAGACAGCCATGATCTCGCCTTCCTTGCCATGCACGAGACGGTCGATCTCGATGATGGTTCGGTCGGTGAGCTTCTGGATGTCGTCTTGCGAGCGGCGCTCATCGTCTTCGGCGATGAGCTTGTCTTTCAGCAGCTTCTTGAGCTGCTCGTTGCCATCGCGACGCAGGTTGCGCACGGCCACCTTGGCTTCTTCGCCGGCATGGCGAACCACCTTGGTCAGTTCGCGGCGGCGCTCTTCGGTGAGCGCCGGCATCGGCACGCGCAGCAGATCGCCCTGCGAGGCCGGGTTGAGGCCGAGATCGCTCTCGCGAATGGCCTTCTCGATCTTCGCGCCCATGCCCTTTTCCCAGGGCTGCACGCTGATCGTGCGGGCATCGAGCAGGGAGACGTTGGCCACCTGATTGATCGGCAGCATCGAGCCGTAGTACTCGACCTGCACATGGTCGAGGATGCCGGGATGCGCACGCCCTGTGCGGATCTTCTGCAGCTCGCCCTTGAACGCTTCCACCGATTTGGCCATCTTGGCCTCGGCGGTGGTGCGGATTTCCGCAATGCTCATCGAATCCCTCTCCTCACACGTGAACCAGCGTGCCCTCGTCGTCACCCATGATGACGCGCCGCAGGGCACCTTGCTTCACGATGCTGAAAACCTTGATCGGCAGCTTCTGGTCGCGACACAGCGCAAACGCGGTGGCGTCCATCACCTGCAGGTTCCTGGCGATCGCCTCATCGAACGTGATGGTGGCGTAGCGTGTGGCGCTGCTGTCCTTGTTGGGGTCGGCGCTGTAGACACCGTCCACCTTCGTCGCCTTGAGCACGATCTGCGCACCGATTTCGGCGCCGCGCAGGGCGGCCGCGGTATCGGTGGTGAAAAACGGGTTGCCGGTGCCGGCCGCGAAGATCACGACCTTGCCTTCTTCGAGATATTGCAGCGCCT
>JANMAS010000166.1:0-7256 GCA_031359975.1 Burkholderiales bacterium
GACTGAATCCTCATGCGCCGCGTCGGTGGCGCCCGACAAACCAGGCCAGGCCGACGCCGCCAGCATCAACACCCGCCGGCGACCCGGGCTCACCAGTCTTCCTTCACGGCCATCACCGCGTCGATCGAGGCCGCCCGCCGAGCACTCCACCAGGCGGTCACAAGCCCCGCCACCAGCACGGCGGCGCACAGCAAGGCCAGCCGCGACCACGGGATGCGCAGCTCCATCGTCCAGTGAAAGCTCTGCGGGTTCACCACATGCACCAGCACCACGCTCACCAGCAGCCCGAGCAGCGCGCCCAGTGCGATGCCGGCGAGCAGGCTCACCAGCGTCTCGATGGCCACCACCGCCGTCACCTGAGCGCGGGTGAGGCCGAGGTGGGTGAGCAAACCAAACTCCTTGCGCCGCGCCAGCACCTGCGCCGACAGGCTGGCCGCGATGCCCACCAGCGCGATGCCCACCGCCACCGCCTGCAGATACAGCGTGACGGCAAAGCTGCGATCGAAGATGGCCAGCGAGAAGCGGCGCAATTCGCCGGTGGTGGCAAATTCCAGCGGCGCCGACGCGCCCACCCGCGCGCGTATGCCGTCGCGCACCGCTGGCAGATTGGCGCCTTCGTCGAGCCAGATCGCCAGATCGTTCACCTTGTGATCGCCGGTGAGCTCGCGATAACGATCACGGTCGATCGCGATGGCACCGAAGCTGCGCGCATAGTCGCGCCAGACACCGGCCACCCGCACCGTGATCGGCTTGTCGTTGCCGTCGCTCGATGCGCTGCTGTCGGCCAGCGGCAGCTGCATCAACGAACCCGGCTCCGCCCCATACAGTGCCCGCACCGCTTCGCTCACGTACACCGCGGTTTCTCCCCGCGCGGCAGGCACCACGGTGCCCACCAGGGGCAGGCGGTGTTCGGCATCGGCGAGCGGGCGTGCGAGCAGCATCACCGCCGGCAGATCCGGCCGTAGCGCAAGTGCGCGGGAGCGCGACGCTTCCACCCGCGCCACGCCGGGCAGCTGCGCGATGCCGGCCAGCGCGTCTTCGACGATCCACACCTGATCACTGGCCGCCGAGCCGCTGGCGCTGCGGGCATACAGATCCGCCGGCAATACCGCGTCGAGCCAATCACTCACGCCGCCGCGAAAGCTGCTCACCATCACCGTGAGCGCCACCGACAACGCGAGGCTGGCCACCACGCCGGCCACCATCGCCGACGCGGTATCGCGATGGAAGTGGGCACGCGCCAGCGCCAGCCGCATGCTGGTGCCGCGCAGCGCCCGTGGCCAGCTGCGCAGCAGCGCAGCCGACGACGACGGATGCGGCAACAAGCCCACCACCCACGGCACCAGCGTCACGCCGCCAAACAGCAGCACGGCCACCGCCGCATAGGCCGCGATCGGCAAGCCAGCGAGCGGCGGCATCAGCGCCAGCACGCCGCCGGCGGCCAGCAAGGCCAAGCCGAGCCTCGCCGAAGGCCGATGCCGTGACGGCGCGCCCAAGCCCTTCAGCGCCTGCGCCGGCTGCACACGCTGCGCCTGCATCGCCGGTACCCAGCCGCCCACCAGCGCCGAGGCCACACCGAGGGCGCCGAACACCAGTGCGGAAGGCAGCGTCCATTGCAGCGTGGGTTGCACACCGGGGAAAAAGCCGCCGCCCAGATCGCCCGCGATGAAGCGCAAGGCGGCTGCCGCCATCGCCGCGCCGAGCAGCAGGCCCACCACCGCACCGCCCACGCCGATCGCCGCGCATTCGGCCATCACCAGCAGGCGCCGCGCGCGCGCATCGAGTCCGAGCACACCGAGCAAGGCGATCGACGGCATGCGCTGCGCCACCGAAAGCGCCATCACCGAATAGACCAAAAAAGCGCCCACGAACAGCGCCACCAGCGCCAGCACGGTGAGGTTCACCCGATACGCCCGCGACACGTTCGACACCCGCTCGAGATCATCACCCGGCCGTGCCGCCAGCACGCCCGGCGGCAACGCAAACTGGCGGCTGACCGAAGCGGCATCGAAGCCCGGCTGCAGCCGGATGTCGATGCGGGTGAGCCGGCCAGCCAGGCCGAAGCGCGCCTGCGCAGCCGCGATATCCATCACCGCCAGCGGCGCGCCACCCGCGCTGATGTGGCCACCCACACGCATCGACTGGCGTGTGGCGCCGGACTGAAACTCGACACGTGCGTCGCGCACCGGCAACTGCAGCTTCTGCGTCGCCGTGGCATTGAGAAACACCCAGGAAGGATCGAGCAGTGCGAGGCGATCCGCGCCAGCGCCCGGCTGCGGCATCAGCTGCGGTGCCACGCGCATCACCTGCAGCGCGTCGATACCGATCACCTTGATCGGCACCGACGTGGCGTTGGCGTAGGCCAGTGTGTCGACCTCCAGCACCGGGCTGGCCAGTTCCACGCCCGGCGCGAGGGCGATGCGTTCGAAAAGGGCGTCGTCGAAGCCCGCGCGCGGGCCGCGCACCACCAGATCGGGCTCACCGTTGACCGCGCGCAGGGCGGAAGAAAACTCGGTCAGTGCCGAGGCGTTGATCAGGTGTACCGAATACGCCAGTGCCACACCGAGCGCCACCGCCAGCCACGCCATCGCATGGCGCCAGGGATGGGCGCGCCAATCAGCGAGCGGCAGGCGCAGCAGGGCGCGCGGCGGCAGCCACGGGTGGCTGTGCGAGGTCACTGGACTACCCTCCGCGCTACGCGCTGCGGTATGAGCGCTTGGGAGCGGCCCGGCGCGCTCATGGCGATGGCGGCCGCGCCGCATCCACCGGCGCGATGCCGGTGCCGGTGAGGCGCAGGATGCGATGGGCATGCGACGCCGCAGCCACCGAATGCGTGACCATCACGCACGCCGCGCCGGCGCGGGCTACCTCCTGCGCGAGCAGTGCCATCACCTTGGCGGCGGTGTCGGGATCGAGGTTGCCGGTGGGCTCGTCGGCGAGGATCAGCCTGGGCCGGTGCACCAGCGCGCGGGCGATCGCCACGCGCTGCAATTGGCCGCCGGAGAGCTGCGCCGGCATGCGCCCGCCGAGGCCGCTCAGCCCCACCTCGTCGAGCATGGCCGTTACCCGGTCGGGCTCGTGGCGTTCGAGCAGCCACAGCGGCAGCGCGATGTTGTCGGCCACGCTCAGGTGGGGCAGCACATGAAAGGCCTGGAACACGAAGCCGAGCGACTCGCGCCGCCAGCGTGCACGAGCGGGCTCGCCGAGCTGCGCCACATCGACGCCATCGAGTTCGATGCGGCCGCTGCTCATCACATCGAGCCCGGCAATGCCGTTGAGCAAGGTGGATTTGCCGACGCCGGATTCGCCGATCAGGGCCACGAACTCGCCAGGCGGCACGCTCAGGTTCACCGCCTGGAACACGGGCACGTTGTCGTAGAGTTTGGCGAGATCGGTGACGGTCAGCATCGCATCGTCCCCACCCCCACCCCTGCAACGTGGTCGATCACGCGTTCGACGCCATCGGCCTGATCGCACGCCACCACCTGCCGCGCCGGCATGCTGCGCAGCCAGGTCAATTGCCGCTTGGCCAGTTGCCGCGTGGCGGCGGTGCCGGTTTCCAGGAGCGCGGTGGTGTCGCCGGTATCCAGTGCAGCCCACGCCTGCCGGTAGCCCACGCACCGCATCGAAGGCATCTGCGCCGTGAGATCACCGCGTGCGCGCAGGCCGCGAACTTCATCGAGCAGCCCGGCGTGCAGCATCTGCGCGAAGCGTTCACCGATGCGCTGGTGCAGCCAGGCACGCGATTGCGGTTCGAGCGAGATCATCGGCATCACCAGCGGCTGCGCGGCTGTCGATCGACGCCCATGCAGCGCCGACAACGGCTGCCCGCTGATCTGCCACACCTCCAGCGCCCGCTGGATGCGCTGCGCATCCAACGGCTGCAAGCGCGCGGCGGTGACCGGATCGACGCGCGCCAGCTCGGCATGCAGGGCGGGCCAGCCTTCGTGCGCGGCGCGGGTGTCGAGTTCGGCGCGGATGCGCGGATCAGCGGCGGGCATCGGATCCAGGCCATCGATCAGCGCCTTGAAATACAGCATCGTGCCACCCACCAGCAGCGGCAGCCGGCCTCGGGCGCGGATGGCCGTGATCAACGCACGGGCATCGACGGCGAACTGCGCTGCCGAATACGCCTGGTTCGGATCCAGGATATCGATCAGGTGATGCGGCACCTCGGCACGTTCGGCGGCTGTCGGCTTGGCGGTGCCGATAGCCATGCCGCGATACACCAGCGCGGAATCGACGCTGATGATTTCCGCTGGCCAACGGCGCGCGATGGCCAGGGCGGCCTGCGTCTTGCCGCAGGCCGTGGGGCCGGTGAGGGCCAGGGCATCTGGCGTTGCGCGGGTGCCGCCGGGCGTCGTCAAAATACTTCGTCGTCGTTCAGATAGCGCCACAGGCCCGGCGGCAACTTGCCCAGTGCCACACGACCGATGCGCACCCGCTTGAGCGCCAGCACCTTGAGATCGACCGCCTCGCACATGCGCCGGATCTGGCGCTTGCGGCCTTCGCGCAGCACGAAGCGCAACTGGTCTTCATTGGCCCAGCTCACCTTGGCTTCCTTCAAGGGCCGATCGTCGAGATGCAGGCCGTGGTTGAGCAGCGCGATGCTGCGCTCGGGCACCGGGCCCGGTTGCAGGTGCTGCACACGCACGAGGTATTCCTTTTCCACCCGGGTTTCATCGCCGATCAGGCGCTTGGCGACCCGACCATCCTGCGTCAGCACGAGCAAGCCGGTGGAATCGATATCCAGGCGGCCGGCCGGCGCCAGGTGGCGCAGTTGGCCCGGATGGAACTTGATCGGCGCGCGATCCTCGTTCCAGCGATTGTTGGGCGTGACCAGCGCCACCGCGGGCGTGTAGCCGTCTTCGGCCTGGCCGCTCACATAGCCGATCGGCTTGTGCAGCAGGATGGTGACCTGCCGCGCCTGCTCGGTGCGCGCGGCGGCATCGATCACCACCGTCTGCACGGCCGGATCGATGCGCTGGCCCAGCGTGGCGGCCACGCCGTCGACCTTCACCCAGCCGGCGGCGATCCAGTCGTCGATCTCACGGCGTGATGCCTGGCCCTGATCGGCGAGCCACTTCGACACCCGCACGCCTTCGCGTGGCGGTGTCGGCAAGGGCGCGGGGGCGCGCGCCGGGATCGGCGGTGGCGTCAGGCGTACGGGCGGGCGTACGGGAGGCCGCTGCGGTGGCGATGGGCGGGGGCGGGGCGGCTCAGCGGCTTGGCGTGGCTTCGCAGAAGGTGCATGGCGAGGCCGCTCGTCGGCTGCTGGCGGCCGCGCAGGCGCAACACGCGGGGCTGCGGGTTTCGGCGTGGCGGCCGCAGGCGGCAGGGTTGGCGCCGCGACGACCGATGGCGCCGGGGCGCTGCGTGTGCGGTTGTTGGGCGCGCCCGGCCGCACGGGGCGGCGGAAGGGGTCGCGCGCCACGTCTTGCTGCTTGAGCTGGATCTTGCGGCGATCGGTGGTCATGCGGCGATTGGAGCATGTTGCTTGCGCCGGCGCCTTGCTGCGCGGCTCAATCGCCGGGTTCTTCGAGCAGGCGGCGCAGGTCGTCGGTTTGATAGGTGCAACGAATCTGTTCGTCGTTGCCTTGGCCGGCCACATTGCCGTGCATCAGGCCCATCGCTTCGGTGCCTGGGATGCAGGGGAAGTCGCGCGCCTTGTCGTGCAGTTGGCGCACGCGGATGCCGGCGCGCAGCGCCTGCGCATGCAGCCAGACATCGTCGGCCCGTGGGCAGACGGTGATGAAGCCCTCGCCGGCATCGCGCAGCGCGGCGAGCAGCCTGGTGGGGTAGATCACGCCGGAGACACCTTCGGCAAAGTGGCGTAGCGAAGGCCGGGTGTTGCCGCAGTCGCGCCACTCGCCGTACGGCGCGATCCCGTCGGCCGTCACCGGCACCACCTTGGCGCGCCAGGCGTGCACGATGGCGGGTTGCGCGGTGTGAGCCTGCATCAGCGTCGAGAGCCAATGGCGCGGATAGAGCATGTCGTCGTCGGCGGTGACCATCGGCAGCCGCCCGAGAGGCTGGGTGGCGACATACGGGTAGTACTTGGTGTGCGGGCCATGGTTGCCGCACAGGTGAATCTCCAGCCCGCGCCGCAGGAGCCGGCGCAACGCATCGGGCAGCTCCGCCAACGCGGTCGGATCGTCGAGCCACAGGATGAGGCGGCTGGGCAGCAGGTGACCGGCACCGATGGACTCGATCGTCAGATGCACCTTGGCCAGGCGTGCCCCATGGGTGGTGAGGCACACGGCCGGCCCTCGCGGCGCCAACAGCGAGGCACGCGAGATCCGATTCGCCCACGCCAGCTGAGCGGTCAATGGTGCGCGGCGCAGGTGTCTGGAGAGATCCTTGGCTCGGCGCACCGGCGCCGGCAGATGCAAACGACGTTTCATGGCAGGGGAACAGCTGGCGATCTGGCGCGTTGGCCGTCAGTTCACGTCGGGCGCGGCGCCCGGCTCGCCGTCTGCGATGGCCAGCCTGCGTACCGCCGTGTGCGCGCTGCCCACACGCTCATGGCTGGCGATGAGCCAGGCCTGGTCGGATCGGGTGGCGCAGCCGTCCAGCGCGCTGCGCAGCCAGGTGAGCGAGGCGGCGTCCAGCGCATTCAACGGCTCGTCGACCAGCACCACCGGCGTCTGCGCCGCGAAGGCGGCACTCAGCCACACCTTGCGCTGCGTGCCGGTGGACAAGGTAGCCAGGCGCTTGCCGAGGTGCGGCACGAGGCCGAACCCCTGCAGATGCTGGTTGGCGATGGCGGCATCGAAGCGGGGATACAGGCTGCGCATGAAACCGATGTACTCGACGATGTCCAGATGATCGAAAGGCACGCCGCCGCGGCCGCACCAGAACACTTCGCGGCGGTAGTCGATCGGCTGCTGGTCGGCGTCGAAACCCGCGGCAATCCGTGTACCCAGCAGCGGTGGCAAGGCGCCGGCCAGCAGCATGAGCAGGGTCGATTTGCCGCAGCCGTTGGGCCCTGCCAGCCAGGTGATGCCAGCGTGAAACTCGGCAGACCAGCCGTTGAACAGATGGCGCCGCGGGTACGAAAAGCTCAGGTTTCGAACGACCAGCAAGGGCTTCACGTTGACACCACCTCATCGCTAGGCGGGCGATGAAGCTGGGGCTTCGACGTCATCCCGAATCGCTCAACGCCCGCGAAGAAACAGCGCGTCGAGCTCTTTCAGGCTCACTTGCCGCCAGGTGGGCCGGCCATGGGTGCATTGGTCGGAGCGCTCGGTGCGTTC
>JANMAS010000176.1:0-9722 GCA_031359975.1 Burkholderiales bacterium
GCCCAGTGGATCGCTCGTCGCTATGCCGTTGTGGTGGATCCGGCCACGCAGGTGCTCCCGGTCAACGGCTCGCGCGAGGCCTTGTTTGCACTGGCGCAGACGGTGATCGACCCCACCCGCCCCGGCGCCACCGTGGTCTGCCCGAATCCGTTTTATCAGATCTACGAAGGCGCCGCGTTGCTGGCCGGCGCCAACGTGGTTTACGCCAACAGCGATCCAGCACGCCGGTTCGCACCCGATTGGGGCGCGATCGATGCTGGAACCTGGTCGCGCACCCAGCTCCTTTATGTGTGCTCACCGGGCAACCCCACCGGCTCGGTGATGAGCCTCGATGAATGGCGGGTGCTGTTCGAGTTGTCTGACCAATACGGTTTTGTCATCGCCAGCGACGAGTGCTACTCCGAAATCTACGTTGACGAATCGGCGCCACCCATCGGTGCCTTGCAGGCGGCGCAGGCGCTGGGTCGAGGGGATTTCCGGCGCCTCATCGCGCTCACCAGTTTGTCCAAGCGCAGCAACGTGCCCGGCATGCGCTCGGGTTTCGTGGCTGGCGACGCCGCCCTCATCAAGCCCTTCTTGCTCTATCGCACCTATCACGGCAGCGCGATGAGCCCGGTGGTGCAAGCCGCCAGCATCGCCGCCTGGGGCGACGAGGCCCATGTCCGGGCCAATCGCGACCTCTACCGCCTCAAGTTTGAGGCCGTCACGCCGAAGCTCTCCACAGTGCTTGACGTGGAGGACCCGGATGCGGGCTTTTATCTGTGGGCAGCGGTTCCTGACGGGGATGACGTCGGCTTCGCTCGCGGATTGCTTGCTCAATACAATGTGACGATCCTTCCTGGCAGCCTGCTGGGCCGCGAAGCGGGAGGCGCCAACCCGGGCGCCGGACGCATTCGCATGGCGCTGGTTGCTCCGCTCGATGAATGCACGCAAGCCGCGCACCGCATCGTCGAGTTTGTCGAATCGTCCCGTTGACATCCAAAACCGAGCCCGCCATGACCGAAGACCTCCAAAGCATCGTCGACCTCGCCTGGGAGAGCCGGGCCCACATCACCGCCGTCTCAGCGCCCGAAGTGCGCGAAACCGTCGAGAAGGTGATCGCCGAACTCAACGCCGGCCGCATCCGGGTGGCCGAGCGCCAGGGCGTGGGGCAGTGGAAGGTCAACCAATGGGTGAAGAAAGCCGTGCTGCTGAGCTTCCGCCTGAACGACAACCGCATGACCCGCGCCGGCGACCTGGGCTTCTTCGACAAGGTGCCGACCAAGTTTTCGCACCTCGATGAAGAGCAGATGCGCGCCACCGGCATCCGCGTGGTGCCGCCCGCGGTGGCCCGCCGGGGCAGCTACATCGCGAAGAATGTGGTGTTGATGCCTTCGTACGTGAACATCGGCGCCTATGTGGACGAGGGCACGATGGTCGATACCTGGTCCACCGTCGGCTCGTGCGCGCAGATCGGCAAGAACGTGCATCTGTCGGGCGGTGTGGGCATCGGCGGCGTGCTCGAACCGCTGCAGGCCAACCCCACGATCATCGAAGACAACTGCTTCATCGGCGCCCGCAGCGAGGTGGTCGAAGGCGTGATCGTCGAAGAGAACTCGGTGATCTCGATGGGCGTGTACATCGGCCAGAGCACCAAGATCTACAACCGCGCCACCGGCGAAGTGATCTACGGCCGTGTGCCCACCGGATCGGTGGTGGTGAGCGGCTCGCTGCCTTCGGCTGATGGCAGCCACAGCCTGTACTGCGCGGTGATCGTCAAGCAAGTCACCGCCGAAACCCGCGCCAAGACCAGCATCAACGAACTCCTGCGCGCCTGAGCCCGCAGCCCCACCCCAGAAAGCACACTCCCCCATGAGCACCGGCCAGATGGAACGCATTCTTCGCCTGATGGCGGAGAAGGCTGCTTCGGATGTGTACCTGTCGGCCAACGCGCCGGTGCTGCTGCGCATCAACGGGCAGCTGATGCCTTTGTCCGACAAGCCGCTCACGCCCGAGCAACCGCGCGCGCTGCTGGCCGAGATGCTCACACCGGCGCAGGTGGAAGAACTCGATCAAACAGGCGAGCTCAACCTCGGCCTCGGATTGCGCCAGGTGGGCAGCTTCCGCCTGTCGGCCTTCAAGCAACGGGCATCGATCGCGGCGGTGATCCGCTGCATACCGCATCGCATCCCCACGCTCGATTCGCTCAGCCTGCCGCCGGTGCTCGCCGCGCTGTCGCTCGAAAAGCGCGGCCTGATCCTGATGGTGGGCGCCACCGGCACCGGCAAGAGCACCACGCTGGCCTCGATGCTCGAATGGCGCAACCAGCAGGTTACCGGCCACATCCTCACCATCGAAGAGCCGATCG
The DNA here is from genome assembly GCA_031359975.1 of Burkholderiales bacterium. Classification (GTDB taxonomy): domain Bacteria; phylum Pseudomonadota; class Gammaproteobacteria; order Burkholderiales; family Burkholderiaceae_C; genus JANMAS01. The sequence goes on from JANMAS010000176.1 coordinate 2,348, forward strand.
AATACCTGTTCTCGAACAAACGCTCGATCGTCAACCAGCGCGAAGTGGGCCGCGATACCGTGTCGCTCAATGTGGCGCTGAAAAACGCCCTGCGCCAGGCGCCCGACTGCATCATGATCGGCGAGATTCGCGATCGCGAAACCATGACTGCGACGATCTCCTACGCGCTCTCCGGCCACCTGGTGATGGCCACGCTGCACGCCAACAACAGCTACCACGCGCTCGGCCGCATCCTGTCGTTCTACACACCCGAGGCACGCCCTGCACTGCTGGCCGACCTGGCCGCGGCGCTGCGCTCGGTGGTGTCGCAGCGCCTGCTGCGCTCCACCACCGGCGGCCGTGTGCCGGCGGTGGAGGTGCTGCTCAACAGCAAGCTGGTGGGCGAGCTGATCGAACAAGGTGATTTCAGCGGCGTGAAAGAGGCGATGGAAAAGTCGCTCTCCGAAGGCTCGCAGACTTTCGAGAAGGATCTCGCGCGCCTCATCGAAGCCGGCCTCGTCACCCGCGAAGAGGCGCTGGCGCAAGCCGATTCGCCGACCAACCTGTTATGGCGCCTGCAAAACGATACCCAGCCCGCCAGCCGTCTGCAGCAAGTCAAGCCCGAGCCGGAAACACCCACCTTCACGGAGATCACGCTGGATGTGGTGCCGGAAGACGCGCGCCCCACCGGCAACATGGGGCTGATGGCCAGGCATTGAGGCCCGGGCCGCAGCAGCGTGCCGCTGTGTGTCGCGCGCTCTGCCCCCGCGCTGTGCCCCATTCACGCGGCACAATTCGCCCCCATGAATGCCACCGTGCGCCTGCTCGAGGCGCTACTCGCCCGCCGCTCCGTCTCACCCGATGACGCCGATTGCCAGCGCCTGCTCGGCCAGCGGCTGTCGGCGCTCGGTTTTGTGTGCGAGCCGTTGCCGTTCGGGCCCGAATCCGGCCGGGTGGACAACCTCTGGGCGGTGCGCGACGGTGGGCTGCCCGGGCCGCTGATCGTGCTGGCCGGCCATACCGATGTGGTGCCCACCGGGCCGGTGGAGCGCTGGCAGAGCGATCCCTTCGTGCCCAGCTATCGCGACGGCCATCTATACGCCCGCGGCGCCGCCGACATGAAAACCTCGCTGGCCGCGATGGTGGTGGCGATCGAGGCGTTTGTTGCTGCCCGGCCGCGCTTTGCCGGGCGCATCGGCATGCTGCTCACCAGCGACGAAGAAGGCCCGGCGATCGACGGCACGGTGCGCGTGGTGCAGGCGCTCGCTGATCGCGGCCAGCGCATCGACTGCTGCATCGTGGGCGAGCCCACCAGCGTCGATCGCCTGGGCGACATGGCCAAGAACGGGCGCCGTGGTTCGCTCTCGGGCCGCCTGGTGGTGCACGGCGTGCAAGGTCATATCGCCTATCCGCACCTGGCGCGCAATCCGATCCTCGAACTGGCCGCGCCGCTGGCCGAGCTGGCCGCGACGCGCTGGGACGAAGGCAACGCGTTTTTCCCGCCCACCAGCTTCCAGGCCTCGAACCTGCACGCCGGCGCAGGCGCCAGCAACGTGATTCCGGGTGAGGCGGTGCTCGATTTCAACTTCCGCTTCTCCACCGCGTCAACGCCCGAATCGCTGAAGGCCCGGCTCGTCGAGGTGCTCGATCGCCACGGCTTGAGCCACACGTTGCAGTGGACGCTCGGCGGCGAACCCTTCCTCACCGCGCCCGGCAGGCTCAGCGATGCGCTGGCGTCCGCGATCGAGGCCGAACTCGGCCTGCGGCCGGTGTTGTCGACCACCGGCGGCACCTCGGACGGCCGTTTCCTGGCGCGGATTTGCGACGAGGTGATCGAATTCGGCCCGGTCAACGCGACAATCCACAAGGTGGACGAACGTGTGACCGTGGCCGACATCGAACCGCTGACGAATATCTACCGCCGCACCCTGGAGCATCTGCTGTCGTGACCGTGATCGATCTCATTGAGCGCACCAGCGCCCGCCTGACCGAGGCGGGCGTTTCGTTTGGGCACGGCACAAACAACGCCTTCGACGAAGCCGCGTGGCTGGTGCTGTGGCGCCTGGGCCTGCCGCTGGACGATCTCGACGGCGTGGCAGACACCCCTGCATCACCCGCCCAGGAGACGGCCGTGGATGCGCTGGTCGAACAACGCATCAGCACACGCCGCCCCGCCGCTTACCTCACCGGCGAAGCGTGGCTGCAGGGCGTGCCCTTTCTTGTGGACGAGCGCGTGATCGTGCCGCGTTCGCTCATCGCCGAGGCGCTGGCCGACGGCAGCATCGATGCCTGGCTGGGCGACGACACGCGGCAGGTGCTCGACCTGTGCACCGGCAACGGCAGCCTCGCGGTGCTCGCCGCGATGGCCTGGCCCGAGGTGAGCGTGTGGGCCACCGACCTCTGCGCCCCGGCTCTGGAAGTGGCCAGCCTGAACGTGGCGCGCCATGGCCTGGCCGAGCGCATCACGCTGCGGCAAGGCGATGGCCTGGCCGCCGTTGCCGGCCAGCACTTCGACCTGATCCTGTGCAACCCGCCTTACGTGAACACCCGATCGATGACCACGCTACCCGACGAATACCGCGCCGAACCCGCCCTGGCGCTCGATGGTGGCCACGACGGCATGGCCTTCGTGCGGCCGCTGCTGCGCGACGCGCCCCGGGCCATGACACCGAATGCCGTGCTGGTGCTCGAGATCGGCAACGAACGCGCCCACTTCGACGCCGCGTTCCCGCGCCTCGAAGCGGCCTGGTTACCCACCAGTGCCGGAGACGACCAGGTACTGCTCGTCACCCGCGACGCCTTGCTGGCTGCTGCGCCGGGAGCCGCACGATGATCACGCTGCGCGACCTCACCCTGCGCCGCGGCGTGAAGCTGATTCTGAAAGACACCGACGTCACCATCCAGCCGGGCGAAAAGGTGGGCCTGGTGGGGCGCAACGGCATCGGCAAGTCGAGCCTGTTCATGCTGCTCACCGGCAAGCTGCAAGCCGATCGCGGCGACGCCGAAGTGCCGGCGCGCTGGAAGGTGGGCGAGGTGGTGCAGTCGATGCCTGAAACCTCCGACAGCGCCACCGAGTACGTGCTGCAGGGCGACGTGCCGCTGCAGGCCGCGATCGCCGAACTGGCGGCGGCTGAACTCTCCGAAGACGGCCACGCGATGGCCGAAGCGCATGTGCTGCTCGAAGAAGCGGGCTCGTTCGACGCGCGAGCCCGGGCGCAGGCGCTGCTGCTCGGCCTGGGCTTTCGAAGCGAACAACTCGACTCACCGGTGAACAGCTTCTCCGGTGGCTGGCGCATGCGATTGCAACTCGCGCGCGCCCTCATGTGCCCTGCCGATCTGCTGCTGCTCGACGAGCCCACCAACCACCTGGATCTCGACGCCCTGGTGTGGCTCGAAGCCTGGTTGCAGCGCTTCGAAGGCACGATGATCGTGATCAGCCACGACCGCGAGTTTCTCGATGCGATCACCAAGGTGACGCTGCATGTGGAAAATGCGCTCATCACCCGCTACACCGGCAACTACACCGCCTTCGAGGAGGCGCGGGCCGAACGCATGTCGCAGGCGCAGGCCGCGCATTCGCGCCAGCAGGAGCGTGTGGCCGAACTCACCCGCTTCATCGAACGCTTCCGCGCCAAGGCCAGCAAGGCCAAACAGGCCCAAAGCCGGGTGAAGGCGCTCGCGCGCATGGAGCGCCTCGCGCCCGTGCTCGCCGACAGCGATTTCAACTTCGAATTCCGCGAGCCGGCGAGTCTGCCCAATCCGATGCTGGTGCTGCGCGATGTGAGCGTGGGCTACCGCGCCAGCGACGATTCGGCCGGCGACCTCACCATCGTGCGCAACGTCACCCGCACCGTGATGCCCGGCCAGCGCATCGGCATCCTGGGCGCCAACGGCCAGGGCAAATCGACGCTGGTGAAAACCATCTCGCGCGCCCTGCCCGCGCTCGACGGCGAACTCACCGAAGGCAAGGGCCTGAGCATCGGCTACTTCGCGCAGCAGGAGATGGATCTGCTGCATGCCGACGACACACCCCTGCAGCAGATGACGCGCCTGGCGCGCTCGCTCAACCCCAACGGGCAAGACGCTCGCGAGCAACCTCTGCGCGATTTTCTCGGCAAGTTCCGCTTCGTCGGCGAGATGGTGCACCAGAGCGTGGGCACGCTGTCCGGCGGCGAACGCGCGCGGCTGGTGCTGGCCACGATCGTCTGGCAGCGCCCCAACCTGCTGTTGCTCGACGAGCCCACCAACCACCTCGACCTGAACACCCGCGAGGCGCTGTCGATGGCGCTCAATGAGTTCGAAGGCACGGTGATGCTGGTGAGCCACGACCGCGCGCTGCTGCGCGAGGTGTGCGATGAGTTCTGGCTCGTCAGCGGTGGTGCGGTGGAGCCGTTCGATGGCGATCTCGACGACTACCAGCGCTGGCTGATCGACGTCTCGCGCGCGGTGGCGCGCGGCCTGCCGCCGCCGTTGCGCCCGGGTGCGCCTGCCAGCCCGGCGCCGAGCGTCAGCGCGAGCGCCCGCACCGATGCCGTGGCCAAGCCCAAGCCGGCCTCGAAGCCGACGTCGAAGGGCGCGGCGCCGAAAGCCGGCGCTCATCGGCAGGACGACCGCAAGACACAAGCCAACGCACGTGCCGATGTGGCCACCCGCACGCGGCCGCTGCGCAACGAGATGTTGTCGATCGACACCCGGCTCGAGAAGCTGGGGGCCGAGCGCAAGGTGCTGGAGGCCGCACTCGCAGCCGCCAGGCTGGCACCCGCCGAAATGGCCGAATCCGGCCGCCGCCTCAACCACATCACCGCCGAAACGGCGATGCTGGAAGAACGCTGGCTGGCCATTCACGCCGAACTGGACGTGATCAACGCGCAGCCTTGAGCGTGGCGTGGGGGGTGCTTGGCGGGCCCGGCGCGAATCTCAACGCACCCAGCGCGGTGTCTGCGAATCTTCGACAATCCGCTTCCCGCCTTGCCGCCCGGCATGCGCGCCACCCACGGAGAACCCCCCAATGGCCATCGAAAAAGCAATCTACACCGCGCACGCCAAGTCCACCGGCGGGCGCACCGGCACCACCGAGTCATCTGACGGCGTCATCAAGTTGAACCTCGTCACCCCGAAGGAGCTCGGCGGCCCGGGCGGCGCCGGCACCAACCCCGAGCAGCTCTTCGCCGCCGGTTACTCGGCCTGTTTCATCGGCGCCATGAAGGCCGTGGCCGCCCGCGAGAAGATCGTTCTTGGTGAGCCCAGCATCGCCGCCGACGTGGCGATCGGGCCGCATGCCAACAAGCCCGGCGCCTTCGGCATCCAGGTCTGGATGGCGATCACGGTGCCCGGCATGGAGCGAGCGGCGGCTGAAAAGCTGGTGGCGGCGGCGCACGAGGTGTGCCCCTACTCGAACGCCACCCGCGGCAACGTGGATGTCGAGCTGAAGGTGGTCTGAGCCATCGATCGCCCGGCCAGCGCGCCGGGCCTTCGGTGCACGCCGCGTCAGGGCCCTCGGGCCGACGCGGCGTTTTTCATGGCTGCGAGAGCAGCTCCAGCAGCAGCTCCACCCGTGCCTGGGGCGGCGCCAGATCGCCGCTGGCGCCTTCGCCGGCATCGGGCAGCACCGGCCCGATGCCGCAGCGGCTGGCCAGCTTCACGCGCACGCCGGCTGCCCGCGCACGGCCGATCGCCTCGGCCAGACCATCGCTCACCGTGCCGTGGCCGGTGCCCGCCACCACCAGGCCTTCGACACCCCGGGCCAGCAAGGCATCGATCACCGAGCCGTCGGCGCCCGCATGGTTGAGCACGATCTCCACCCGCGGCCATTGCGCCGCGGCACGCTCGATGCAGGCCAGGCCCAATGCGGTGGGCGCCGGCGCCAGCCGGTAGCCGCGCCACACACCGCCGTCGAGCCGCCCGATCGGGCCCGCATCGCCACCTGAAAAAGCCTCGATGGCGGTGGTGTGCAGCTTGCGCAGGCCCAGGGCAGGCCACACCGCGCCGGCCATCGCCAGGCTCACGCCGCCCACATGGCCACAGGCCGCCACGCGCACCGCATCGAGCAGGTTGCCCGGGCCATCGGCCGAGGCCGCGGTGGCGGGCCGCATCGCGGCGGTGAGCACCAGCGGCTTGGTCGGTGCCAGCACGCGGTGCAGCAGGTAGGCAGTTTCTTCCAGGGTGTCTGTGCCGTGAGTGACGACCACGCCACACACATCGGCGCGCGCCAGATGGTGCGCCGCGCGGCCGGCCAGGCGCTGCCAGACGGCGGCATCCATGTTCTTGCTGTCGATCTGCGCCACCTGCTCGAACACCAGCCGCCTGGCCGTGCGTGCGAGCAACTCGGGCAGCCCGGGCACCGACGCGGCGAGTTGCTCCACACCGATCTGGCCGGCGGTGTAGCCGGTGGTGCTGCCGGGGTCGGCCGAGGTGCCGGCAATCGTGCCGCCGGTGCCGAGAACGACGATCGTGGACGCAAGGTCAGGTTCGTTTTGCATTTTCTTGGAAACTGGACAAAAATACAGTTACTGTAAAAACAACCAGCGTGATCGTGGTGAGCGCCGGGGCCCCATTCATCTCTGAAGGCCCGAGCGTCGCCACCCGAAGCGCACCCCATGGACGATACGCCCAAGCTCACCGCCCGCCAGCAGCAGATCCTCGAACTCGTGCAAAGCGCGATCGCCCGCACGGGTGCACCGCCCACACGCGCCGAGATCGCCACCGAACTGGGCTTTCGCTCCGCCAATGCGGCCGAAGAGCACCTGCAAGCCCTGGCGCGCAAAGGCGTGATCGAGCTGGTGGGCGGCACCTCGCGCGGCATCCGCCTGCGCCCCGATGCGCTGCGTGCGCTGAACCAGTCACGCGGCAAGCAATTCACCCTGCCCTTGCCCAGCCTGCAGCAGCTCTCCTTGCCGCTGGTGGGCCGGGTGGCGGCCGGCAGCCCGATCCTGGCGCTGGAGCACATCGACGAAACCTACCTGCTCGAAGCCAGCCTGTTCCCGCGTCGGCCCGATTACCTGCTCAAGGTGCGCGGCATGAGCATGCGCGATGCCGGCATCATGGATGGCGATCTGCTGGCGGTGCAAAAGGCGCAGGATGCCAAGAACGGCCAGATCGTGATCGCACGCCTCAACGATGAAGTCACCGTCAAGCGTTTTCGGCGCACGCGCCACGCCATCGAGCTGATCCCCGAGAACCCCGATTTCAAGACCATCGTCGTCACGCCCGGTGATGGCGAGTTTGCAATCGAAGGCCTGGCTGTCGGCCTGGTGCGCAACAACATGATGATGTAGCGCGATGGCTGCCACGCTGATCAAGTCGCCCAAGGCATCCCGCGCCAGCGAATGCGAGGCGCTCGAGCAATTGCCCAACATCGGCCCGTCACTGGCCGCCGATCTGCGCCTCATCGGTATCG
>JANMAS010000213.1:0-1869 GCA_031359975.1 Burkholderiales bacterium
CGCGCATCGAACTGCGCCTTGGTATCGCCCGATGCCACCTCGGCGGCCACATGCGCCTCGTGCACCGCCTTGTGCGCCAGCATGGGCTGGCCCACCACATCGCCGATGGCAAAGATGTGCGGCACGTTGGTGCGCATCTGCACATCCCCCGGGATGAAACCGCGATCGCTGACGATCACACCGGCTTTGTCGGCGCCGATCTTCTTGCCATTGGGCACGCGGCCCACAGCCTGCAGCACCAGGTCGTAGAGTTGCGGTTCCTTCGGTGCCTTTTCGCCCACGAACCTGACGAGGATGCCGTCTTTCGTGGCTTCGGCGCCCACCGTCTTGGTGCCGAGCATGATGTTGTCGAAGCGCGGCGCATTCATCTTCTGCCACACCTTGACGAGATCACGGTCGGCGCCCTGCATCAGGCCGTCGAGCATCTCCACCACGTCGAGACGCGCACCCAGCGTGGAATACACCGTGCCCATTTCCAGGCCGATGATGCCGCCGCCGACGATCAACATGCGCTTGGGCGTGCCGCGCATCTCGAGCGCGCCGGTGGAATCGACGATGCGTGGGTCGTCCGGCAGGAAGGGCAAACGCACCGCCTGCGAACCGGCGGCGATGATGCACTGCTTGAACTTGATCGTCTGTTTCTTGCCGGTGGTTTCCTGGGCGGTGCCGGTGGTCTCCCGCACTTCCAGGTGATAGGGATCGACAAAGCTGCCCAGGCCGCGCACGGTGGTCACCTTGCGCATCTTGGCCATCGCGGCCAGCCCGCCGGTGAGCTTGCCCACCACCTTGTTCTTGTGCGCGAGCAGCTTGGCGTTGTCCACCGTGGGCGGCGCAAAGGTGACGCCCAGGCTTTCGAAGTGCTTCACTTCATCCATCACCGCGGTCACATGCAGCAGGGCCTTGGAGGGAATGCAGCCGACGTTCAGGCACACACCGCCGAGCGATGCATAACGTTCGACAAGCACCACCTTCATGCCCAGATCCGCCGCGCGGAAAGCCGCCGAATACCCACCGGGGCCGGCGCCGAGCACGAGCATGTCGCACTCCAAATCGGCGCCGCCCGCGTAGCTCGACGCTGCCGGCGCTTCACTCCCAGCCGTTGTCAATGCGCCGCCTGCGGGAGAGGGCTGGGGTGAGGGCGAAGTGGCAGGCGCTGGCGCGGGTGTCGCCGCAGCAGGCGCCGCGGCAGCGCCTTCGCTCTCCATCATCAGCAACACCGAGCCTTCGCTCACCATGTCACCGATCTTGATCTTCAACTCCTTCACCACGCCGGCGGCGCTGGACGGAATCTCCATCGAGGCCTTGTCGCTTTCGACCGTGACGAGGCTTTGTTCCACCTTCACCGTATCGCCGGGTTTCACCAGCAATTCGATGACGGCCACTTCCTTGAAGTCGCCGATGTCCGGCACTTTCACTTCGATCAACGCCATGTGTTGTCTCCTAGATGCCTGCCACTCAACGATCGCTCACAGCAACACGCGGCGGAAATCCGCCAGGATGGCTGCGTAGTAGGCGTTGAACCGCGCCGCCGATGCGCCGTCGATCACGCGGTGATCCCAGCTCAATGACAGCGGCAAGATGAGGCGCGGCACGAATGCCTTGCCATCCCAGCGTGGCTCGGTGGCGCTGCGGCACACACCGAGGATGGAGACTTCCGGCGCATTGATGATCGGCGTGAAGTAGCGCCCGCCGATGCCGCCGAGCGACGAGATCGAGAAACAACCGCCCGACATGTCGGCCGGGCCGAGCTTGCCGTCGCGCGCCTTCTTGGCGAGATCGTTCATCTCGTGCGAAATCTGCAGCACACCCTTCTTGTCGGCATCCTTGATCACCGGCACCACCAGCCCGTTGGGCGTATCGGCGGCGAAG
>JANMAS010000230.1:0-27747 GCA_031359975.1 Burkholderiales bacterium
CGGCCACGGTGGCGGCGGTGTTGCTCGACACCGAAGCGCGTGGGGAAGGTGTTGCCAGGCGCGGTGCGGGCTTCCTGCGCCAGCCGGCGCTGATGTTCGCCGGGGTGATCCGCGGCCTCAACGGCAGGACGGACGGCGGCACGCTGGGTTACTGGTGGGGTGAGCAGCTGCGCCAACACATCTTCCAGCCGCCGTCGGTCTTCAACTTCTACCCGCCCACGTACCCGGTGGCTGGAACCCAGCTCGTCGGGCCCGAATTTGGCATCCACAACGCCAACACCGCGCTGGGTCGATTGAACTATCTCACCTACCTGCTCGACTGGGGCGGCTCACCGGCAGACCCGACGATTCCCAAGTCGGCCGGCACCGGGGTGAATCTCAATGCTTTCGAGTCTTCGGCACCCGATGCGGCGGCACTGGTCGATCGCATCTCCCTGATGGCCCTGGGCAAGGTGATGGCGCCTGCCGCACGGCAGCCGGTGATCAATGCGGTGGCGTTCTGGACGGTACAAAACGCACCCACCGACTGGAAGACCCGGCGTGTAGGCGCCGCGGCTTACCTGGTGTATGGATCGCCCGACTACCAAGTGCAACGCTGAAAGATGGCCGACATGAAAACCAACCCCGTCTCCGCGCTGCAGGCAGGCCGCCGCCGATGGCTCAAGCAATCCGGCGCCATGATCGCCGGTGCGATGGGTGCCGGTTCGCTCGGCAGCCTGATGCTCACCACCCGATCGGCGCAGGCCGCCGACTACAAGGCCCTGGTGTGTGTGTTCCTCTACGGTGGGAACGACAGCATGAACCTCATCGTGCCCACCGACAGCAGCCGCTACAACCAGTACGCGGCGGTGCGTGGCGCGCTGGCCTTGCCGCAGGCCCGGCTGCTCAAGCTCTCATCGAGCGACTACGGCCTGCACCCGTCGCTTTCCGCGCTCACCACCTACTGGAACCAGGGCGATCTGGCGCCGGTTTTCAACGTCGGTCCCCTGGCGGTGCCCTTGACCAAGGCGCAGTACCTGGCCGAACCGGCCGGATCGCCTTTGGTGCCGGGTGCGCTGTTTTCGCATGCCGACCAGCAACTGCTGTGGGAAAGCGCCGGCGGCGACGTGCTCGCACGCACCGGCTGGGGTGGCCGCGCCTCCACCGTGATGGGCACCGTCAATCCGGTGATCTCTGTGGGCGGCAATGGCATGTTCGGCACCGAAGACCTGCGCACCCCGCTGGTGCTACCGGGCCCGGGCGCCAACTTCGGCGCCTTCGGCCTGATGGAAGAGGATCTGGGTTGGACACCGCAAGCGCTGCGCCGCACCGCCATCGATGCGATGTATGCACAGGCGCAGAACGTCGATCTTGGCAACGCCTACAACGTGCAGCAGGCCAACGCGTTCGAGATGTCCGAGCGGCTCGGCGGCATCGTGGCCTCGGTGCCCGGTGACGACCTGGCGTCGTCGGCCGTCGATTCGGCCTTTGCGCCCTTGATCGCCAACGGCCATCTCACCACGGGCATGGGCGCGCAGCTCTACCAGGTGGCCAAGCTGATCCGCAGCAATGGCACCGTGCAGGGCAACCGCCAGATCTTCCTGGCTCAAATGGGAAGTTTTGATACCCATAGCGATCAGTTGCGTGTGGGCGATCCCACCACCGGCACCCACGCCGATCTGTTGCGCGAGCTGGGCGATGCGCTGGCGGCCTTTCAGCGTGCGATGGTGAATCTGGGCATGGCCGACTCGGTGACCGCGTTCACCCAGGCCGATTTCGGCCGTACCTTCGCGCCCAACCTCACCAACGGAACCGATCACGCCTGGGGCAGCCACCAGTTGGTGCTCGGCGGGGCTGTCAAGGGTGGCGCCACCTACGGCACCTATCCCGAACTGGTGCTGGGCGGCAAGGATGACGTCGGCGTCGACGATTGGGAGCTTCACGGGCGGTGGATCCCGACCAGCTCGGTGGACCAATACGCCTCGACGATGTTGAGCTGGTTCGGCGCCAGCACGTCTCAGGTCGACATGATCCTGCCCAGCCTCAGCCACTTCAGCAAGCGCACTTTGGGGTTCCTTTAGGGCGGGCGCACGCGCCCGCATTCGGGCTCACCCGGGCGACTCGCCAAGGAGTGCACGCCCGTGGCTCGATCGGGCAAGGGCTTGCACGGTAGAAATATTCACCGTGAAGGTGATACCTTGGGGCCGTGTTTGCCAAAAACGCCTGCGCGCCGCCTACCGGTGGCGTGACAGTGCCGGCACCGCACACCAAGCAGACGCCTTGCGCCAATCCGGCGCGTACCGCTATTGAAGGGGATTCGCAGTGATCACATCTCGTTATACGAAGCGACTGATTTCAGCTCGGCCGCCGGTGGCCTTGCGCCAATGTGTCGTCGCCATGGCCGCACTGGCCGGCGCGGTTGGCGTGGCCCAGGCCCGCCCGCACGACATGGGCAACATGGGTGGAGGCTTGCGTGAGCTCGTGACCTTCCAGAGCGCCCGCACCCAGATGGCACCGGAGCAGCTGAAAGCCGACATCGGCCGCCAGTTCTCGCGCTCAGGCATGGTCGTCCAGGATGCGCAAGGCCGTGTTCGGGTCAATATCCATCTGGATGGCAAGGTTTCGCTGGCCAATGTGCGCGAGGCTGCGCAACGGATCGGCGCGCGTGCCGTGGCCGACAGCGCCACCTATCGCCACGGCGTGATCTCGGCTTATGTGCCGATCGCCAAGGCCCGTGAACTCGCCCGCATGGACGGTGTGCGCTCGCTGATGCTCTCGCCGCCGCCCGTCGCCGATGTCGGCGCTACCACCTCGCAAGGCACGGTCACCGTGAAGAGCGATCTGGTCAATGCCGCCGGCATCACCGGCGCCGGCATCACGGTGGGTCTGATGTCCGACAGCTACGACGTCAGCACCGCCACGGTCATCCGTGCCGCCAACGATGTGGCCAGCGGCGATCTGCCCGGCCCCGGCAATCCGAACGGGCATACCGATGCGGTGGTCGTGCTGGCCGAAATCCCCGTGGGATTCTCCGGTACCGACGAAGGCCGCGGCATGGCCCAGATCGTTCACGACGAGGCCCCGGGCGCCAAGCTTTGCTTTGCCACCGCCTACGACAGCGACGTCGCGTTTGCCAACAACATCCTCGCCTTGGCCGACAAGAACGGCCCCTGCGGCGCCGATGTGATCGTCGACGACATCATCTATTTCTTCGAGCCGATGTTCTCCGACGGCGTCATCGCGCAGGCCGTCGACACCGTTGCGGCGCAGGGCGTGAGCTACTTCTCGTCAGCCGGCAATCGCGGATCGAACCAGGCTTACGTTTCCGGTTTCAACAAGGTCGACGATGCCACCGCGCGCGCCAGCAGCCAGACGGTCAACCTGGCGGCGATCCCCGCCGGTTCCAGCGACGGCGGCTTCCACAACCACAACCCCGGTGGTGCCACCTCCGACCTGAGCCGCACCGTGACGCTGGCCGGCGCGGTCAACACCATCATCTTCCAGTGGAATGATCCGTTCAATGCCGGCGGCATCACCACCGACTACGACATGTATCTCTACGATGCGGCAGGCAATCTGCTGGGCGCATCCGACGACGACAACACCGCCACCGACCAGCCGGTCGAAGCGCTGCAGGTGGGCCCGGGCACCTATCAGGTCGTGATCGCACGTTTCGACTCCGGCACCGCCCAACCGGTGGCCGATCAATTGCGCTTCCTCAACTTCGGCACCGTCACCGGGGGTGAATACCTCGACTTCAAGACCGTCGGCACCTACGGCCACAACTCGGCCAGGGGCGCGATCAGCGCGGCTGCGAAGCCTTGGTTCGAGTCTTACCTGGCGGAGTCGTTCACCTCGCTCGGCCGGCCAAGCATCTACTTCGACGCCGCAGGCAACCGCCTGGCCACGCCTGACGTGCGCAACAAGCCCGATGTCGCCGCACCGGACGGTGTCAACACCACCTTCTTCCCGGTGGGCGGCGACAGCGCTGAAGACACCGACACCTTCCCCAACTTCTTCGGCACCAGCGCCGCGGCACCTGCCGCGGCTGGCGTGGCTGCGCTGGTGATGGAAAAGACCGGAGGCCCGGGCTCGATCGGCCCTGTGGCGATGCGCAAACTGCTGCAAAAGACGGCGCTACCGCAAGACGGCACCGCCAACACCGCCAAGGCACGCGCTGCGGCGGCGGGTGGTTCGGCCTTTGTCTCCGTCACCGGCACCGGCGACGGCAACACGTTCAGCGGCGTCAACCCGAACGCGTTCTCGGTGTCGTTCCAGGCGCCTGCCGGGTATTCGCTGGAAACCTTGACGATCGATGTGTCGAACGCCAACACCCAGCGTGTCCTGCTCGGCGTGGCCATCCCTGGCCTGCAGTTCGATCCGCGCGCCGTGGTGGGTTTCCCGATCACGCTGGGCAAGCTCAACGGCTTGTCGGCCGCTGACATCACCTTCGATGCGCTGCCCCTGGTGGCGCCGTTCAGCAAGACGGTAAAGGCGACGTTTGCGCCGGGTTCGTTCACGCGGGGCGAATCGATGAACTTCGGTGTCGATCGCGACGAAGTCTCGATCAGCGCCGGTGGCAATGCGATGGATCTGCTGATCGGCGGCAAGATCAGCGGCGTGGTGCGTGCACCCAACGGCGATGCCGTTCCGTTCACCGCACCCTTCGAGAATCAGCGCTTCGGCAATCTCTACCAGGTGCAGACGGGCTTCGGGATGATCGATGCGCAAAAGGCGGTGCAAAACGCGCCTTGAGGCCAGCGTCTGAAGGCTGCCGGGGCGGTGCCCCGGCGCCCGAAAACGTCGAAGGCGGCCGCGCAAACGGCCGCCTTTTTTTGTTGCGGCCCTAGCTGCCGAGCGCGTCGTCCACCACTTCAACCCAGTGCCTGACAGGCGTGGTGGTGCCGGATTGCAGGTGCTGGATGCAACCGATGTTGGCCGAGATGATGGCCTCGGGTTTGATGGCGGCGAGGTGGCCGAGCTTGCGGTCGCGCAGCTGCTCGGCGATCACGGGCTGCAAGACCGAGTACGTGCCGGCGGAGCCGCAGCACAGGTGGCTTTCGCTGGCGGCCAGGTGCACGTCGAAGCCCAGCGCATGCAGGTGGGTTTCGACCGACCCCCGCAACTGCTGGCCGTGCTGCAAGGTGCAAGGCGGATGGAACGCCAGGCGGCTGACGGCGGACGTGCGCATCCTGGGCGCCAGCAGCGGCACCAGTTCGGCCAGCATTTCGCTCAGGTCGCGGGTGAGCTCGCTCACCCGGCGTGCCGTGTCGGCGTAGGCCGGATCGTGCGCGAGCGCGTGGGCGTAGCCCTTCACCGTGACGCCGCAGCCCGAGGCATTCATCACGATGGCCTCCACACGGCCGGCTTCGGTGAGGCCATCGACCAGCGGCCACCAGGCGTCGATGTTGCGCCGCATGTCGTCCAGGCCGCCTTCGGTGTCGTTCAGATGGGTGCGGATGGCACCGCAACAGCCGGCGTCGTCGGCCACCAGCGTCTGGATGCCGGCGGCGTCGAGCACCCGGGCGGTGGCCGAGTTGATGTTGGGCATCATCGCCGGCTGCACGCAGCCCATCAGCATCAACACCTTGCGCGCATGGCTGCGGGTTGGCCACCGGCTGGCGCCGCGCGATGCGCGCGCGGGCACCTTCTTCTTCAGGCTGGCCGGCAACAACGGGCGCACCAGCTGCCCCATCGTCATGGCCGGCCCGAACAGCGGTGAGGTGAGCCCTTCCTTGAGCGCGCCGCGCAGCGCGCGTTCCTTCAGCGGCCGCTCCACCTTGGCATCGACCACCTGGCGGCCGATGTCGAGCAGATGCCCGTACTGCACACCGGAGGGGCAGGTGGTTTCGCAATTTCGGCAGGTCAGGCAGCGATCGAGATGCAGCTGGGTGGTGCGGGTCACCGGTGCGCCTTCGAGCACCTGCTTGATCAGGTAGATGCGGCCGCGCGGGCCGTCGAGTTCGTCGCCGAGCAACTGATAGGTCGGACAGGTGGCGGTGCAGAAACCGCAGTGCACACATTTGCGCAGGATGGCCTGGGCTTCCTGGCCTTCGCGCGTGTGCTCGTATTCGGGGGAGAGGTGGGTTTGCAAGGCGGGTGTCTTCGGGCGGGCTACAGATCGGGGTACAGGCGACCGGGGTTGAACAGGCGGTCGGGATCGAACGCGGCCTTCAGCTGGCGATGGATGCGCCCCAGAGGCAGGCTCAGCGGGGCGAACACGCCGGGGGATTTGTCGCCGCTGCGGAACAGCGTGGCATGCCCACCCAGCCGGTCAGCCGCTTCGCGGATCGTTGCGGCCGGCGATCGGCTCACCAGCCAGCGCTGCGCACCACCCCATTCGATCAATTCGTTGCCCGGCAAGGCCAGCGCCGGTGCGGTGCAGGGCAGCGACACGCGCCACAGCGTGGCGCCACTGGCCACGGCGGCATGGGCGGATTCGAAAAACTCGTCGTCGTGATCGCGCAAGCCGCTCCAGAAGGCGCTGGCCATCGGCTCCGGCACCGCCTCGCCACCGAGCTTGAGGCAGGCGGCCTGCACCGCCGCCCGGGCCCCGGCCAGGCGCAGCACGAGCGTGTGATTCCACCAGGCACTGGCGTTGATCGGCAAGGGTTGGGCGCCCCAGCCATTGACGGCGGCGAGTGCCTCGGCCTGCGGCATGTCGAAGCGCAACGTGGCCTGCGCCGGTGGTTTGGGCAGCACCTTGAGCGACACCTCGCAAATCAGGCCGAGGATGCCCATCGAGCCGGCCAGCACCCGGGATACGTCATAGCCGGCCACGTTTTTCATCACCTGGCCGCCAAACGTGAGCACCTCGGCGCGGCCGTTGAGCAGCGTGGCGCCGAGCAGGTAGTCGCGTACGCCGCCCACCGCCGCGCGCGCCGGGCCGGCGAGGCCGCAGGCCACCATGCCGCCGACCGTGCCGCTGGAGGTGCCGCCGGAGGTGCCGGTGAGTCCGCCGATGAATGCGCTGTCTGCCCCATCGTCAACCGTGGCCGCCGTGCGGAACCGGGGCGGCTCGAAGGGCAGACACTGCCCCTGCTCGGCCAGCGTGGCTTCGAGTTCGGCCAGGGGCGTGCCGGCGCGCACGGTGACCACCAGCTCCGAGGGTTCGTAGCTGCTGATGCCGCGCAGCTCCGCGGTCTCGAGCGGCTCGCCTAGCGGCGCTTCGCCGTAGAAGAGCTTGCTGCCACCGCCGCGGATATCGAGCTGCGCGCGCACGCTGCGCGCGGTTTGCACACGGTCGATCAGGCGATTGAGGGCTGCATCCATGGGTGCGCGTCAGAACCGGGGCAGATCGGGGAAGGGCAGCAGCCCTTTCTTCACATGCATCCTGCCGTATTCGGCGCAGCGGTTCAGCGTGGGAATCACCTTGCCGGGGTTGAGCATCGCGGTGGGATCGAAGGCGCGTTTGAGCAAGACCATCTGCTCGCGCTCCTCGGGGCTGAACTGCACGCACATCGACGCCAGCTTCTCGACGCCGATGCCGTGCTCGCCGCTGATGGTGCCGCCCAGGCGCACGCTGGCTTCGAGGATGTCGGCGCCAAAGGCTTCGGCGCGATGGAGTTGGTCGGCGTCGTTGGCATCGAACAGGATCAGCGGATGCAGGTTGCCATCGCCCGCATGGAAGACGTTGCAGCAACGCAGTTGATGGCGCACCTCCATCGCGGCGATGTCGATCAGCAGCTCGGCCAGACGCTTGCGCGGGATGGTGGAATCCATGCACATGTAATCCGGGCTGATGCGGCCGGACGCCGGAAACGCGTTCTTGCGGCCGCTCCAGAAACGCAGGCGCTGCGCTTCGTTCTGGCTGACTTCGGTGCGGCGTGCGCCCGAGCGCTCGAGCACCTCCAGCATGCGGGCGATCTCTTCTTCCACCTCCTCCGGCGTGCCGTCGCTTTCGCACAGCAGGATGGCCACCGCATCGAGGTCATAACCGGCATGGACAAAATCTTCCACCGCGGCCGTCATGGGCTTGTCCATCATCTCCAGGCCGGCGGGGATGATGCCGGCGGCGATGATGTTGGCCACCGCATCGCCGGCCAGGCGGATGTCGTCGAAGCTGGCCATGATGCAGCGCGCGATCTGCGGCTTCGGGCACAGCTTCACCACCACCTCGGTAACGATCGCGAGCATGCCTTCGCTGCCCACCACCAGCGGCAGCAGATCCAGGCCCTGCGCATCGAGCGCGGTGCTGCCGAAAACGGCCTCTTCGCCGTCGGCGGTGAAGCCTTTGATCTGCAGCACGTTGTGCAGCGTGAGGCCGTACTTCAGGCAGTGCACACCGCCGGAGTTTTCGGCCACGTTGCCGCCGATGGTGCAGGCAATCTGGCTGCTCGGATCGGGCGCGTAGTACAGCCCGTGCGGCGCGGCGGCCTCGCTGATGGCGAGGTTACGCACGCCGCACTGCACGGTGGCGGTGCGGCTGGCCACGTCGACCTTCAGGATGCGGTTGAACTTGGCCAGCGACAGCGTCACGCCCAGCCGGTGCGGCAAGGCACCGCCCGACAGGCCGGTGCCCGCTCCCCGCGCCACCACCGGCACCCGTAGCGCATGACAGGTGCGCAGCACCGCCGCCACCTGCGCCGCGGTTTCGGGCAAAGCCACCACCAGCGGGCGCTCGCGATACGCGGTGAGGCCGTCGCATTCGTAGGGGATGGTGTCTTCGGTGTGCCAGAGCAACGCGTGTGGCGGCAACAACGCCGCGAGCGCCATGCACACCTGCGATTGCCGCTGGGCGCGCTCGGTGGCCGCATCGCCCGCGGCCGCCTGCGGCGCAAAGGCGTTGAGCATGGTGGGCAGGGGGTGTTGTTCGGAGGCGGCGAGCGCCGAGGCATCGCGCTGGGCAGTGACCATCGATCAGCTGCCGGAACGTCGGCTGGATGTCTTCGCGCCGACGCGTTGACCTTTGGCGGCAGGCGCCGCGGCGGATTTCTTGCGTGCGGTGGTCGCCTTGCCCGCCTTGGCTGCCGCGGTCTTGGTGGCCACGGCAACGGCCGCATCGGCGGCGGTTTCTTTCATGGCCTGCGAGGCCAGCACGGTGAATTGACGCGTCAGGGCGCCCCACCACTGCATGGGATCGACGACACCGGGGGTGGTTTCGGCGTCGCTTGCCGCCGGGGTGTCGTCAGGTTCGGCCTCGGCGCTTTCGGTGTCGACCGGATCGGGCTGCGGCTCCGGCTCTGGCTGCGCAACCGGTGCCGCGGGCGGCACACGCACTTTCATCGCCTCGGCCAGATCGCCCATCGACACGTTCATCGTGCGCAGGGTGGACAGCGTCATGCGCTGCACTTCGAGCGCCTGGATCGTGGCGCCGAGCATGCGGGCGTTTTGTTCGAGCCAGAACTGCACGGTGCGCAGCTCTTCGATGCGCTTGTCGATCTCTTCGGGATTGAGCGTGGGCGCCACCCACTGGTTCATGCCGGGCAACGCGGCGTTGGCGTTTTTCATCAGGCCCTGCAGAAAATCGAACCCGGGCACCAGTTTCGCAAAGACATTGGCATCGGCCACGTGGATCTCCCGGGCGTTGGAATGCCAACGATTGTGCTACGGCGGCGATGTCGTGGCCGGCGGGAAGGCGATGCGTTGCACGTCATAGCCGCGCCGCGTGAGCAATTCGGGGATCGATTGCCCGCCCGTCATGTGCAGAGCGCCCACCGCCGCAAACACCTGCCGGCCACGGCTGTGTTCGGCGTCGATGCCCTCGGCCAGGCCGGGGTTGCGGTCGTCCAGCAGGTGGCGCATGGTGGCGCGGTCGGCGGGATCGTTCATGCAGTCGCACCACACATCGTAGTGGGCCAGATCGTCGAGCTGGCCGCGCTCCCAGTCGTCGCTCAGGCGCACCAGCACGGTACGGGCGCGCTGGTCGTCGAGCTGGTCGAGCATCTGGCGCACCTGCTCGGCGGCCGGTATCTCGCTGGCGGTGAGCAGGGCGCGCTGTTGCAGCGCCACCGATTCCAGCGAGATGACCCGTTTGCCGAGGGCGCGGGCGGCACCACCCAGGGCCAGCTCCTGAGCCCAGCTGGGATCGAGGCCATCCCAGCGCGCGGCGAGCACGGTGAGGGTGATCGCCTGCATCACCGGATGTTGAGCCGCCATCATCGACACGGCTTGCGGTGGCAGGCAGGCGGCGGCGAGGTGGGCGCTCAGGCGCTTGCGGGTATCGGGCGGCAGGGCCACGCTGCCGGCGGCGTCGCCTGCCGCCAAGGCACCGGCGCCCAGTTCGCGCATCACCTCCGGATCGGTGAGGTCGACTTCCAGCGCGAGGGTGTCCGAGCTGCGCAGCGCCTGGGCCACCGTGGGGCCGAAAACCGCCCATGCCGGCCGCCCGACATGGATGGTGCCGTACAGATAGGAGCTGTGGCCGCCCTTGCTGATGCGCCAAAGGAAACCGCGATCGACCGGGCGGCGCTGGTAGGTGGCGATTTCGTCGGCGGTGGGCAGGCGCGCCTGCGGTGGACAGGCCGGTTCAGCGTGTGCGCGCCCGATCGGCGCCACCATCACCAGCGTGACCGCTACCAGCAAGGCGCCGGCCAGCCAGCGTTTGGCGGGCCACAACACCCAAGCGCCGCCGCCGCGTGTCATGCCGCCACCACCACCTGCTCGATGGCACCGAAGATGCTCTGCCCGTTGCGGCCATCCATCTCGATGCGAATGGTGTCGCCAAACGCCATGAAGGCCGTTTTCGGCGAGCCCGATTCGATCGTTTCGATGGCGCGTTTTTCGGCGATGCAGCTGTAGCCGCGTGTCCAGTCTTCGTTGCTGACCGTGCCGCTGCCCACAATCGACCCGGCCGCCACGCGGCGTGTCTTGCCGATGTGCGCAATGAGTTGGCCGAAGTGGAAGCTCATCTCCGCACCGGCGTCGCAGCGGCCGACGAGTTGCCCGTTCCAGCTGCTCTTCAGGGGCAAATGCACGCGCCCGCCCTGCCAGGCTTCGCCCAGCTCATCGGGGGTCACGGCCACCGGGCTGAAGGCGGTGGCGGGCTTGCTCTGGAAGAAGCCGAAGCCCTTGGCGAGCTCGTCGGGGATCAAGTGGCGCAGCGACCAGTCGTTGGCCAGCATCAGCAGGCGGATGCCTTCGAGCGCCTGATCGGGTGACGCGCCGCAGGGCACGTCGCCGGTGATCACCGCCACCTCGGCTTCAAAATCGATGCCCCAGGCCACGTCGGCAAACAGCGCCTTGTCGCAAGGACCGAGAAAATCGTCGCTGCCGCCCTGGTACATCAGCGGATCGGTGAAGAAGCTCTCCGGCACCTCGGCGCCCCGCGCGCGACGCACCAGCTTCACAGGGTTGAGGAAGGCCGAGCCATCGGCCCACTGGTAGGCACGCGGCAGCGGCGCGGCACAGCGGGCGGGATCGAAGGCAAAGGCATGGCGTGGTTTGCCGTGATTGAGGGTGTGGTACAGGTCTTCGAGCTGTGGGCACAGGAAGTTCCAGTCGTCCAGCACCTGCTGCAGGCGCCCCGCGATACCGGTGGCGACATGTGCCGTGGAAAGATCACGCGAGACGACGACGAGTTGGCCGTCGCGGGAGCCATCCCGATAGGTAGCGAGCTTCATGTCACAAAGGGTTCTGCAGCGGTGGCACCATTGTCGTATGCGAACACCTGAAACTTCGCCCGGCAAACCGCCGCGGCGCCACCGCTGGCTACCGGCGTGCACCGTGGTGGGCGGTGTGATGCTGGCGCACGGCATGCTGGCGCTGGGGCTGGCCGACGAGCTGGCGCCGCCGGTGGCAACGCATCTTTCGAGCGCGCGGTGGCCGCTGGCCGGCGCTTTGACGGTGGTGGGCGTGTCGTCGATCGCTGCCTTGCCGGTGATGCCCAGCGCGCCAGCCGAGGCGCCGCCGTCTCGGCTGATCAAGCTGCCGCGCACCGCGCCGGTGGCTGCCTTGACGACCAGCGCCTTGATGCCCATGGCCGAGGCGGCACCGTTGGCCGGCCACGGCGAGGGTGCGCAGGATGCATGGCCCCACCCGTTGATGCCGGAAACGCAGCCGCCGGAGCCGCCGACGCCTGAAACGGCTGCCCCGGCGGTGGTGGCAGCCGCTGGCGCTTCGCCCTCGGTGGATTCGGTCGCCGCGCCACCGGTCTACGCCACCAAACCTCCGCGGTCGACGACCTTGCGTTACGACCTCTCCAAAGGCCTGATCAAGGCCACTGGCGAACTGCGTTGGCGGGTGGATGGCGCCACCTATGACGCGGTGCTGGAGGGGTCTTTCCTGGGCCTGGAGGTGCTCGATTGGCACAGTGCGGGCCACTTCGACGCGGCGGGCCTGGCGCCCACGCGCTTCACCGATCAACGCAAAGGCACCGCCGCGCGGGCCGCCAATTTCCAGCGTGACAAGGCACTGATCACTTATTCCGGGCCGGACACCACCTTCCGCCTTTACCCGGGCGCGCAGGATCGCCTCAGCTGGATGGTGCAAATGGCGGCCATAGCCAACGCGCGCTCAGGCGGCTGGGTGGCCGGCGAGCGCATCACGTTTTTTGTGACCGGGGCGCGGGGCGATGCCTCGATGTGGCACTTTTCGGTGATCGGCAGGGAGCGCCTGAACCTGGCCACCGGCGCGTCGGACACCTGGCATCTGGTGCGCGAGGCCGATTCACCGCGCGAGACACGCGTCGACGTATGGATCGATCCGGCCTTGCAGAACCTGCCGGTACGGGCGCGCATGGCGCAGTCCGACGGCGATGCGCTGGAACTTCGTCTGACTGGCGTGCGTGCGGCGCCTTGACTTGAACTGCGGCGGAACGGCGTCATCTGGCAGGCAAAGGGGATCACCATGCAAATGCTCTACAACTCCGAGGCCTTCGTCGTGGTGCAGTTCGAGACGGCTGCTTCCGGGCATGCCGTGCCGGCCGGTGCCGATGACACCCGAGCCGACGGGCCGGCGTCGCCCGCTTTCGCGCGCCGGGCTGACGGCGGTGCCGCGGAGGTCGAGCACCAATTTGGCTTCGCGCTGGGCGGCTACGAGATCGTCGACAAATTCGCGCGCCGGGAGATCTTCATCGACGGTGCGGTGGCGGAGGGTTTCCGCCACGGCGTGGAAGCGCTCATGAAGCGCGAATCGAGTGCCGATGACCTGGACGAGTTCATCAGCCGCTACACGGTTCTGGCTCACGCGCCACTGGCGCTGCACTGAGCCCGGGCGACGGCCACAACCCTTCTTGGGGGCGGCCGCAACGGGTTGACGAACTCGCGGGCGGCCCGGGTGATGGCGAAATAGCGGCAATAGGTGGCGCAAAGGGCCGTTTCTCCCCTGAACATGGGCTCGTCGTTTGCCGATGATCAGAGGCGTCTCGTCTTCTGATTCATTCGCCATCGCGTGTTGCCCGTTTCCATGCCCGCCGTCTCGTGGCTGCTGGTCGCTCTCAGTTCGGCGACCCTGGCCATGAGCTTTGCCCTGCTCGCCGAGGTTTCCTCGAAAGTGCGGGCAGGCGATCGCGCGTTGGCTCTGGGATGGTGGATCCTGGGCTCTGCCGCCACGGCTTGCGGCGTCTGGGCGAGCCGGACGCTGGCTCAGGTGGCGCTCGCGCCGCCGCTCGTGGAGCCCACTTCGTTGCTCGCGCTGGCGGGCACCTGGTTGCTGTCGGTCCTCGGCTTGGGTGTGGCCTTCGCCCTGGCCCGAGGTGTGGAACGACGCGGGCATCGCCTGGCTTCTCAAGCCGCCGCGCTCGCCGTGCTGTGCATCGGGCTATCGGCCCTGATATTCCCGTCACCGGCCAGTTGGCTCACCACCGAAGGGCTGGCGCCGCTCGGAGCTACGGCCCTGGCCTGCGGGCTCGCCTTTGCGATGTTGCGGCGCGCGGGTTCAGCCGGCGAATCGGGGCGGGAGATGGCGATCCGCTGGGGCGCCGCCTGGCTGTTTGGACTCGGCATCACCGCCGCCGACCTGCTCGGCGCGCACCCTGCGATGATGGCTGTGGGGGCCGACGATCTGCCCTTGGCCCCGGTGGATGTGCGCATCAACCTGCTGCTGGCGGGGTTTGGCGCGATGGCCTTGTCGCTCACGATGCTGGGTGCGGCGATCGACCGCCGGCTGCGCGGGCGCACCAACGAACTGGCCTCGTCACTCAGCGAAGCCAACACCCGATTGCGTGATCTGGCCATGCGCGACCCCCTCACGCGCCTGCCCAACCGCCTGCAATTCGAAGAAAGCCTGGCCGACCTGCTGGCCCGCTCCGACGATTCCAAGACGTCGCTGGCCGTGCTGTTCATCGATCTCGACGGCTTCAAGCCGATCAACGACTCATTCGGCCACGTGATCGGCGACAGCGTGCTGTGCGAAATCGGCCGCCGTCTCAAATCGCTGGTGCGCGACGGTGAAGCGGTGGCGCGCATCGGTGGCGACGAATTTCTGATGCTGGTGGACAAGCCCGCCAGCGAAGACGCGGTGGCCGCGCTGGCTCAGCGGGTGCTCGACGCCCTCGTGCGGCCGTACCGAATGCCCAACGGTCTCGATGTGGAACTGTCCTGCTCGGTGGGCATCGCGGTGCATCCCCAGCACGGGCCCGCGGCCAAGCTGATCGCCAATGCCGATGCCGCGATGTACGCGGCCAAGGGCGCCGGCGGTGCCACCTACGCCTTTTTCGAGCCGCGCATGGAGCTCGACGCCCGCGACCAGCTGGAGCTGCAGCACGATCTGCGTCTGGCGCTCGAAGGTCACCAGCTCGAGCTCTACTACCAACCCAAGGTCGATGGCCGGTCTGGCCAGATCACGGGCGCCGAAGCGCTGGTGCGTTGGCACCACCCGCGCCGCGGGCTCATCAGCCCCGGCCTGTTCATCCCGGTGGCCGAGCGTTTCGGCATGATCGGCGCGGTGGGCAGCTGGGTCATCGAAGAGGCCTGCCGGCAAATCCGTGCCTGGCTCGATGGCGGCCTGCGCATGCGGGTGGCGGTCAATCTCTCGATGCACCAGTTGCGGCAGGAAGACCTCGTCGATCGCATCCGCGAGGCGGTGCGGCGCCACCGCATCGATGCCTCGCTGCTCACCTTCGAGATCACCGAATCCGTGGCCATGGAAGACACCCAGGCCACGATGCGCGCGTTTGACCACCTGGCCAAGTTCGGCGCCATCCTGTCGATCGACGATTTCGGCACCGGCTACTCCAGCCTGGCCTACCTGCGCAAGCTGCCGGCCAAGCAACTCAAGATCGATCGCTCGTTCATCGCCGATCTCGACCAGAGCAGCGATGCGCTGGCGGTGGTCGACGCGGTGATCCGGCTGGCCCATGCACTCGGGCTGTGCGTGGTGGCCGAAGGCGTGGAAACCGAGCGCCAGCGCGACATCCTGCTGAAACTGCACTGCGATGAGCTGCAGGGTTTTCTGTTCGCCAAGCCGATGCCCGCCCGCATGCTCACCTTCTGGGCGATGGAGGCTGAAGAGCCGCAGGAGCGCGACTTCCGGCCTTCGCTGTATGTGGACATCGACCACGAATCGGCCGCGATGCACTGACAAGCCCGCAGCGCCGGCACGATCGCTGCCCGCTCTCTAAAATGCGGCATGGCCTATACCCCACCCGCCTACACCCGCGCGGCGCTGCTGCCGCAAATCCTGGCTCGGCGCATCGTCATCATCGATGGTGCGATGGGCACGATGATCCAGCGCTACAAGCTCGGCGAGGCCGACTATCGCGGTGACCGGTTTCGTGGTCATCCCAAGGATCTGAAGGGCAACAACGAACTGCTGCAGTTCACCCGGCCCGATGTGATCCGCGAGATCCATGATCAATACCTGGCCGCCGGGGCCGACATGATCGAGACCAACACCTTCGGCGCCACCGCGATCGCGCAGGAAGATTACGGCCTGGCATCCGTAGCCCGCGAGATGAACGTCGAAGCCGCCCGCATCGCGCGCGCCGCCTGCGACGCCGCCAGCACACCCGACAAACCCCGCTTCGTGGCCGGCGCGCTCGGCCCCACGCCGCGTACCGCGAGCATCAGCCCCGATGTGAACGATCCAGGTGCGCGCAACGCCGATTTCGATGCGCTGCGCGCCTCGTACCACGAGCAGGCGATGGGTTTGCTCGAAGGTGGCTGCGATCTTTTCCTGGTGGAAACCATCTTCGACACCCTCAACGCCAAGGCGGCGATCTTCGCCCTCGACGAGGTGATGGAGGCCACCGGCGAGCGCCTGCCGGTGATCATCTCCGGCACCGTGACCGACGCCTCCGGCCGCATTCTCTCGGGCCAGACGGTGCCGGCGTTCTGGCATTCGGTGCGCCATGCGCGGCCGATCGCGGTGGGCCTGAATTGCGCGCTCGGTGCCACGCTGATGCGACCGTACATCGAAGAGCTGGCCAAGGTGGCGTCAGACACGTGGATCAGCTGCTACCCCAACGCCGGCTTGCCCAATCCGATGAGCGATACCGGCTTCGACGAAACGCCGGAGGTCACCGGGGCGCTGATGGAGGAGTTCGCGCGCAGCGGTTTCCTCAACATCGCTGGCGGCTGCTGCGGCACCACGCCCGATCACATCCGCGAGATCGCGCGCCGCGTGGGTGCCTATCGTCCGCGCGGGCGGCACGATCCGCTCTTTTCCGCCCTGCCTTCCGAACTGCAGGTGGCATGACATGACCACACCCGAGACCACTCCGCCCGCGCCACCGCCGATGCGCCTGTCCGGCCTGGAGCCGGTGTTGATCGGCCCTGGCTCGCTCTTCGTGAACGTGGGCGAACGCACCAACGTCACCGGCTCCAAGGCCTTTGCCCGCATGATTCTGGCGGGTGAGTTCGAGCGCGCGCTGGTGGTGGCGCGCCAGCAGGTGGAAAACGGTGCGCAGGTGATCGACATCAACATGGACGAGGCCATGCTCGACAGCAAGGCCGCCATGGTGCGCTTTCTGAACCTGATCGCCAGCGAGCCCGAAATCGCCCGCGTGCCGATCATGATCGACAGCTCCAAATGGGAGGTGATCGAGGCCGGCCTGAAGTGCATCCAGGGCAAGGGCATCGTCAATTCGATTTCGCTGAAAGAGGGCGAAGCGGTGTTCCTGCACCAGGCCAAGCTGGTGCGCCGCTACGGCGCCGCGGCGGTGGTGATGGCGTTCGACGAAAAGGGCCAGGCCGACACCTTCGCGCGCAAGACGTCGATCTGCGAGCGCGCCTATTGGCTGCTCGTCGACCAGGTGGGTTTTCCGCCGGAAGACATCATTTTCGACCCCAACATCTTCGCCATCGCCACCGGCATCGAAGAGCACGACAACTACGCGGTCGAGTTCATCGAGGCCACACGCTGGATCACGCAAAACCTGCCCGGCGCCAAGGTGAGCGGCGGGGTAAGCAACGTGAGTTTCAGCTTCCGCGGCAACGAGCCGGTGCGCGAGGCGATCCACACCGTGTTTCTGTACCACGCGATCCGCGCCAGCATGAGCATGGGCATCGTCAATGCCGGCATGATGGGCGTGTACGATGACATCGAGCCCGAACTGCGCGAGCGTGTCGAAGACGTGGTGTTGAATCGCCGCCCGGATGCCGGCGAGCGCCTGGTGGAGATCGCCGAAACCGCCAAGGGCGCGGCCAAGGACGACACCGCCAAGCTCGCCTGGCGCGCCAAGCCGGTGAACGAGCGCTTGTCGCATGCGCTGGTGCTGGGCATCAACGATTTCATCGTCGAAGACACCGAAGAAGCGTGGGTGGCGATCCAGGCGGCCGGTGGGCGGCCGTTGCATGTGATCGAAGGCCCGCTGATGGCGGGCATGAATGTGGTGGGCGACCTGTTCGGCCAGGGCAAGATGTTCCTGCCGCAAGTGGTCAAGAGCGCGCGGGTGATGAAGCAGGCGGTGGCGCATCTGCTGCCCTACATCGAGATCGAGAAGCAGGCGATGGTGGATGCCGGCGGGCAGGCCAAGGCGCGCGGCAAGATCGTCATCGCCACGGTGAAGGGCGACGTGCACGACATCGGCAAGAACATCGTCACCGTCGTGCTTCAGTGCAACAACTTCGAAGTGGTGAACATGGGCGTGATGGTGCCCTGCCA
The DNA here is from genome assembly GCA_031359975.1 of Burkholderiales bacterium. Taxonomy (GTDB): domain Bacteria; phylum Pseudomonadota; class Gammaproteobacteria; order Burkholderiales; family Burkholderiaceae_C; genus JANMAS01. The sequence continues at coordinate 17,962 of JANMAS010000230.1, forward strand.
GGACATCCTCGCTCGCGCCAAGGTGGAAGGCGCCGACATCATCGGCTTGTCGGGCCTGATCACGCCCAGCCTCGAAGAAATGCAGTACGTTGCCGCCGAAATGCAGCGCGACGAGCACTTCCGCATCAAGAAGATCCCCCTGCTCATCGGCGGCGCCACCACCAGCCGGGTTCATACCGCGGTGAAGATCTCGCCGCATTACGAGGGCCCGGTGGTTTATGTGCCCGATGCGAGCCGCAGCGTGAGCGTGTGCAGCGAGTTGCTCAGCGATGAGAAGGCGGCCGCCTACATCGACTCTGTCAACGCCGACTACGCCCACGTGCGCCAGCTGCATGCCAACAAGAAGGTGACGCCGCTGGTGAGCCTGGCCCAGGCGCGCGCGAACAAGACGCCGATCGACTGGGCAGCCAGCGCGCCGGCGCGCCCCAAATTCATCGGCCGCCGGGTGTTTCGCAACTACGATCTGAGCGAACTGGCCGCCTACATCGACTGGGCACCCTTTTTCCAGACCTGGGATCTGGCGGGCCCTTACCCCGCCATCCTCACGGATGACGTGGTGGGCGAATCCGCGCGGCGTGTGTTCAGCGATGGTCAGCGTTTGCTGAAGCGCCTGATCGAGGGCCGCTGGCTCACCGCCAACGGCGTGATCGGCCTGTATCCGGCCAACACGGTCAACGACGACGACATCGCGATCTTTGCCGATGAATCGCGCAGCCGGCGGTTGATGACATGGCACGGTCTGCGCATGCAAAGCGAGCGGCCGGTGATCGACGGCGTGCGGCGGCCCAATCGCTGCCTTTCAGACTTCGTGGCGCCGCTGGGTGTCGCTCCCGATTACATCGCGCTGTTTGCGGTGACGGCCGGCATCGGCGTGGAGAAGAAGGAGGCTTTTTTCCTCGCCGATCACGACGACTATTCGGCCATCATGCTCAAGTCGCTGGCCGACCGTCTGGCCGAGGCGTTTGCCGAGCGCCTGCATCAACGGGTGCGCACCGAACTGTGGGGTTACGCGGCGGACGAGACGCTCGACAACGCCCAACTGATCGCCGAAGCGTACCGAGGCATCCGCCCGGCGCCGGGCTACCCGGCGTGCCCGGATCACACCGTCAAGCGCGCGATGTTCGAGGTGTTGGCCGCCCACGAAATCGGCATGGAGCTGACCGAAAGCCTGGCGATGATGCCGGCGGCCAGCGTGAGCGGCTTCCATCTGGCCCATCCGCAGGCCGACTACTTCAACGTGGGCCGTATCGGTGAAGACCAGTTGGCCGACTGGGCGGCGCGTCAGTCGATGGCGCTGGACGACAGCCGACGGGCGTTGGCGCCGCTCTTGTAGAGCGGCAGGCCCGGCGTGCGGCCGTAGAAGCTCACGTTGAGCTGGCTTTGCTGTACGAGGTAGGTGCGAAAGCGCTGGAACAGATCGGCGTCCACCGCGCCTGGCTCGTGCCAGAAAGTTTCAAGCGGGCCCGAATGCACCAGGCCCGGCACGGCGTAGAGGCAATCGCCCAGCGGCAGCACAGGCGTGCCGTGATAAAGCGCCTGGATGCCGGTGGTGCTGTTGATCGTGACCACGCCACGGGTGTGCTTGAGCAACGTGGGCAGATGCTGATCGTGGATGTAGCGCACCCGGTGGGTGATGTCCATCTGGCTGGCATGTCCGGCGATGAACCTGGAGTAATCGTTGTACGGGCGATCCAGCGGGTGATGCTTGAACACCAGCCAATGGGCCGGGTCGCCATGCTCGGCGAAGGATTTCATCACCGCGTGGATGAACTCCGGCATGCCGCTGAAGTGCGAGTGATCCCGTACCTGGGCATCGGTGTGCACCTGCAGCGGCACGAGGAACCACTTCTGGGTGCGATCGGCCTGCGTCAGCTCCGCGAGGCTGTTGCGCTCCATCACGCCGCGCGCCCATTTGCGGCCCAAGCCGCGCCACCAGCGCGCACCTTCGGTGAGCAGGTTCAGATCGCGGTGATGTTCGTAATGCGGGTAGCGCAGCCGTCCGGCCAGCATCGCCACAGCGTAGGTCATGGCAATGCCGGCGACGCGCATGAAGTGTTGATTGGTCGGCTCGGGCGGCGGCGGCATCTCGGCGCTCTGGGTGTCATAGAAGCTGCGATGCCTGGGGATCGAACTCCAGCCATTGACGCCGCCCAGTTCGAGCGTGACGTAATCCGGCCGCACGTAACCTTCTTCGAATACGAAAACAGCGATGCCGTTGGCGCGCGCATGTTCGATGGCCTTTTGGTGCATCGGCCGGGATTGGCCGAACAAGACGATCGAATCGATACGTAATTCTTCGGTGATCGCCCGCAAGCGCGTGGGCCACTCATGCAGCGGCTGCGTGAAGCGCAGGATGTCATCGCGCGCCGACGAATACCAATCGTCACCACCATTGAAATTGATGCGCCATACCGAGGCACCACGCGACTTGAGCACATCGCCCAGATGCGAAAAGAACGGGCCCATCGGCCCTTGCAACAGCAAGACGCGCCGGCGCGCGAGGAGTCGTAAGAGAGAGGCCGGCGAGTTCATCGGGGTGATCGATTCCTGTGCGTGTGAGCGCTTGAGTGGGAGGTGTGCAAGGTTCAGTGCAAGACGCGCGCCGGGTTGGGCCTGAACGACTGTGAACAAGTCTAGTGGTCGAGCGCCGACACGAGCGTGACGATTCGTGCAGTAGTGGTGATGCCGGCCTCGGTCGTCCGAGGGTGTGGTGAAAGTGCGAAGCGGATGGTGCCCCGGCCTCAGGCGCTGTTGCGCCATCACGACCGGTCGTCAGCGTGGGCCACCGGTCAGCGAGCGGCCCCATCGCAGCAGGCCTCTCCACGCCTGCCGCGTCCACGTGGCACGTGTCGGCCCTTCGCGCTCCCGCCATTCAGCCAGTTCTGCGAGGGTACGCTCGGGCGTTGTGAAACGGTTCGTGACACGACTGACATACGTGGGATACAGGATCAACACGGCGGCGACCAGTTCGTCGAGTGTCAGGCGGCGATCGCGACGCGGCATCGCTTGCAGGTCGGTCGTCAATCCCCATCCGGCATAAAACGGACAGCCGTGCACCACCACGGCGCGCCCACGCAGCAAGGCTTCGAAGCCTGCCAACGATGTCATCACATGCACTTCGTCGACCTGGCGCAGCAGGGCATCGATGGGCGCGTCGATGACGATTTCGTCGCAATGCTGGTTCGCTTGATCTTCGTGCGCACCGCGACGACGCAATTGAGCCACCACATCGGGATGCGGCTTGTAGACGAGGTACGCGTCAGGCCGCAACGCGCGGGCGGCCTTGAGCAACGCGAGGTTGGTTCGCACCACCGGCGATCCCAGCGCCAGCGCGGCGTCGGACTCCACCTGGCCCGGCACCAGCACCACCGGCCTGGTGCCCGCAGGCCGCACCCACGGCGTGCTGCCGACGTTGTATTTCGTGAGCCCCAGCTTGAGGATGTGCTGCCTGATCTCGCCGGCCCGTACGAGCAACTGGGCATCGAACAGGGTCGTCTGCAGCAGATGCTCCAGATCCGAGCCGCGGTTCGCGTCGTAGTAGAGGCTGCGGCTGTCCATCACCCACGACATCGGGCGCACCAGGTCGGCACCGAGGCCCACCGAGCGCAGAAAGCCGTCTTCCAGCCGCACGACCCGGGTGTCGGCGGGGAGATCGCCCACATCGCGTCGGCCCCACACGGCCACGGTGGCCAGCGGTGGCACGTGTCGGGGCCCGCGCACGAATCGCACCTCGCTCCCGCCAAAAAACGCCCGCACGATCGGCTTCTTCCAGCGAGAAAAGCCGATCGCCTGCACGACCGGCGGAAAACGTTCCTGTTGTCGGCGTTGCAGGCCCATCCAGCCCAGCAGATCCTCCACCTCGCAGCGCAGGCCGGTTTCCGGGTGCACATACCGTGGGTAGCGCACCAGCGCGGCATTCACCAGCGCCTCGAGCGTGGCCGGCGTGCGACGGCTGGGTGCGGGAAGATCGTCCGCGGTGAGCGACCAGCCGGCGTAGAACGGCATGCCGAACACGCGCACCGGGCAACCCCACAGCAGCGCCTCGAATCCGAGCTGCGACGTGACGGTGTAGACGGCACCCGCCTGTTCCAGCAGACCGGCAGGATGGGCCGATGTAGCCAGCAATGTGACGCGCGCGGCTTCGCCGGCGGTGAGCCGATCGAAATGCCCGCGCTTGCGGCCAGCGATCACATCCGGATGCACTTTGGCGACGATCCGGGCGGTCGGATGTTCATCGAGGGCGGCAACCAGCATGCGCTGGAAGCTGTTGGCATCGGCCAACCCGTGACGGATGGATGCGTCGCCAAACGTCTGGTCGGCGACCAACACGTCGCCGGGGCGCAACGCCTGCCCCTGTTCGCGCGCGTGGTTGTATTTGGACACGCGCGTTTCGCGCCATTGCGCCGACACGGCGCGGGCGCGGGCGCTGTCGGCCGGCGTTCCAGCGCGCTTGACCAGACGTTCCAAGCGCGATGGGGTGCTCGCGTCGTAGTAGATGCCGGTGTCGTCGACGACGACGGACAGCGGCGGATCTTCGTTACCCAGGCCCAGCGAGCGCAAGAAGCCGTCTTCGAGATAGCGCACAGGCAATCCGCGGCTCGACGCCCATCGCGCGGCCGCCTCGGCGCTGGGTTTTCGGCCCCAGGCCAGCACCAGATCGGGTGGTTCCGGCGCGCCCGGTCGGCACAAGGTGACGTCGTCGAGCAGGGCTGGCAAGGTAGCGATGCGCGCCACTCCGGCACCGTGAACGACGGCGCGTGGCAACCGCGCCGATCCGTCGTCGGCGTCGGGCTGCCCCAGCCCGCCAAAGGGCGAGTCGAGGGCTTCGACGATATCGGGCTCGGAGGGGGTCACGCGGTGGCGATGTTACCGCCCGCACCTGGCCAACAACCAGCGCACCGCGTGGCGCCGGGGAAGGTCAGGCCAGGCCGCTGGCGGCGAAATGCGGGTTGTCGAAGCCCGGCTTTCCGTAGCGCAGTTCCTGCCCGGCCAGATCGGTCACCTTGCCGCCTGCAGCGCGCAGCACGGCGTGCCCGGCGGCAATATCCCACTCCATCGTGCGGCCCAGGCGTGGGTACAGATCGGCTTCACCACTGGCCACCAGGCACAGCTTGAGCGACGATCCGGCGCCCATGTTACTGGCCACTTTGCGGCCTGCGAGATAAGCGTCGAGCGCGGCGGCGTCGCCATGTGACCGACTGGCCACCACCGTCAAGCCCTCATCGGGCACATGCCGGCACTGGATGGCGCGGCTGCCGGCGGCGTCTTCGATGCGGCTGCCCACGCCCTGGGCGCCGAGGTAGAGGCGATCCAGGGCCGGTGCGAACACCAGGCCGAGCACCGGCACGCCGTGTTCGACGAGCGCGATATTGACGGTGAATTCGCCGTTTCGGCTGATGAATTCCTTCGTGCCGTCGAGCGGATCGACAAGCCAGAAGCGATCGCCCACTTCCGGTGTATGGCCTGCGGCTACGGCCTCTTCTGCCACTACCGGAATCTCCGGCGCGATGGCTGCGAGGCGTTCCAGGATCAAGGCCTCGGCCAGCGCATCGGCTTGCGTCACCGGCGAGGCATCGCCCTTCTTCACCACCACGAAATCGGTGGCGTAGATGTCCATGATGACCTTGCCGGCATCGCGCATCACGGGGATCAGTTGCGTCAACAACTCACTGAGGGAATGCGAGTGGCTCATCGTGATTTTCGTCCTTGATGGTGGGTGGGCGTGGACCGGATGCTAGACCTTGGCCAAAACCAGTGGCACAATTCTGCCATTAAAAGTTTTATTGACGCGACTGTAACTGCGCTGCAAACTGCGCGGCAACCTGCAACAGCGCTGCAACATCGGGATTCTTCCGCACGCCATGCCACTGCCCACCGAAAAGATCGCCGATCTGAACGCCCGTCGGCGGCGGGCGGTGCAGTTGCGCGTGGATGGGCGGCCGCTGGTGCAGATTCGTGACGAAACCGGGCTGTCTTCGCCCACCATCCTTCAAGCCTTTCGAGCCTTTACCGGCGGTGGATGGCGGGCGATCGACGTGCGGCGACGGGGTCGGCCCCGAGGTGCCGGGCGTACGCTCAGCACCGAGCAGGAGCGCTGTCTCGTCGAGTGGTTGTTGCGATGTCAGCCCGTCGATCTGGGGCTGGTGGGCACGGCTTTGTGGTCGGTGGCGGCGGTTCGCCAGTTGATCGTGGAGCGCTTCGGCGTCGAGCCTCCGGCGCGGGCCATCCTGCGCATGCTGGAGCGGGTGGGCCTGTCGTTTCGCCTGCCCCGAGAGATCGATCAGCACAGCATGACGCCAACGCAGCGCGAATGGCTGCTCGACACCTGGCCGGTGGCCCAGGCCAGCGCGCGCTCCGCGCCCGCACGTTTGTACTGGTGCGGGCTCGCCAGTCTGAATGTGTGGCTGCCGCGCGGGGAGCCCATGCCTGCCGGGCGGGGCTCGAAGGGCGATGTCGGCGTGCACCTGATGGTGGCGATGGCCCCGCGCGGCAATCTGCTTTGGCTGCCCGCCTGCGCCACTCCCGATGCGGCGGCGCACATGGATTTCCTCACGCGCCTGCGCGCCGCCGGCACGGGCCCCTGTGTAGCGATGCTGCACGGGCCCGATCTGCGCCGCGCGAGCGCTCTGGCCGACTGGCTGACCGCGCAGGCACCGCGCTTGCAAGTGATCGCATCGCCCGTCGCGCTGTCGGCGCGTCGCACGCCCACAGCCATGGTGCTCGAGGCTCAATCGCCTCAGCCACCCGGAAAGTTGCCGCCCGGGATGAACCCGCCAAACAGCCGTCGAACTGAAGTTTCCCTCGTCCCGACCGATATGCCGCCAAGCGCGGCTCGATCGAGGGCGCCGATTTCCCCAACCACGGATCGTCCCATGACACTGACCCACCTGCAGCGCCTGGAAGCCGAGAGCATCCACATCATGCGCGAAGTTGTCTCCGAGTGCGAAAAGCCGGTGATGCTGTATTCCATCGGCAAGGATTCGGCCGTGATGCTGCATCTGGCACGCAAGGCATTTTTCCCTTCGGTGCCGCCGTTTCCTCTGCTGCACGTGGATACCACCTGGAAATTCCGGGCGATGTACGAGATGCGCAGTCGCATGGCCGAAGAAATCGGTATGGACTTGCTCGTTTATCACAACCCTGAAGCCAAGGAATTGGGCATCAACCCGTTCGATCATGGCTCGCAGATCCACACCGACATGTGGAAAACGCAGGGCCTGAAGCAGGCGCTCGACAAATATGGCTTCGACGCGGCTTTCGGCGGTGCGCGGCGCGACGAAGAAAAGTCGCGTGCGAAGGAACGCGTGTTCTCGTTCCGCTCCACCCAGCATCGTTGGGATCCCAAGAGCCAGCGCCCTGAACTCTGGCGCCTGTATAACGGGCGCAAGGCCAAGGGCGAGTCGATTCGGGTGTTTCCGATTTCGAACTGGACCGAACTCGACATCTGGCAATACATCCACCTCGAAAACATTCCGATCGTGCCGCTGTACCTGGCCAAGGAGCGCCCGGTGGTCGAGCGCGACGGGTCGCTGATCATGGTGGATGATGAGCGGATGCCGCTGAAGGAAGGCGAAGTGCCGATGATGAAGAAGGTGCGCTTCCGCACTCTGGGCTGCTATCCGCTGACCGGCGCGGTCGAGTCCGAAGCCGACTCGCTGATGGCCATCATTCAGGAAATGCTGCTGACCAAGACCTCCGAGCGCCAGGGCCGCGTGATCGACCATGATGCGTCGGCCTCCATGGAGAAGAAGAAGCAGGAAGGCTACTTCTGAGTCCCCACGCTCCTTACTGGTCGCCGCCGCCCGCGGGCGCCTTTGCAGCGGAACGGCGGAGCCGGATCCACGCAAGCGGCCTGGAATACGCATACAGCACATTGAAGGAATAGACATGGCACACGTTTCAGACCTGATCGCCACCGACATTGAAAAGTACCTGCGCCAGCACGAGAAGAAGAGCCTGCTGCGCTTCATCACCTGCGGCAGCGTCGACGATGGCAAGAGCACGCTCATCGGCCGGCTGCTGTACGAATCGAAGATGCTCTTCGAAGACCAGCTCGCGGCGATCGAAAACGACTCCAAGAAGTGGGGCACGCAAGGCGGCGATATCGACTTTGCCTTGCTCGTCGATGGCCTCGCCGCGGAGCGCGAGCAGGGCATCACGATCGACGTGGCCTATCGCTTTTTCTCCACCGACCGCCGCAAGTTCATCGTTGCCGATACCCCTGGGCACGAGCAGTACACCCGCAACATGATCACCGGCGCGTCCACCGCCGATGTGGCGGTGATCCTGATCGACGCGCGACGCGGCCTGCTCACGCAAAGCCGTCGCCACAGCTACCTTGTTTCGCTGATCGGCATCAAGAAAGTGGTGCTGGCGATCAACAAGATGGATCTGGTGGATTATTCGGAAACGATCTACAACAACATCGTCGAAGAGTACTTCGCGTTCGCCAAGCAAATCGGCCTGAGCGACATCACGCCGATTCCGTTGTCGGCCCTCAAGGGCGTCAACATGCTCGAGCCGAGCGAAAAAACGCCCTGGTACCACGGCCCCACGCTGATGGGTTTCCTCGAGACCTGCGAGATCGACGAATCGCGACTGCAAACCACGCCTTTCCGCATGCCGGTGCAGTGGGTCAATCGGCCGAATCTTGATTTCCGCGGCTTCAGCGGCCAGATCGTGGCCGGCATGGTCAAGCCCGGCGACAAGCTGCGCGTGCTGCCGTCGGGCCGTGAGAGCACGGTGGCGCGCATCGTCACGCTCAACGGTGATCTGCCTCTGGCTGTGGCCGGCCAATCGGTGACGATCACGCTGACCGACGAGATCGACATCTCGCGCGGCGACATCCTGTCGACGAAGGAATCGCCGCCTGAAGTGGCCGATCAATTCGAGGCCACCGTGGTGTGGATGACCGACGAGCCCCTGCTGCCGGGTCGCCCCTATCTGCTGAAGATCGGGTCGCAGACGGTGTCGGCCTCGGTGACCGAGCCCAAGTACAAGGTCAACGTCAATACGATGGAACACCTGGCGGCGAAGAAATTGGAGATCAACGAGATCGGCGTCGTCAATCTCGCCTTCGATCGGCCGATTGCCTTCGATCCGTACACCGTCAACCACGATACCGGCGGGTTCATTCTCATCAACCGGCTCACCAACAACACGGTGGGCGCGGGCATGCTGCATTTCGCACTGCGCCGATCACACAACATCCACATGCAGCATGTGGATGTCGACAAGACCGCGCGTGCATTGAGCAAGGGCCAACGACCGGCGGTGCTGTGGTTTACCGGCCTGTCGGGCGCCGGCAAATCCACCATCGCCAATCTGGTCGAGAAGAAGTTGCACGCGCTGGGGCGTCACACCTATCTGCTCGATGGCGACAACCTTCGGCATGGCCTGAACAAGGATCTCGGCTTCACCGAGGCTGATCGGGTGGAGAACATTCGGCGCGTGGCTGAAGTGACCAAGCTGATGATCGATTCCGGACTGATCGTGATGACAGCCTTCATCTCGCCGTTCCGGGCCGAGCGTGCCATGGCTCGCAGCCTGCTCGCTGAAGGTGAGTTCGTCGAGATCCATGTGGATACACCGCTCGATGTGGCCGAGGATCGGGATGTGAAGGGTCTGTACAAGAAGGCACGTCGTGGCGAGATCAGCAATTTCACCGGGATCAGCTCACCGTACGAAGCCCCTGAAAATGCCGATCTGGTGATCAACACGGTGGAAAACTCGGCCGACGCGGCGGCGGATCTGGTGATTGCACGCCTTCGCGAGCTGCATCTGATC
>JANMAS010000243.1:0-3271 GCA_031359975.1 Burkholderiales bacterium
CACCAGCGACGGCTTGACGCCGAAGAAGGCTGCCGCCACAGCACCAGGTCGGCCCATTTGCCAACCTCGACGCTGCCGACCTCGTGGCCGATGCCGTGCGCGATGGCCGGGTTGACGGTGTACTTGGCGACATAGCGCTTGACGCGGAAGTTGTCGGCGCGCTCGGCCGCGTCGCGCCCGCCCGCCGCCGCGCCGGGCGTCAGCCAGCCGCGCTGCTGCTTCATCTTGTGCGCCGTCTGCCAACAGCGGATCCACACCTCGCCCACTCGGCCCATGGCCTGGCTGTCGGAGCTGAACATGCTGATCGCGCCCAGGTCGTGCAGGATGTCTTCGGCGGCGATCGTCTCGCGCCGGATGCGGCTTTCGGCAAAGGCCAGATCTTCGGCGATCGATGCATCGAGGTGATGGCACACCATCAGCATGTCGAGGTGCTCGTCGAGCGTGTTGATCGTGTAGGGGCGCGTGGGGTTGGTGGACGATGGCAGCACGTTGGCCTCGCCCACCACCTTCATGATGTCGGGTGCGTGGCCGCCGCCCGCGCCTTCGGTGTGAAAGCTGTGGATCGTGCGGCCCTTGAAGGCGGCGATCGTGTCTTCGACGAAGCCGCTTTCGTTGAGCGTGTCGGTATGGATCGCCACCTGCACATCGGTGGCCTCGGCCACACTCAGGCAGCAATCGATCGCGGCCGGCGTGGTGCCCCAGTCTTCATGCAGCTTCAGGCCGATCGCACCGGCGCTTACCTGCTGGTGCAGCGCCTCGGGCCGACTCGCGTTGCCCTTGCCGAAGAAGCCGATATTCATCGCAAACGCGTCGGCCGCCATCAGCATGCGGGCGATGTTCTCGGGGCCTGGCGTGCAGGTGGTGGCAAAGGTGCCGGTGGCCGGGCCGGTGCCGCCGCCGAGCATCGTCGTCACGCCGCTCATCAGCGCTTCTTCGATCTGCTGCGGGCAGATGAAGTGGATGTGGGTGTCGATCGCACCGGCTGTGACGATCATGCCCTCCGCCGCGATGATCTCGGTGCCCGGGCCGATGACGATATCCACGCCCGGCTGCACATCGGGATTGCCGGCCTTGCCGATGGCGGCGATGCGTTGGCCCTTCAAGCCGATATCGGCCTTGACGATGCCCCAGTGGTCGAGGATCAACGCATTGGTGATCACGCAGTCCATCGCTTCGTGCGCGCCGGGCCCGTTGGGCATCTGGCCCTGGCCCATGCCGTCGCGGATCGTCTTGCCGCCGCCGAATTTCACTTCTTCGCCGTAACCGCCAGCGCGCAGCGTCAGATCCTGCTCGACCTCGATCACCAGTTCGGTGTCGGCCAGACGCAGGCGATCGCCGACGGTGGGGCCGAACATCTCGGCATAAGCGCGTTTGCCCAATGAGGCCATGTCAGTTGCTCCACCGCGCTTGTGGCGAGCCGCGACGCATCGAACTTGGGTTTGTCTCAGTGGCGTGGGTGGCGCGTGCCAAGGGCCTCGGGAGCCCGACTCCGCTCATGTCCTCCAGGGCGGACTGCGTCCGCCCTTCCTCCTTGACTTCGCTGCGTCGGGCACCCAACGCCCTTGGCCGGCACCGACTCTTCTTCGCGGCGGTTGAACAGCCACCTCGGTGCCAGATCAGGCCGGCGGGGCGCTCTGCGCAGCGAAGTAAAGGAGGAGGAGGCGGCCGCAGGCCGACGACGGGGGACATGAGCGGAGCAGAGCGCCCCGTCGGCCTGATCCCGCTCCAGCCATAGCAAGCCTGCGGATGAAAGCTTGGCCCGGAGTCAACCGATCCTGGAGGCAGTTTCATCCTAGTTGCTCCACCGCGCTTCGCGCGACCCGCGACGCATGAAACTGGCGTCAAATAGTGGTGCGGCGTCCGGCAAAGAGGTCGGTTTGTACTTGGTGCCTCGAACCCGAATCCTAGTTGGACCCGCGGCTCCACGAGCACCCCGTACTGTCGCCTCGGGCCTTGAGCTCGTGAGCACGCATTTCAGACTTCGATGACGTGGGCCGCACGCCGATGTCGCCGCACATTGGAGGCGATCATGGAAGTCATTTATCCGCGTTGCGCGGGACTGGACGTGCACAAGCAGACCGTGGTGGCGTGTGCGCGCATTGCTGGTGAGGGCCCTGCGCTGCAGGAAGTTCGCACCTTTGCCACGACCACTTCGGGCCTGCTGGCGCTGGCCGATTGGCTCGAATCCCTCGGGGTCGAGCACGTCGCCATGGAGGCCACCGGCGTGTACTGGAAGCCCGTGTGGCATGTGCTCGAAGGCCACTTCGAGTTGGTGCTGGCCAACGCCGCGCATGTGAAGAACGTGCCCGGTCGCAAGACCGACGTCAACGACTCGGTGTGGCTGGCCGACCTGCTGGCACACGGCCTGATCCGCGCCAGCTTCGTTCCGCCGGTGGCGGTGCAGGAGTTGCGTACGCTGACTCGCACCCGCAAGCAGTTCGTGCGCGAGAGGAGCGCCCACGCTCAACGCATCGAGAAGGTGCTCGAGGACGCCAACCTCAAGCTCAGCGTCGTGCTTAGCGACATCCTGGGCAAGAGCGGGCGCGCGGTGCTGCAGGCGCTGATCGACGGCCAGACCGACCCCGAACGTCTGGTCTCGTGCATCGGCCGCGTCAAGGCCAGCCGCGCCGAGTTGCTCGAAGCGCTGCGCGGACGCATCCGCACGCATCACCGCTTCATGCTCAAGCTGCACCTGGCTCACATCGACGCGCTCGACAAGGCCGTTGCCGAGCTGGAGAAGGAGGTGGGCCTCGGCCTGGAGCCGTTTCGCCAAGCCGCCAGGCTGCTGAGCACGATGCCGGGCGTGAGTGATGTCAGCGCGCACGTGATCGTGGCCGAGATCGGGGTCGACATGTCGCGCTTCGCCACGCCGGGCCACCTGCTGTCCTGGGCCTGCATGTGCCCGCGCAACGATGAGAGCGCCGGCAAGCGCCGCAGCACCCGGCTTCGCCGCGGCGGCAAGTGGCTCAAGACGACGCTGGTGCAAGCCGCCTGGTCCGCCGTCAAGGTCAAGGGCGGCTACCTGCAAGCCCAGTTCCACAGGCTGCGCGCCCGCCGCGGCGCCAAGAAGGCCATCATCGCCGTAGCCGCCTCGATGCTCACCGCCGCCTGGCACATGCTGCGCGACGGCACGGAATGGCACGACCTTGGCGCTGCTCACTTCGACCGCGCCGACGCGACAAAGACCGCCAACCGCCTCATCCGCCGGCTTCAGCAGATCGGCTACACCGTGCACGCTACACCGGCTTGAGTGCAAACGTTTCATTTCAGA
>JANMAS010000283.1:0-14356 GCA_031359975.1 Burkholderiales bacterium
GCAGGCCGGAGAGATCCTGGCCGTTGAGAATGATCTTGCCGGAGGTGGGCGTCTCGAATCCCCCGAGCATGCGCAAGAGCGTGCTCTTGCCGCAGCCGGAGGAACCGAGCAGGGCGAAGATCTCGCCCTTGCCGATGTTCAGACTCACATGATTGACGGCCACCGCGCCCCCGCCGAAATCCTTCACCACATCCAGAATCTGGAGAAAGTTATCTTCTTTTACAGGCGCGGCAGTCATCGGCAACCCTCCCTTGGGTGATCAGTGGTATCAGGTGTCGTTGAACCGGCGGGCGCTCAGAGACCGGTCTTGAATGACGTGTACAGCCGGGTCATGTTGCGACGGGTGTCGTTGGTGAGCGCCGAGGGTGCGGCCATCAGCTTCATGTCGGCGTCGCTGGGAAACACCGTGGCGCTGCCGGCGATTTCGGGCTTGACGAACTTCTTCGACACGATGCTCGTCGGGTTGGCGTAGAACACCGCGTTGGTGAGGGTGGCGCTCACCTCGGGGCGGAGGATGTAGTCGATGAACTTGTAGGCGTTATCGACGTTGGACGCATCGGCCGGGATGGCCATGGTGTCCATGAAGATGATGCCGCCGGTCTTGGGGATCAGCGCTTCGATCTTGACGCCGTTCTTGGCTTCGATCGCGCGATTGCGGGCGATGTTGATGTCGCCCGACCAGCCCAGCGCCACGCACACCGATCCGGCGGCCATGTCGTTGATGTAGCCCGACGAACTGAACAGCGTCACGTAAGGGCGCACCGATTTCAACAGCGGCGCCACGCCGGCGTAATCGGCGGTGGCATTGCTGTAGGCCGGCTTGCCCAGGTAATGCAGCGCGGCGGGAATCACCTCGGTGGGCGAATCGAGAAAGCTCACGCCGCAGCTCTTGAGCTTGGAGATGTATTCCGGCTTGAACACCAGATCCCACGCGTTATCCGGCATCGGCGTGCTGCCTAGCGCGGCTTTCACCTTGTCGACATTGATGCCCACCGTGGTGTAGCCCCACAGCCAGGTGACCATGAACTGGTTGCCCGGATCGAGCTTGGCCAGTTGCTCCTGCAGCGCAGGATCGAGGTTCTTGAAGTTGGGGAGCTTGGATTTGTCGAGCTTGGTGAGCAAGCCGCCATCGGCCTGGATCTTGCCCCAGTACGACGACGGCACGACGATGTCGTAACCGGTTTTGCCGGCCACCAGCTTGGCATGCAGGATCTCGTTGCTGTCGAAGGTGTCGTAGCGCACCTTGATGCCGGTTTCCTTGGTGAAATTGGCGATGGTGTCGTCGGCGATGTAGTTCGACCAGTTGTAGATGTTGAGGATCTTCTCCTGCCCGTGCGCGAGCCCCGCGCTCAACAACGCGGCGGCGAACGTGACAAGGGCACCACCGGTGCGGTGCGAAACAGTCAACTTCATGCTTGGATCTCCAGGATCAAGGTTGAAAACGAGATGCTCCACAGTGTGTCCAATGCGGGCCCCTGTGCGCACCTCGGGCATGCCCTGAGAACGCGACAAGGGGCAACGCGGGGGACACGGCTCGAAAAAATCCCCCTGAGACTCAAAGCCACCCCTGCTTGCGCGCATCGGCGAGCGTGAGATCGAGGCAGTGCGCGATCAGTCCCACCATGTCGTCGATCTGCGCCCGGGTGCACACCAGCGGCGGCGCGATGATCATCCGGTCGCCCACGGCACGCATGATCAGGCCGTTGCCAAAACAATGGCCCCGGCACACCATGCCTACTTCGAGCGCCCCAGGGAAGGCCTCACCGGTCTCCTTGTTCTTCACCAGTTGCAGCGCGCCCATGAGCCCGCAGGTTTGTTGTTCGCCGACGAGCGGATGTTTTCCCAGTTCGGCAAACCGGCTTGCAAGATACGGGCCGGTATCGGTGCGCACACGATCCACCAGGCCGAGATCACGGATCAGGTGGATGTTGGCCAGCGCCACGGCGCAGGCCACCGGGTGGCCGGCGTATGTGTAGCCGTGTTCGAACTCGCCGCCTTGGTCGATCATCACCCGCGCGATGCGCTCGCCCACCATCGTGCCGCCCAGGGGCACGTAGCCGCTGGTCACGCCTTTGGCGAAGGTCATCAGGTCGGGCTTGTAGCCCATGGTCTCGCAGCCGAACCACTGGCCGGTGCGGCCGAAACCGCAGATCACTTCATCGCTGATGAGCAGGATGTCGTACTTGTCGCAGATGCGCTGGATCTCGGGCCAGTAGGTGGCCGGCGGCACGATCACGCCCCCGGCGCCCTGGATCGGCTCGCCGATAAAGGCGGCCACCTTGTCGGCCCCCACCTCCAGGATCTTGTCTTCCAGCCAGCGCGCCGCCACCAGGCCGAACTCATCCCTGGACATGCTCCGGCCGTAGAGGTGCCAGTGCGGCTGCTCGATGTGCACGATGCCGGGTATCGGCAGGCCGCCCTGGGCATGCATGTAGCTCATGCCGCCCAGCGAGGCGCCGGCCATCGTCGAGCCGTGATAGGCGTTCTTGCGGCTGATGATGACCTGGCGCTGCGGCTGGCCGAGCAGATCCCAGTAGCGGCGCACCATGCGCACGTTGGTGTCGTTGGCTTCCGAGCCGGAGCCGGAGAAGAACACGTGCTTGAAATCGCCCGCGCCGCGGCACACCTCGGCAAGCAGCTCGCCGAGTTCGATGGCCGGCGGCGTGGCGGTCTGGAAAAACGCGTTGTAGAACGCGAGTTGCTCCATCTGCCGGGTGGCGGCATCGATCAGCGGGCGCTGGCCGTAGCCCACATTGACGCACCACAGGCCGGACATCGCATCGAGGATCTTGTTGCCCTCGCTGTCCCAGATGTAGATGCCATCACCTCGGGTGACGATGCGCGAGCCCTTGCCGGCCAGCGACTGGAAATCGGTGAAGGGGTGCAGGAAGTGCGCCGTGTCGGCGGCTTGCCATTCGGCGGTGGATCGGGTGGGGCGGCGTTCTGTGCTGGCGATGGTCATGATGAATCCTGGTTTTCGTTCAGACGTGCAGCAGCAGGTGCTCGCGCTCCCACGGGGAGATGACCTTCATGAATTCGGCGTATTCGATCTCCTTGATCTCGGTGTAAACGGTGACGAACGATTCGCCGAGCACACCGCGCAAGGCCTGATCGCCGCGCAGCAGCGCCAAGGCTTCGCTCAGGCTGCGGGGCAGCGAGTAATCGCCCAGGTAGGCATCGCCCTTGCACTCGGGGGAGGGTTCGATCTGGTTCTTGATGCCGAGGTAGCCGCAGGCGAGCGTGGCGGCGAGCGCCACGTACGGGTTGGCATCGGCGCCGATGACGCGGTTTTCGACCCGTCGCGCCTGGGGCGAGGCCAGCGGCGAGCGAATGCCCACGGTGCGGTTATCGGTGCCCCACTGGATGTTGATCGGCGCGGCGGTGAACCGCGTCAGGCGCCGATACGAATTGACGTACGGCGCGAACAAGGCCATGGCCGACGGGATGTATTTCTGCAGGCCACCGATGTACCAGTGGAATTCTTTGCTGGGCGACCCGTCTTCGTTGCTGAAGAGGTTCTTGCCGGTGGACTTGCGAATCAGGCTCTGATGGATGTGCATCGCGCTGCCCGGCTCGCCGGCAATCGGCTTGGCCATGAAGGTGGCGAACATGTTGTGCCGCAGCGCCGCCTCGCGCACCGTGCGCTTGAAGAAAAACACCTCGTCGGCGAGACCGAGCGGGTGCGCATGGAAGAAGTTGATTTCCATCTGGCCGGCGCCGATCTCGTGGATCAGCGTGTCGACGTTCAGCTCCATCTGCTCGCAATAGGCGTAGACATCCTCGAACAGCGGATCGAACTCGTTCACCGCGTCGATCGAATAGGCCTGGCGCGAGGTTTCGGCGCGCCCGCTGCGGCCGATCGGCGGCTTCAAGGGCACATCGGGATCGGTGTTGCGCGCCACCAGGTAGAACTCGAGCTCCGGCGCGACTACCGGATCCCAGCCTTCGGCCTCGTACAGATCGCAGATGTTGCGCAGCACCGAGCGCGGTGCAAACGGAATCATGTTGCCGTGGCGATCGAAGCAATCGTGGATCACCTGGGCGGTGGGGTCTGTGGCCCAAGGCACGATGCGCACGGTGTTCGGGTCCGGGCGCAGGTGCATGTCGAAATCGTTGGGGCTGATGAAATCGTAGTACGGGCCTTCTTCGGGGAATTCGCCTGTCACGCCCATCGCCACCACGGCCTCGGGCAGCCGCATGCCGCGGTCTTCGGTGAACTTTTCGCGCGGCAGGATCTTGCCGCGCGCCACGCCGGTGAGATCGGGCACGAGGCATTCGATCTCGGTGACGCGGCGGTCGTTGAGCCATTGTTCGAGTTGACTGAAATTTTCGATGTTGCGGGTCGCCATAAAAATCCTGATACGAGTGGTGATGCATGGGCGCGGCGATGGGCCACGCGGGAAAGGTGTCAGGCGGCGATGCCGGAACGGCGATCCCGGTACGATTTGCAAGCCAGGCCGAAGGCCTTGAACAAGGACACCGAGACCGGATTGGCCGCGGCCTGCCACTCCGGGTGCCATTGCACGCACAGGTTGAATCCGGCAGCCTCGGGCATCGAAAACGCTTCGACCACGCCATCCGGGGCTCGGGCTTCGATACGCAAGCCGGGTGCCAGGCGATCCACGGCCTGGCCATGCAGCGAATTGACATCGAAACGGGCTTGCCCGACCAGCGTGTCGAGCAGACCACCGGGCAGCACCTCCACCGGATGCAGCGGGCCGTATTGACGATCGGTGGGCAGATCTTCGGGCGCGCGGTGGTCGGCCTTGCCGTTCACCTCGTGCACCGCCTGGTGCAAGGTGCCGCCGAGCGCGACGTTGGTCTCCTGCGCGCCGCGGCACACGGCCAGCAGCGGTACGCCGCGCTGCAGCGTGCGGCGGATCAGCGGCAGCGTCCACGAATCGCGCAGCGGATCGAGCGGCAACGATGGATCGTGCACCTCCTGCCCAAAGTGGCTGGGATGCACGTTGGATGCCGATCCGGTGAGAAACACACCGTCGGCCAGATCGAGCAGTTCGTCGATCTCGCCGGTTTCGGCGGATGGCACGATCAGCGGCAGGCAGGCGGCCAGGCGCACGCCGTCGACATATTTCTTGCCGGCCATGTGGAAGGGGTGGTCGCCCATCATCCGATTGCAACCGGGCACCAGCACCACGGGTTTGGTCATGACAAGGTCATCCTTCGCATTCATCCCAGCGCATCCCGCAGGCGATACCAGGCCATGCCCAGCACCAGCGCCGGTGTGCGCAGCAAGCGCCCACCGGGGAAGGGGCGATGCGCAATTTTCGAGAACACATCAAAGCGCGAGGCATCGCCGACGATGGCCTCGGCCACCAGCTTGCCGGCCAGGCCGGTGAGCGCGAGGCCGTGGCCGGAGAAGCCTTGCAGATAGTAGACGTTCGCCGGCTGCCCCGGCGCGGCGGGCAGGCGGCCAAAATCGGGCGCGCGATTCATCGAGATATCGACAAAACCGCCCCAGGCGAATTCGACCTTGGATTTGGCGAGCTGTGGAAAGGTCTGCGCCATGCGCTGGCGCATGCTGTCGGCCAGGTTCGGCGGCGTGACGGTGCTGTAGCTGACGCGGCCGCCGTAGAGCATGCGATCGTCGTTGGTGGTGCGAAAGTAGTCGAGTACGAAATTGCTGTCGCACACCGCCGCGCGCGAGGGCACCAGCGAATTGGCTACTGCGGGATCTAGCTTTTCGGTGGCGATGATGTAGGTGCCCACCGGCATGATGCGGGCTTCGAGGCGCGGCACCAACCCTTGCAGATAGACGTTGCCGGCGAGCAGCACATGGCGCGCACGCACCTCGCCGGAGCCTGCGCGCAGGCGCGGCTCGGCGCCTTGCACCAATTCGGTGACGGGCGAATCTTCATACAGGCGCACGCCGAGCGCTTGCGCGGCGCGAGCCAGCCCGAGGGTGAACTTCAACGGGTGCAGATGGCCGCCCTGCGGATCGTGAATGCCGCTGTGATAGCGCGTGCTGGCGATCCATTGGCGGGTTTCGCCAGCGGCGATGCGGCGCAGCGGATAGCCGTAGACGGTGTCGATGCGGTCGGCCCATTCGGCCAGCTCGCGGCCCTTGCGCGGGCTCACCGCCAGGCCCAGGTAGCCATCGCGCCAATCGCATTCGATGCCGAAGCGCGCGCGCCGCTCGCCGATCAGCCGAATGGCCTCGATCGACATATCCCACACCCGCTTGGCCTGCGCCAGGCCGAGCTGCGCCTCGATCACCGATTGATCGCAGGCCAGGCCATGAATCGCCTGCCCGCCGTTGCGCCCGCTGGCACCCCAGCCGAGCTGACGCGCTTCGAGCAGCACGACGCTCAATCCCTTGCCGGCCAGTTCGATCGCCGCCGACAACCCGGCCAGGCCTCCACCCACCACCGCCACATCGCAGCGCTCGGCACTGGTCAGCGGCGCATAACGCCGATCACGCGGCGCTGTGGCCGCGTAGTACGAATTCTTGGCGAGATCCTGGTCGATGCTCAATAGGCGCATAGAAAGAGCTTGGCTATCCGGCGGGGCTCCTGAGTAGATCCGGCTTTGCCGGTCTACTCAGACCCCCTTGGGGGGCGGCCGGCTCGGCCGGCCTGGGGGCGGTCACGAAGCCCGGCGAATCGCGCCCGCGATGGTTTCGACGATGCGATCGATGTGTTCACGCCCGACGATCAACGGCGGCGAGAGTGCCAGGATGTCGGCCGTCACCCGCACCAGCACGCCTTGCTCGAAGCAATCGGTGAAGATCTTGTAGGCGCGTTTGCCGGGGCCTTCGGCCGAAGGCGCAAATTCCACGCCGCCGACGAGCCCGATGTTGCGCACGTCGATCACGTTTGGCAGGCCCTTGAGAGCATGCAGCGATTCGGCGAAGTAGGGTTGCAGCTCACCAGCGCGTGTGAGCAGGCCCTCTTCGGCGTAGGTTTGCAGCGTGGCCAGTCCGGCGGCGCAGGCCAGCGGATGGGCGGAGTAGGTGTAGCCGTGGGCAAACTCGATCAGGTTTTCGGGGCCGGTCATGAAGGCGTCGTGGATGGACTGCTTCACCAGCACCGCGCCCATCGGCACCGCGCCGTTGGTGATGCCCTTGGCCAGGCAGATCAGATCGGGCGTGACGCCGAAAGTTTGCGCCGCGAACGGCTGGCCGGTGCGGCCGAATCCGCTGATCACTTCGTCGAAGATCAACAGGATGCCGTGTTTGTCGCAGATCGCACGCAGGCGATCGAGGTAGCCCTTGGGCGGGATCAGCACGCCGGTGGAGCCGGCCATCGGCTCGACGATCACCGCCGCGATGGTGGAAGGATCGTGCAGCGTGCACAGGCGTTCGAGATCGTCGGCCAGTTCGGCGCCATGCTCGGGCTGGCCCACCGAAAACGCATTGCGGGTGAGATCGTGGGTGTGGCGGATGTGATCCACCCCGTTGAGCATCACGCCGAACATGCGCCGGTTCGGCGAGATGCCGCCCACCGAGATGCCGCCGAAATTGACGCCGTGATAACCGCGTTCGCGGCCGATCAGGCGGGTGCGATGGCCTTCGCCGCGCACGCGGTGATACGCCAGCGCGATCTTCAACGCGGTGTCCACCGATTCAGAACCGGAGTTGGTGAAAAACACCTTCTTCAGGTCACCCGGCGCCAGCTTGGCCACCGCCGATGCCAGCTCGAAGGCCTTGGGATGAGCCATCTGGAAGGTGGGTGCGAAATCCAGCTCCGCGGCTTGCGCCTGGATCGCCTTGACGATGTGCGGCCGCGAGTGGCCGGCATTCACACACCACAGGCCGGCGGTGCCATCGAGCACTTCGCGGCCGTCGTCCGTCCAGTAGTGCATGCCGCTGGCGCGGGCCAGCATGCGCGGCGCTTTCTTGAACTGCCGATTGGCGGTGAACGGCATCCAGAACGCGTCGAGATCTTGCGGGGCACTCATCCGGAACTCCTCAGGGGGGCGATGGCCATGGGGAACAAGGCACACGGTGCACACAACGTGCCCGCCCAAGTCTAGGCGCGTGGCAACGCAATGTGATTGCGCACCGATGCGGGGTGAACCCGCAGCCTTGCAATATCATGCGAATAACATCAAGCGAAACGGCACAAAATGCGAATGCAGAGCCCTGAGGTGCAACTCGATTCGATCGACCGGCACATCCTCGACCAGTTGCAGCGCGATGGTCGGGTGTCCAACCTGGAGCTTTCGCAACGCATCCACTTGTCGCCGTCGGCCTGCCTGCGGCGGGTACGTTCGCTCGAAGAGCGGGGCGTGATCGCGCAGTACGTGGCGCTGGTGGATCCCAAAGTGGTGGGCCAGGCCGGCACCAGCTTCACCATCGTCAACCTCGAACGCTTGACGACCGCCGCGCTGGAGGCCTTCGAGCTGGCGGTACGCGATGAGCCCGAAATCCTGGATTGTTTTTATGTTGCCGGCAGCAACGACTACCTGATCCGCTTCACCTACCGCGACGCTGCCGATCTGGAGCGCTTTCACGAGCAGGTGCTGATGCGGCTGCCCGGCGTGGTGCGCTCGAATTCGATGCTGGTGCTGCGCACGGTGAAGCGCACCACGGCGCTGTCGCTGTAACGCGTGTTGTAACCCCGTGCCTCAGCGGCTGTTGCGCGCGATCTGGCCGCAGAGGTAGGTCCATACAAACGACGCGCCGGCGTTCGCGGTGAGTTCGGCGTGGTCGTACGGCGGCGCCACTTCTACGCAATCCATGCCGACAAACGGCAGCACCGCCAGCTCTTCGACCAAGGTGAGCACCTGGTTGGTGGTCATGCCGCCCGGCTCGGGCGTGCCGGTGCCGGGCGCAAAGGCCGGATCGAGGCAATCGATGTCGAGCGACAGGTAGATCGGCGGCTCGCCCGCTTCGCGCCAGCGATCGACGATGGCGCTGACCACCGGCGCCAGCTGCGCCGGGCTTTCGAGGCCGCGCAGATCGCGCGCGGTGAAGATCATGCCGCCCTGGTCGCGCACGTACTCGCGTGCCTCGCGCTCGCCGGGCGAGCGGATGCCGATCTGGGTGAAACAGGTGTTGACCACCAGGCCCTCCCGCATCGCCTCGTACACCCAGGTGCCGTGGCCGCTGGGCTCGCCGAAGTGATCTTCCCAGGTGTCGCAATGGGCATCGAAATGCACCACCGCCAAGGGCCGGCCGAGATGTTCGCGGTAGGCGCGCAGCAAAGGCAGGGTGATGGAGTGATCACCGCCGATCCAGGCCATGTGGTGTTGGCCGATCAGCGATCGCACCGGCGCCATCATGGCTTCGCGCATGCGCTCGAGGCTGGTGTTGGGCAGGTCGAGATCGCCGGCATCACCGAGCTGGCCGTCGGGCGTGACGTTGAACAACGGATGGATGCCATCGCACAGCATGTGGCTGGCCTGGCGGATGGCGCGGGGCCCGAAGCGGGCGCCCGGCCGGTTGGTGGTGGAGCCATCCCACGCGACACCGGCGACGGCGTATGCATCGGTGGCACACGCCGGTGGCACCTTCATGAAACCCTGGCCACTCAAAAACGCAAATCCGCGCATCGTTGTTCGTCCCGACGTTGTCGGCGGATTGTGCAACGCCGGCTCGGCCCGCCGAAGGGCGGGCCGATGTGGCCGCAGGCGGGATCAGTAGGCCACGGTGAAGCGGCGCTTCAGGTGGCGCGGCGTTTCGGTTTCGTCGAGCAGCGCCACGGCCAGGTCGGCCGAAGTGATGCCGGCAGGTGCGCCTTCGGTCATCAGCAGCTCATCGGCGCCCACACGATACGGGCCCTGGTGGGCACCCGGATGCAGACCCACCGGCGGCGAGAGAAACGTCCAGTTCAGCGCCGGCTCGTCGCGCAGGAGGTTCAGCGCATCGCGCGCGGCAAGGGCGCCCTGTTTCCATTCGGCAGGGAACTCGGGCGTGTCCACCAGTTGCACACCCGGCGCCACGAACAGGCTGCCGGCGCCGCCCACGATCAGCAATCGCGGCGAGCCCGCTTGCTTGACGCCGGCCACGATGGCCCGCGTGCCTTCAAGGAAACGATCGTAGATGTCCGGCGTGCCCCAACCCGGGTTGAAGGCGCTGAGCACCGCGTCGACGCCGCGTACGGCGTCGGCCACCTGAGCGGCGTCGAGCACATCGGCTTGCACAACGGTCAATCGCGCTTGCGGCGTGATCTTGCCCGGCGTGCGGGCGAGGGTGATCACCTCGTGGCCACGGCTCAGGGCTTCGGTGAGCAGCGCGCTGCCGACAAAGCCGGTGGCGCCAATCAGAGCTAGTTTCATGAAGATCTCCGGTGCGTTGGGATGTCGAAAGCTTACGCAATGCACAATCAACCTGCTAGTTACCAATAATCGCATTCACTGTGTAGTTGAGCTAACCAATGGAAACGCTGCTTCCGTTTCGGCAAATGGCGATCTTTGCCACCGTGGTGGAGCGCGGTTCCATGCGCGCGGCCGCCGGGCTCCTGGGCATGACGCCTTCTGCCGTGAGCCAGCAATTGCGCGCGCTGGAGGTGTCGCTGGATGTGGCCCTGCTGCATCGCTCGACGCGGCGGCTCACCCTCACCGAGGCCGGCACCCGCTATCTGCAAGGCTGCACCTCGATGCTGGCTGCGGCGCGGGGGGCCAACGATGCGCTCGCCAGCCTGCGCGATGCACCCGAAGGCGAGCTGCGCCTGGCCGCACCGGTGGGTTTTGCCAACCTGATCGCCCGCGCGCTCGGGCCGTTGCTGGCTGCGCATCCGCGCCTGTCGATGCACCTGCTCCTCGACGACGCCGCCACCGATCTCATTGCGGAGCGCATCGATCTGGCGCTGCGGGTGGGTGAGTGGGCGGATTCGAGCCTGGTGGCTCGGCGCATCGGCACGATGAAAATGATCATCGTGGCGGCGCCGGCCTATGTGGGCCGACACGGTGTGCCGGCAACACCCCAGGAACTGCTGACGCATGAATGGCTGATGGCACGCCCCAATGGGCCAGGCGGGCGCGCGCTCACGCTGATCGGGCCTTCGGGGCAGACGAGCGAGTTGCGTCCGCAGGCGCGGGTCTACAGTAATAACCATCCCAGCATGCAGCTGCTGTGCCTGGCCGGCCTGGGTGTGGCCGCGCTGGCGCCCAGCGATGTGGCCGGCGATCTGGAGGCCGGGCGATTGGTGCGTCTCTTGCCGGGTTGGCAGTCGGCTGCGATGCCAGTGCATGCGGTCACGCCCAGGCGGGATGCGCAGCCGGCCAAGGTGCGCTACGCGCTGGCAGCGTTGACGGCAGTGCTGCAAGCCTGGGATGGAGATTCCGCCATTTGAAATGCACTTTCCGCATCATGAAAAATGGCGTTGCTGCAGTGCGCCATTCTTTTCCATGATGAAAAGCTAATTGCCGCATTGTGAAATGATGTCGATAACCCATTGATATATATGAACAACAATTTCATTCTTCTATAAGACATAAGTCTTCACACTGAAGGCCAACAGGACTAATCTTGGCTCATCGTTCCCACCTTCTTTCGCCACGCAAGGAGTCTTTGATGAGCCAGCAACCCACCCGCGAACAACAAGCCGCCGCCCTCGAAAAGGATTGGGCTGAAAACCCCCGCTGGAAGGGCATCACCCGCACCTATTCCGGCGCCGATGTCGTGCGTCTGCGTGGCTCTCTGGCGATCGAGCACACGCTGGCCAAGCGTGGTGCCGAGAAGCTGTGGAACCTGGTCAACACCGAGCCGTTTGTCAACTCGCTCGGCGCGCTCACCGGCAACCAGGCGATGCAGCAGGTCAAGGCCGGCCTGAAGGCCATTTATCTCTCCGGCTGGCAGGTGGCGGGTGATGCCAACAGCAACGGCGAGATGTATCCCGATCAGTCGCTGTACTCGGTGGATTCGGTGCCGAAAGTGGTGCGCAAGATCAACGCCACCTTTCAGCGCGCCGATCAGATCCAGTGGAGCGAAGGCAAGAGCGATATCGACTACTTCGCCCCCATCGTGGCCGATGCCGAAGCTGGCTTTGGCGGCGTGCTGAATGCCTTCGAGCTGATGAAGGCGATGATCGAAGCCGGCGCTGCCGGGGTGCACTTCGAAGACCAGCTCGCCGCCGCCAAGAAATGCGGCCACATGGGCGGCAAGGTGCTGGTGCCCACGCGTGAAGCGGTGAGCAAGCTGGTGGCCGCGCGCCTCGCGGCCGATGTGATGGGCACGTCCACCGTGCTGCTGGCCCGCACCGATGCCGAAGCGGCCGATCTCGTCACCAGCGACATCGACGACAACGACAAGCCCTTCACCACCGGCGATCGCACGGTGGAAGGTTTCTACCGCACCAAAAACGGCCTCGACCAAGCCATCAGCCGCGGCCTCGCCTACGCCCCGTTTGCCGACATGATCTGGTGCGAAACCGGCAAGCCCGACCTGGCCTTCGCCAAGGCCTTCGCCGACGCGATCCACGCCAAGTTCCCCGGCAAGCTGCTGGCCTACAACTGCTCGCCCAGCTTCAACTGGAAGAAGAACCTCGACGACGCCACCATCGCCAAGTTCCAGCGCGAACTGGGTGCGATGGGCTACAAGTTCCAGTTCATCACGCTGGCCGGCTTCCATGCGCTGAACTACTCGATGTTCAACCTCGCGCACGGCTACGCGCGTAACCAGATGAGCGCGTTTGTCGAGCTGCAGGAAGCCGAATTCGCCGCTGCCGACAAGGGCTTCACCGCGGTGAAGCACCAGCGCGAAGTGGGCACGGGTTATTTCGACGCCGTCACCACCACCATCGAGCGCGACGCGTCCACCGGCGCGCTCAAAGGCTCCACCGAAGACGAACAGTTCTTCGACAGCAAACACGGCTGATCGGCCGCGGGCGCAACCCGCGCCCGCGCCCGATCTCTGCGCCCGTGGCCACACCACTGGCGTATTTGTCTTCGCGCCCGGGCAGCGCATTCCTAGAATCAGCGCCATCGATGGCTTCGCGGTGATGTCTTTGAACCCGACAACCCGACCCGCACCGCTCACCGCCCAGATGGCCGATCTGGTGCGCAAGATGTATAAAGTGCGCCGCAAGGCGCTCCATGAAATGGCACCGCCCGAGGCGCGCCGCTTGTTCACTGCCGCGTCCGAGATGCTGGAGGTGCGCCGTGCCGAGTTGCGGCGGGTGGAGAACTTCACCATGGCGTTATCCGACGGCACCTTGCTACGGGCGCGGTTGTATGCGGATCAGCCCGCCGATGCCGCACCGCTGCCGGTGTTGCTCTACCTGCATGGCGGCGGCTTCGTGATAGGTGATCTCGACAGCCACGACAGCCTTTGCCGCCAGCTCGCGCTGCGATCGGGCGGTGCGGTGGTGGCGCTGGACTATCGCTTGGCGCCCGAGCACCGCTTTCCAACGGCAGTCGATGACGCATGGGCGGCGATGGCGTGGTTGGCCGTCAACGGCGCTGCGCACGGTCTCGACGCCACCCGCCTGGCCGTGGGTGGCGACAGCGCCGGCGGTACGCTGTGCGCTGCCTGTGCGCTGCATGCGCGCGACACCGGGCTGCCGCTGTCGCTGCAGTTGCTGATCACGCCCGGCACCACCTCGTATGCCGACACACCCTCGCACACCACCTACGGCAGCGGCTACGTGCTCGAATCGGTGGCGATCGACTGGTTCTTCGACCAGTACATCGACCGGCCGATGCGAGGTGACTGGCGTTTCGCGCCGCTGAATGCCGATGATCTGTCGGGCGTGGCACCCGCTTGTGTGATCCTGGCCGAATGCGACCCGCTCGTCGACGAAGGCGTCGCCTACGCCGATCGCCTGCGGGCGGCCGGCGTGCCGGTGGAACTGGAGCTCTACCGCGGCGTCACCCACGACTTCATCAAGATGGGCCGCGTGGTGAAAGAAGCGTCGTTGGCACATGCGGTGGCGGCCGACGCCCTGACACGCGCCTGGGCGCGTTGAAACCGAACTCCTGATTGGTGACCATGACACCCACTGACTTCCGCTTCGTCGATTCGCTGCGTGTGCGCTGGGCTGAAGTCGACATGCAGAAGATCGTCTTCAACAGCCACTACCTGATGTACATCGATACCGCCCTGGCCAGCTACTGGCGCGCGATGGCGGTGCCCTACGAAGGCACCATGCATTCGCTGGGCGGCGACTTGTTCGTGCGCAAGGCCACGCTGCAGTACGACGCCCCGGCGCGTTATGACGATCTGCTGCAGATCGGCATCCGCTGTGCGCGAGTGGGCAACTCGTCGCTGGTCTTCGAGGTGGCGGTGTGCCTCGGGGAGCTGGCGCTGGTGCATGGTGAGCTGGTGTATGTGTTTGCCGACGCGCAGGCGCAAGGTGCTAAGCCGGTGCCGCCCGCGTTACGCGATGCGCTGCGAGCGTTCGAGGCCGGTGAGCCGATGGTCAGCGTGCGTGTGGGCGACTGGGCGGCGCTATCC
>JANMAS010000318.1:0-8383 GCA_031359975.1 Burkholderiales bacterium
CGATCACCACGCTCTTGAGCATGTCGCCGAAAAACAGCGCCTGTGTCATGCGGTTGAAGCCGAAACGCTGCTCCAGCTTGAAGGTGGCATACCACTCGAAAGGCAGGTCGAGCACCGCGCCGATGAGGGCAAACGCAGCCAGCAGCGCCAGCTGGTAGGCCATCACGCCGAATCGCGGCATCACGGCATCGCGAACGATCACGTTCAGCGCGTCGAGGCCACCGAGCAAGGTCCAGCCCAGCAGCACGGCGGCGCCGAAGGCGGCGGTGAGCAGCCCGTAGCGTGCCTTGGCCAAGGTGTAATCGGCGGCCTTCTGGTGCGAGGCCAGCGACACGGTGCCGGCAAACGGCGCCGGCACCTCCGAGCGATGCGCCGCCACATGGCGCATCTGCCGGGTGGCCAGCCAGAATTTGGTGGCCAGCGAGGCGATCAGCGCCAGCGAGAAGACGAGGGTCAGGAGCAAATCATTCGGCATGCTTCGCAGTGTAGGGCTGCGACAATGCCCGTAACAGCCCGCCCGCCATACCCATGACCGACCTGCCGCTCTCCGACCAGAACCTGATCTGGATCGACCTGGAAATGTCCGGCCTCGTACCGGCCACCGATCGCATCATCGAAGTGGCGCTGGTCGTCACCGATGCGCAACTGACGGTGCGCGTGGAAGGCCCGGTGTTCGCCATCCACCAGACCGACGCCGTGCTCGACGGCATGGACGCCTGGAACAAGGGCACACACGGCCGCAGCGGCCTGATCGATCGGGTGAAGGCGTCGCAGGTCGACGAAGCCGCCGCCGAGGCGGCCGTGATCGACTGGCTGGCCACTTTGGTGCCTCAGGGCAAGAGCCCGATGTGCGGCAATTCGATCTGCCAGGATCGCCGCTTCCTCGCCAACTACATGCCGCGGCTGGAGGCGTTTTTCCACTACCGCAACCTGGATGTCAGCACCTTGAAGGAGCTGGCCAAGCGCTGGAAACCCTCAGCGCTCGAAGGCCTGGTCAAGGTATCCCGGCACACCGCGCTGGCCGACGTGCACGAATCGATCGACGAGCTGGTGCACTACCGCAAGACCTTGCTGGCCCTGTGATTCCGGGTGGTGGGACCTCGCGGTGCCGCGCGTGGTCATACTGCCAGCAGTTCCACCTCGAACACCAGCGTGGCCCGCGGCGGGATCACGCCGCCCGCGCCGCGTTCGCCGTAGCCCAGCTCCGACGGAATCACCAGCACCCGCGTGCCGCCCACGCGCATGCCCTGCACACCTTCGTCCCAGCCGGCGATGACTTGCCCACCCGCAAGCGCGAAGCGGAAGGGATCGCCACGGTCCTTGCTCGAATCGAACTTGCGTCCGCGCAGGTTCGGTGCGGCGGCATCGTGCAGCCAGCCGGTGTAGTGCACGCTGACACGCTGGCCGGCCGTGGCGACATCGCCGGTGCCGATGATGGTGTCGTCGAATTGCAGGCCGCTGGGGGTGGTTGGCATCAGACTTCCTTGGTGGTTGTGGGGAGCGTAACTTTTCAGGCAGCGCGCATGCTACGCCGAGTCGCCTGGCCCTCGGGAATCCGCCCCATGGAACCAACGGTACCGCCAGGCGGCCACCGCGTGGGCCAGCAGATCGGCGGTGGCCTGGGCGGTGGCCGGCATGTCCAGCAGGGTCAAGGCCTCGCGCAGAGCGGCTGGCCCGGGGGTGATGGCCGGGGCGCCGTGTTGTTTCGAGAGTTTGCGGCCGTCAGGCAGCGTGATCAGCGGGGTGTGCAGGTAGCGCGGTGTGGGCAGGCCCAGGCCTTGTTGCAGCACGATCTGGCGCGCGGTGTTGTCGAGCAGATCCGCGCCGCGCACGATGTGCGTGATGCCCTGCCATGCGTCGTCAACCACCACCGCCAGCTGGTAGGCCCACAGCCCATCGGCACGGTGCAGAACGAAGTCGCCCACGTCTCGCGCCACATCCTGTTGTTGCGCGCCGAGCCGCCGATCGAGCCAACGCACAGGGACTGCGTCGGCGGGCAGACAAAGCCGTACCGCGCGCGGCGGGCGCCCGCGCAGGCCATGGCGGCAGGTGCCGGGGTACACCCGTTCTTCGGCTGACCGATGCGGCCGGCCGGCGGCGGCCAGCGCGGTGTCGATGTCCTTGCGGCTGCAGGCGCACGGGTAGGCCAGGCCTCGTTGCACCAAGGTTGCCACTGCGGTGTCGTAGGCCGCGCCGCGGGTTGATTGCCAAACCGGTGCCTCGTCGGGCAGCAGCCCGAAGCCGGCGAGTTGGGCCAGGATCAGATGGCCGGCGCCGGCCACGCAGCGCGGGGTGTCGACATCTTCGATACGGACCAGCCAGCGCCCGCCGAGCGCTCGCGCGTCGAGCCAACTGGCCACCGCGGCGACCAGCGATCCCGCGTGCAGGGGCCCGGTGGGCGATGGCGCGAAACGTCCGCTGATCGGCTGCATGCGCGCGATTGTCGGCCCGTCGGCATGAAAAAATCACCTGCCACACAATGACCGGGGAGGGTTGCTGAACATGACCAACAACAAGAGCGCGTTCTGGCCTTTGGCGATCACCGCCGCAGCCATTCTGATGGTGACGATGGGTATCCGGCAGACCACCGGGCTGTACCTTTCACCGATCAACACCACCACCGGCCTGGGCATCGCCTCGCTGAGTTTTGCGATGGCCATCGGGCAGTTGTGCTGGGGCCTTTCGCAGCCGGTGGCGGGTGCGTTGGCCGATCGATTCGGGGCCGAGCGGGTGATCGTCGGTGGTGGTTTGCTGCTGGCTTCCGGCCTCGCGCTGACGGCGTTGTCGCGCTCGGAGTTTGGCTTTGTCGTCACGCTGGGCATGCTCGCGGCGGCCGGTGCGGGGGCGGGCAGCTTGTCGATCCTGCTGGGCGCGAGCGCGCAGCGCCTGCCGGCCGAGCGGCGCGCGTTTGCCGCGGGTTTCATCAATGCCGGCGGCAGCTTCGGGCAGTTTGTGTTTGCGCCGCTGAACCAGGCGCTGATCACCTCGGTGGGCTGGATCAACGGGATGTTTGCCATGTCGGCGATCTCGCTGATCACGCTGCCGTTGGCATGGCTGCTCGGGCGTCGGCCGAAGGCGGTGGATGCGGCGGCAACGGCACCCGCACCCCAGTCGCCACCACCCGCCGCCGCCGTGGCGCCGCCGGGCCCCGGCATGCGCGAGCAACTGCGTATCGCGGCGGCGGATCGCAGTTACTGGTGGCTGCACCTTGGCTTTTTCACCTGCGGCTTTCACATCGCGTTTCTGGTGACGCACCTGCCCGGCGAGGTGGCACTGTGCGGGCAGACCGCCACGGTGGCCGCCACATCGATCGCCTTGATCGGCCTGGCCAACATCGCCGGCAGCCTCAGCGCCGGTGCGCTCGGCTCGGTGATGCGCATGAAGATGCTGCTGTTCTGGATGTACTTTGCGCGCGCGGCGGCGATCGTCATCTACCTCGCCGCGCCCAAGACGCCGACCACGTTTTACCTGTTCGCCATCGTGCTGGGCTTCACCTGGCTGTCCACCGTGCCGCCCACCGCCGGCCTGATCGGCAAGCTGTTCGGCGTGCGCTATCTCTCCACGCTGTTCGGGCTGACGATGCTGTCGCACCAGATCGGCGGCTTTTTTGGCGCCTGGCTCGGCGGCATCGCGTTGACGCGCTTTGGCGACTACACCTGGATGTGGTGGGCCGATGCGGCGCTGGCGCTCGGCGCCGCGCTGATCAACCTGCCGATCCGCGAAGCGCCGGTGCTGCGGCGCGCGGCGATCGCCTGATCCTTTAGCTCATAAGGCAATCTCCGTGCTTCGCACTGCGCCGTTCGCCTGTCGGGCGGCCGGGCAGCCTCACAGCACGAGCCCGGCGTATTGCTCCAGCAGCGCACGCCGGGTGACCGGGCTCTTGAGTTGCGCCAGCCACCAGGCCAGCGCGTGGCCGGGAGGCGAGCCGCCACGCCACGCGTAGTGCAGCACGCCGGGGCGGCGCGGCAAGTCGGTTTGCTTGACGACCAGGCGGCCGGCTTCCACATGCCGCCGCGCCAGCGCTTCGGGCAGCGTGCCGCAGCCCAGACCGCGCAGCAGCGCCTCCACCTTGGCCGCCATCGAGGGCAGTGTGAGCACATCCTGGCCGGGCAGGATGTTCACCGTGATCGGCGTCATGCGCAGTGCGCTGTCGGCAATCGCCACCACGCGGTGACGGGCCAGCGTGGCCTGGCTGATCGGCTCGGGTTCGTGGGCCAGCGCATGGTGCGGCGCCATCGCCAGAACGAGTCGGAGCTCACCCAGCGATTCGCACTGGATCTCGCCCGTGCTGGTGGGCTCCACCGCCACGCCGATGGCCAGATCGGCCTGGCCGGTGACCAGCGATTCCCAGCTGCCCGACAACACCCCCTGGCGCAGTTGCAGCCGCGTGGGCGGCGTGGCGTCGTCGCCCAAGCCGCTGCCCGCGTGCTGGCGCACGGGTTCGACGCGCAGCGCATAAAACGCTTCCATCAACTCGAAGATGGCCGAGGGCGCGATGATGTTGTCCACCATCACCGTGAGCTGGGTTTCCCATCCGGTGGCCACGCGGCGCACGCGGTTGGCCACCGCCTCCATCTGCTGCAGCAGGCGCCGGCCCTCGCTGAGCAATTCGCTGCCGGCCGCGGTGAGGCGGGCCTGGCGGGTGCTGCGGTCGAACAGCAGCACATCCAGCGCCTCTTCCAGTTGCCGCACGCTGTAGGTGAGCGCCGAGGGCACCTTGCCCAGTTCGCGCGCGGCGGCGGCAAAACTGCCGGCGCGCGCGATGGTGTCGACCATCGTGAGGGCTTCGGGGGTGAGGGCGCTGCGGCGGTCGGTCATCTCGGGTTCATCTTATTTGAACGAAGGCTTCAAGCGGTAACCACCCATGACGAGGGCGGCGCGCCTAGAGTCAGGCTCGACACATTCATAACGCTCAAGCCAAGGAGTGACGGATCATGATGGCGATTCGCAAGTCAGCCGAACGGGGCTATGCCGACCACGGTTGGCTCAAGAGTTTTCACAGTTTCTCGTTCGCCGATTACCTCGATCCGGCGCACATGGGCTATGGCAATCTGCGCGTGATCAACGAAGACCGCGTGGCCGCCGGCCGCGGCTTTGGCACCCATGGCCATCGCGACATGGAGATCGTGAGCTATGTGCTCGAAGGCGAACTGGCACACAAGGACAGCATGGGCAACGGCAGCGGCGCACAAGGCGCCGCCGCCGGTGTGATCCGCCCCGGCGATGTGCAGCGCATGAGCGCGGGTACCGGCGTGCAACACAGCGAGTTCAATCATGCCGCGGGGCAGACCACGCACTTCCTGCAGATCTGGATCCTGCCCGACCAGCGCGGCATCGCGCCCGGCTACGAGCAAAAGCACTTCGACGCCGCCAGCAAACGCGGCGCGCTGCGGCTGGTGGCTTCGCCCGACGGCCGCGACGGCTCGGTAACCATCCATGCCGACGCGGCGATCCGAGCCGGCCTGTTCGACGGCGACGAGCACGCGGCGCTGGCACTCGATTCGCGGCGGCTGGCCTACGTGCATGTGGTGCGCGGCGAGATCGATGTCAACGGCCAGCGCCTGCGCAGCGGCGATGCGGCGAAACTCAGCGGCGAGCAGCAGCTCGAACTGGCGGGTGGGCAGCACGCCGAGGTGCTGGTGTTCGACCTGGCCCCTTGATCAACCCCCAACGCTTGACCGCAACCTATTCAGGGAGTTCCTTCATGACAACGCTTCGCCTCCTCGTGATCTCGGGCAGCGCACGCACCGGTTCTTACAACCTGCAACTCGCGCAAGCCGGGGCTTCGATCGCCCGCGCGATGAACGCCGAAGTGACGTTGCTCGACCTGCGCGCCCTCGACTTGCCCCTCTACGACGGCGATATCGAAGCCACGCAGGGCGTGCCGGCCAGTGCGCAAGCCTTGCGCACCGCCATGCGCGATTGCGACGCGGTGTTCATCGCCGCGCCGGAGTACAACGGCTTCCCGCCGCCCTTGCTGATCAACAGCTTCGCCTGGTTGTCGCGCCTGAAGGCTGACAAGGCCGGCCCGGCCGGCACGATCGTCACCACCAACAAACCGGTGGCGTTGGTGAGCGCGTCGCCGGGCGCCCTGGGCGGCCTGCGTTCGCTCAACTATGTTCGCCAATTTCTGCAGATGGCGTTTGCGATGCTGGTGGTGCCGCAGCAGTTGGCCGTCAGCCGGGCGCATGAGGCGTTTGGCGACGACGGTGCGCTCAAGGATGCGGCGCAGCACAAGGCGCTGGAGAACGTGCTGGCATCGGTGCTGCGCCTGGCGCAGGCGTCGAAAGTCGCTTGAGGCGGGTGCGCCGCTATCGCGTCGGGTTGTCCACGTCGATGGCGAGAAAGCTGCGAACGGCGGCCACGGTGGCCGCCGCGTCTTCTTCCTGGGGCAACGAGCCGAGATCGTCGAACACCTGCATCCGGCTGCCGACGATGGTGTGGTGCAGCTGGCCCGCCGCGGCCACCGGCAGCAGGCGGTCGCGGGCTCCCCAGAGGATCAAGGTCGGCCGGCGGGTGCTGGGGATCCGGGATGCTGTGCGGGTGGGCGCGGGCGTCTGCAGCCAGGTGCGCAGCGCCGCGCGGTTGCCAGAGCGCAGCGTCAGTTCGAAATAGCGATCGATCTGCGCAGCGGTGACCCGCGCCGGGTCGCCATAGCTGGCCTGCAGGCTGCTGGCCACCAGCGCGCGCGGCAGGATCCATTCGCCGACGGCGCCGATCACCGGCAGGCGCGCCAGCGTCAAGGCCAGCGGCTCTGTGGCAGCCGGTACGGGTTCAAGCGCCGAGGCCACCAGGATCAATGCCCGCGCGCGCTCTGGCGCGGCTGCCGCCACCTGCCACGCCACTTCGCCGCCGAGGCCGTTGCCGCCGATCACGTAGCGATCGAGATGCAGCGTGTCCAGCAGGTCGCGCACAAAGCGGGTGTGCGCGGCGCGGCTGTAGTCGTCGATCGGATATTGGCCGGCAAAGGGGCCGGTGAGGCCGAAGCCCGGCAGGTCGAAGGTGATCACCCGGCGCTGGCCGCGCAGCGCCGCAGCCCAGCCTTCCCAGGTGTGCAGGCTGGCCGCCGCGCCGTGCAGCAGCACGATCGGCAGGGGGTCGTTGCGCGGGCCTTCGTCGCGCAGGTGCACCAGTTGCCCTTTCACCTCGACAAAGTCGGAAGGCGGCGGGGCCCATCGGGCCACCAGCGATTGCACCGCGCGGTCGGGCGCCTGGGCCAGCGGCACGGCCAGTGCCAGCATCATCAGCATCAGGCCGAACAGGCGCAGCGGGCGATCGGACATCGGCGCGCATTGTAGGAGTGCCTCCAGACACGTTCGAGCCCGTGCGCCTGCCTAGAATCGATCCATGGCCTATCTCCACCTGCGCACCCACAGCGAATATTCGGTCGTCGACGGCACCTTGCGGGTGGACGCCGCCGCCGCTGCGGCTCGGGCCGACGGCCAGGTGGCGCTGGCCGGCACCGATCTGTCCAACCTGTTCGGCGCGGTGAAGTTCTACAAGGCCTGCCGAAGCCAGGGCGTGAAGCCGATCATCGGCGTGGATGTGGTGATGGAGCCGCTGCTGGCCCTGGGCGACAAGAACCCCAGTCGCCTGTTGCTGCTGGTGCAGGACCACCCCGGTTATCTGCATGTGTGCGAACTGCTCGCCCGCGGCTGGACGCGCAACGTGCAGCGTTCGCAGGCGTGGATCAAGTGGGAGTGGCTGTCCGAGCTGGGTGGGGGGTTGATCGCGCTGTCGGGCGGTGATCTCGGTGCGGTGGGGCAGGCCTTGCTGGCCGGCGATGCCAAGCGCGCGGCCGACGCGGCCACCCGGTTGTCCGAGCTGTTCCCGGGCCGTTTCTACATCGAGCTGCAACGCGCCGGCTTACCCCAGCACGAGCCCCATGTGCGCCTGGCCGTGCCGCTGGCGGCGCAGCTGAGGTTGCCGGTGGTGGCCACGCACCCGGTGCAGTTTCTCGAGCCCGAGGATTTCGAGGCGCACGAAGCGCGGGTGTGTGTGGCCGAGGGCGAAACGCTGGCCAATCCGCGCCGGGTGAAGCGCTTCACCCGCGAACAGTATTTCCGCAGCCAGGCCGACATGCAGGCCTTGTTTGCCGATGTGCCTTCCGCATTGGCCAACACGGTGGCCATCGCGCAGCGCTGCAATCTCACGCTGACGATGGGTACCAATTTTCTGCCCGACTTTCCCACCCCTGGCGGCCTGCCGCTGGCCGCGTACTTTCGCCAGGCTTCGTTCGATGGGCTCGAGCAGCGCCTGAAGGTGCTGTTTCCGGATGAGGCGGTGCGCGCGCAGCGGCGGGCGGAGTATGTGGAGCGGCTCGAATTCGAGATCGCGGTGATCCTGAAGATGGATTTCCCCGGCTACTTCCTGATCGTGGCCG
>JANMAS010000371.1:0-3909 GCA_031359975.1 Burkholderiales bacterium
CCGGCGCTGATCGTCTACGAATGGGCGTTAAAAGGCCTGGGAAAGCTGGGCTGGATCGCCGCCTTTATCTACTGCGCTTGCGCAGCGCTGCGGCTGGCGCGCTTCAACACCAACCTGACGATCGTCGACAAGCGCTTCTTCCAGGGCCTGCCCAGCCCGGCGGCCGCGGCGCTTCTGGTGGGGTTCATCTGGGTCATGGACGATACCGGCTGGCGCCGCGTGTTCGAGATCGACTGGCTGGCGTGGTGCACGTTTGCGCTCACGCTGTACGCGGGCCTGACGATGGTGACCAACGTGCCGTTCTACAGTTTCAAGGATGTGAGCTTCAAGCACTCGGTGCCGTTCATCGTGATCGTGGCCATCGCCCTGGGCTTCGCGGTGATCACCTTGCATCCGCCGGGTGTGTTGTTCGCGGTGTTTGCGGTGTACGGCTTGTCGGGCTATGCGGTCTACGTCTACAAGCGCGTCAAAGGCAAGCCGGTGAGCGTGATCGCCACATCGAAAGACGAGCCGGATGAAGCCGGCCTTCATCGTTGATGCTACATTCGAGCCCGTGAACATCCACGCCACCGCCATGTCGCTAGAACTTCTAGGAGTGCCTTCGGCGCGCTGATCGTCCACGTCCACCTTTTTCTCCCGGATCGACGGCCCGCCAGCATCACGCAGCGGGCCGTTGTCATTTCAGCGCTGCGTTACCTAGAACCCTGGAGCTATTTCCATGACTGACCAGCTCATCATCTTCGACACCACCTTGCGCGATGGCGAACAATCGCCGGGCGCCTCGATGACACGCGAAGAAAAGCTGCGCATCGCGCGCCAGCTGGAACGCCTGAAAGTCGACGTGATCGAGGCCGGATTCGCGGCTTCGTCGAACGGCGATTTCGAAGCGGTGAAATCGATCGCCGAACACATCCGCGAGTCCGTCGTGTGTTCGCTTGCCCGGGCCAACGACCGCGATATCTCGCGCGCCGCCGAAGCCCTGAAGGGCGCGGCCCGCTCGCGCATCCACACCTTCATTGCCACCAGTGCGCTGCACATGGAAAAGAAGCTGCGCATGACACCCGATCAGGTGCATGAGCAGGCCAGGCTGGCCGTGCGCTTTGCGCGCAACCTCAGCGGGGATGTGGAGTTTTCACCCGAGGATGGTTATCGGTCGGACGTCGATTTCCTGTGCCGCGTGCTCGAAACGGTGATCGACGAAGGCGCCACCACGGTCAACATCCCCGACACCGTGGGTTATGCGATTCCCGAGCTCTACGGCAACTTCATCCTGCAACTGCGCGAGCGCATCCCCACTTCCGACAAGGCGATCTGGTCGGTGCATTGCCATAACGACCTCGGCATGGCGGTGGCCAATTCGCTTGCCGGTGTGAAGATCGGCGGCGCGCGCCAGGTGGAGTGCACGATCAACGGCCTCGGCGAGCGCGCGGGCAACTGTTCGCTCGAAGAGGTGGTGATGGCGGTGCGCACGCGGCGCGACCACTTTCTGCTCGACACGCGCATCGACACCACCCAGATCGTGCCGGCTTCGCGCATGGTTTCGCAGACCACCGGCTTCGTGGTGCAACCCAACAAGGCGGTGGTGGGCGCCAATGCGTTTGCGCATGCCTCGGGCATCCACCAGGACGGCGTGCTCAAGGCACGCGACACCTACGAGATCATGCGGGCCGAAGATGTGGGCTGGGCTGCCAACAAGATCGTGCTGGGCAAGCTCTCCGGCCGCAATGCGTTCAAGCAGCGCCTGCAGGAGCTGGGCATCGATCTGGAATCCGAAGCCGAGGTCAATGCAGCGTTTGCGCGCTTCAAGGATCTGGCCGATCGCAAGAGCGACATCTTCGACGAAGACATCATCGCGCTGGTGGGCGACGAAAGCGTGACGCCCGAGCAGGAGCACTTTCGCCTGGTCTCGATGACGCAGCATTCCGGCACCAACGAGAAGCCGCACGCCGACGTGGTGTTCATGGCCGGTGACACGCGCCATGACACCGCCTCATCCGGCAACGGGCCGGTGGACGCGAGCTTGCGAGCCATTGAATCGCAGGTGAAAAGTGGCGCCGAAATGTTGCTCTATTCGGTCAATGCGATCACATCAGGCAGCACAGAATCACAAGGCGAAGTGACGGTGCGATTGCAGTTTGGTGGTCGGGTGGTCAATGGCGTCGGGTCGGATCCCGACATCGTGGTGGCCTCGGCAAAAGCCTATCTGTCAGCCCTGAACAAGCTGCACAGCAAGGTGGAGCGGGTGGCGGCCCAGGGTTAACCCGTATCTTTCCGATTGGCACCGGCTGACTTGCGCAGAAGGAACTTCACAATCCTTGCGCAAGTCTTTGATCTTGCTGAATTTGTTTTCAACGCATAGACTAGCGCCCACATGCCGGCCCGGCATGCGCCGCAGCCGGATAGCCCGACATGCCCTTCATTCGAACTGCTTTTGCTGCGTTGGTCGGTTTTGCCCTGGTGGCTGGCTTGGTGCTGCCCGAACCGGCGCACGCCGTGACGCGCACCTCGCAGGCAAAAACCAAGGCGGTCAAACCGGTCGCTGGCCGCACCGCCAAGCCGGTGGCCAGTACGGCGAGGCGTTCGTCCACTAGCAGCGTGCGCGGCAAGGTTAGCGCCGGCAAGACCGTGGCCTTCAAGCCCAGACGTGCAGTGGTGGTTGCCGCGCCGCAGCACCCGTCGTTCGGTCAGCTCTCCGGATTGCACGAGACGGACGACCCGTTGGAGTTGAAATCCAGCGTCGCGTACGTGATGGACACCGAAACCAACGAGATTCTGCTGAACAAGAATTCGCAGGCGGTGCTGCCGATCGCCTCGATCACCAAGCTGATGACGGCCTTGATCGTCACCCAGGCCGGTCAGTCGCTCGACGATGTGCTCACCATCTCGGATGAAGACGTCGATACGGAGAAGGGCAGTCGCTCGCGATTGCAGGTGGGCACGTCGCTCACCCGCGGCGAGATGTTGCATCTCGCGTTGATGTCGTCGGAGAACCGTGCCGCACACGCGCTGGGGCGCAACTATCCCGGCGGCCTGGGCACGTTTGTCGCAGCCATGAATGCCAAAGCCCAACTTCTGGGCATGCGCGACACGCGCTATGTGGAACCTACCGGCCTGTCGAGCAGCAATCAGTCGAGCGCGCGCGATCTGGCCATGCTGGTGCAGGCCGCCCATGCGGTGCCCTTGATTCGCGAGCTCTCCACTTCGCCGGAGCACCAGGTTGCCGTCGGCAGCCGCCTTCTGCAGTACCGCACCACCAATCGGCTGGTGCTCAATCCGAGCTGGGACATCGGCGTGCAGAAGACCGGCTACATCACCGAGGCGGGCCAATGCCTGGTGATGCAGGCCAAGCTCGCCGGGCGGCAGCTGGTGATGGTGCTGCTCGATTCAGCCGGGCGCTATTCTCGGGTTGGCGACGCCGAGCGCATTCGCAAGTGGTTGTCCGAGCAGATCGCCACGCCGGCCGCGCAGGGCGCGATTCCGGTGTCGGTCAGTCCAGCCGCGGCGGGTGCCGTGGTGCCGCGTTCCTGATCCACCGGGCGGCCACCTCAACGGTGGCCGAGCGCTGAGGAAATCTGCGTGGCGGTCGATTTGACGCGCTCGATCCAGGCATCCTCGAGGCGATCGGCAGGGGCCGATACCGATAGTCCGGCAATCAGCTTGCCCTGGTCGTCGAAGATGCCCGCGGCGATGCAGCGCACACCCAGCTCCAGTTCCTCGTCGTCGCGCGCGTAGCTGTTGCCACGCACCACCGCCAGCTCGCGCTCGAGCCGGGTCATGTCGGTGATGCTGTTGCGTGTATGGCCGGCCAGCCCGGTGCGGGTGGCGTAGGCGCGCACACGGATGGGGTCGTCATGGGCCAGGAACAGCTTGCCCACCGAAGTGAGGTGCAGCGGCGCCCGACCGCCCACC
>JANMAS010000387.1:0-18462 GCA_031359975.1 Burkholderiales bacterium
TGGCCACCGACGCGTCGGCGATGGCCGATGCCGATCCCCTGCAACGCATCCCCTGAACGCCACGAGAAAGCCTGCGCATGAGCACCGAATCAGCCAAGGCACTCACGCCTGTCGAGATCCTGTCGCAGACGGGCTTTTTCCGCCTGCTCTCCGCGCCTCAGCTCGAAGCCGTGGCGGGCTTCAGCGAGATGCAGGAGAAAGACGAAGGCGCATCGGTGTATCGCATGGGCGAGCCGGCCAAATCGATGTACGTGCTGGTGCACGGCACGGTGCGCATGGCCATCGATTTCAGCGGCCGCAACACGAGCGCGGGCGACATCCTGCGGCGCGGTGAGGTTTTCGGATGGGCGGCCCTGACACCCAGCTGCAATTCGCGCATCGCCACCGCATCGTGCCTGTCGGCCTGCACGTTTCTGGTGATCGACGGCGCCGGCCTGCTGAGCCTGATGGAACAGGATCACACGCTGGGCTACCGGGTGATGACACAGCTCACCAAACTCATCACCGGCACCTTGACGGCGTTTGCGGGCGGGTGATGGCGGCAGAGCGTTCGGGCCTGCGCCCGAGGGCTCCCAGGCGTGTCAGCCCCGCAAGGTGCGCAGCACCAAGCCCGCGCCCACCGCGATGCACAGCATGCCCACGGCACGGCGCAGCAAGCGGGCGTCCACCGCATGAGCCAGACGCACGCCGATCCACACACCCGCCACCTCGAACACGATGAGCCCCGCCGCGAGCTGGAAATCGATGTGGCCGTGGGCGAGATGACCCGCGCTGCCTGATACCGCGGCGAGGATCTGGATCACCTGGCTGGCACCGATGGCCACCAGCGCCGGAAAGCCCAGCAGCACCATCATCGGCACCGACAGCGCCGGCCCGCCGACGCCGGTGAGGCCGGAGCCGAAGCCGGTGATGGCGCCGATGGCGAACAGCACAAGCTTTTGCTCGCGAGGCCTGCCCTGGAAGATGGCGGCGCGGTGCGAGGCACCGCCGAGCAGCGTGTACACACCCGCCAGCACGATCAGCACGGCCAGGATCAAGGCCAGTCCGTGGGCATCGAGCTTCGAGTTGGCCCAGGCGCCGACAAAGCCGAACAACGCGCCGCCCGCGCCCAGCGGCCAGGTGATCGCCCAATCGATGCTGCCGCGGCGCTGAAATAAAAGCGTGCCGACGATGCCGGTGAAGACGAAGGTGAACAGGGCCGTGGCCATGGCCGCCTGCAGGGGCAGCGGGCTCAGCCAGTTCAGCGCCGGGATCAGCAGCACACCGCCCACCCCCACCGCGCCGATGAGGATGCCGACCACGGTGGCGGTGAGGGCGAGGGCGATCAGCACGAGCATCGGCGGCTTCTGTCGAGGCGCGGGCAGCCCTCAGGCAGACGCCGGAGAAGCGGGCTTGCGGCGATCGATGAACACCGTGCCGGGGGTGCGCGGTTCACCGTTGGGCAGCGCCACCTGGCATTGCCGGAAGATGCGCGCCGGGCAGGTGCGGCAAATCGCCACGTCGAGCTTCGGATAGAGCGCGTCGATCACGTTCTGGCCGATCGCAAACAGGTTCTCGGCGCCGATCTCTCGCAGATGGCCGGTGCGTTCGAGCATGTCGACAGCCGGCTGCTGCAGACGATGGAAGTACAGGCCGCCGCCGAGCTGCCGCCGTCGGCGCGCCTCCTGTGCCAGCAGCTCGGCGCCGGAGCTGTCGATGAAATTGATGCCCGGTGCCAGCAGCAGCAAATGTTTCTGCGCCGGATGGCTGGGATCCACTTCGCGCAGTTGGCCCTGCACATGATCCACCGCGCCGAAGTACAGCGCGCCGTCGATGAACATCATCTTGAGCTGGCAGCAATCGGGTTCGGTGGTCTGGTTGATGAAGTGGTAGCTGTTTTCACCGGGTGCCGGCACCGCCTTGCGGGTAACCGGGCGCGCGGTGCGTTCGAGAAACACCATCAGCGACAGCAGCACGCCCACATAGATCGCAAACTCCAGATGCATGAACAGCGTGGCCAGGCCGGTGGCCAGCAGGATCGCGGCTTCGGTGCGGCTGGCCCTGACGATGGCGCGGATGTGATGCACATCCACCAGCGACCAGGCCACCATCAACAGGATCGCCGCCATCGAGGCCATCGGCAGAAAGCGCACCAGCGGTGCCAGCGCGATCAGCGTGATCACCAGGAACAGCGCCGAGAACACCGGCGCCAGCGGCGTCCTGGCACCCGCTGAATGGTTCACCCCGCTGCGGGTGAACGATCCGCTGGACACATACGCCGAGGCGAAGCTGCCGAAGATGTTGCCCAGGCCCTGGCCGATGAACTCCTGGTTGCTGTCGATGCGCTGGCCGGTTTTCAAGGCCACCGCGCGGGCGATGGCGATGGCTTCGGTGAGCGAGAGCATGGTCAGCGCCAGGGCGATGGCCGGCAGGTCGTGCAGGGCCTGGATCGACACCGCGGGCATCGACAACGGCGGCAGGCTGCGCGGGATGGCGGCCACGGTGGCGATGTGGGTGCGATCGCCGAACAGGTGTTGAAGCAGCGCCGCGAACAGGGTGCCGATCAGCATCGCGCTGATCATGTGCGGCAGCTTCGGCCACCAGCGGCGCGTGGCCAGGCCGGCCAGCAGCGTCACCACGCCCACGCTCAGCACAAACGGGTTGGTGTGCGGCAGCTCGTTCGCGAAACGCGCGATCGTTTCGACAAACGAGGCGCTGGCCGCCGCGCTCACGCCGAAGAGGTTCTTCAACTGGCTGACCGCGATCAGCACCGCCGCGCCGGTGGTGAAGCCGATCACCACGCTGTGCGAGATGAAGTTGACGAGAAAACCCAGCCGCGCCAGGCCCATCAGCAGCATCAGCGCGCCGCTCATCAAGGTGAGCGTGAGGGCCAGCTGGATATAGGCCGCACTGCCGGGCTCGGCCAGCGGGCTCAGCGTCGAGAAGATCACGATCGACAACGCCGCCGTGGGCCCGGAGACGAGGTGCAGCGACGATCCGAACAGCGCCGAGATGATCACCGGCACGATGGCCGTGTACAGGCC
Organism: Burkholderiales bacterium; assembly: GCA_031359975.1. Lineage (GTDB taxonomy): Bacteria > Pseudomonadota > Gammaproteobacteria > Burkholderiales > Burkholderiaceae_C > JANMAS01. The sequence goes on from JANMAS010000387.1 coordinate 3,024, forward strand.
GTACTCCGGTGGCAGGCCGGCGATGCTGGCGTAGGCCACGGCTTGGGGCACGAGGATGATGGTGCCGGTGAGCCCGGCCAGCAGATCGGCACGCAGGCTGCCGCGATCGACCAGCGGCCACCACCGCAACATCGGCAGAAATCTGTAGAGCCAGCGCTCGGGGTTTGCCATCGTCCTTGGGGTTGACCGTCACGCAGCGGGGGCGCGCCATGGCGTGATGACGCAACGGGCTGCCGCTGCAAGCTTGGTGCCACGCGATGCCAGCGCGCGGCAGGCTCGCGGCGCACACGGCGAGCCGCGGCCACGCGCGTTTCGCCAGGCCTTATGCGAATGCCGTCGATGTTTCGTTGAGAAACGAGCTTCGGTTTCGATTCGAAACATCGTACCTTCGCGCTCGTTGGCACAAACCCTCGCATGCGCGGCTTTCGGGGTTGTTTTTGCCCTTGTTTCCCGCAGGATGGCCCAGCGGCCGGCCTGGGCATGGAGCGTGCAATGAAGCCGGTCAGCCTTTGAGTCTCGGCCGGCACGGCAAGCATGCACCGGCCCTCGCACTGCAACCCACGGAGAGTTCGATGTCGCGCAATTCAGCCGAGTGGAAAGAACGGCCCCATTTCCCCGATACGCATTTCGTCAGCACCGAGATCTACACCGACGAGCAGATCTTTCGCGAAGAGCAGGAGAAGGTGTTCAACGCCACCTGGATCATCGCCTGCCACGAATCGGAACTGCCGGGCGCCTACGATTACCGCACCTTTCACCACCCCGGCGGCGCGCCGCTGATCGTGATCCGCGGCGAAGACATGCAGGTGCGCAGCTTCTACAACATCTGCCCGCACCGCGGCAACACGCTGCTGTACGACCCGGTGGGCAACGCCAAGCGCATCACCTGCATCTTCCACGCGTGGTCGTTCAACGCCAAGGGCGATTGCACCGACATCTCGCGCGGCAAGCAGGGCTATCAGGATCGCTTCGGCTGCGAGCAGGCTGGTCTGCGCGAAGTGAAAACCGAGATCGGCTTTGGCGGCTTCGTGTGGGTGAATGTGGACGACAACAGCTGCACGCTGGGTGAGTACATCGGCGATGCGATGAGCTCGCTGGGCGAGCACCTGAATCAGCCGCTGGAGGTGTTTCACTATCACCGCGCGGTGGTGGATACCAACTACAAGCTGTGGCACGACACGAACAGCGAGTTCTATCACGACTACATGCACTACTTCAATCGCATCACCGGGATGATCCAGCCCGGTTACTTCGATCGCAAGTACACCGGCTACCCCAACGGCCATGCGTCGGTCGGCTCGATGGCGATCAAGTATGACGCCTACGAAGGCAGCAAGCAGCGCGGTGTGGGCTGGCCCGGCCTGGCGCCAGGCGGGTGGGTACTCATCGACATCTTCCCCGGCATGACGTACAACCTGCGCACCTCGGTGCTGCGCATGGATACCGCCATTCCGATGGGGCCCAACAAGCTGCTCATCGAGTTCCGGGGCCTCGGCCTGAAGAGCGATACGCCCGAAGAGCGCGCCGAGCGTGTGCGCGATCACAACCAGATCTGGGGGCCTTTCGGCCGCAACCTGCACGAAGACCTGCTCGGTGTGCACGGCCAGGGCCTGGCGATGCGCGAGCGCACCGACAGCCAATGGGTGCTGCACGGCCGCGAGGAGAACATGACCATCCACGACGAAGGCGGCATGCGCCACTTCTATGCCGAGTGGAGCCGGCGCATGGGCCGCAAGGCCTACGACCCCAAAGCCGCTGTCGATTCGACCGTCGCCGCGTGATCCCGCCCAGCCCCGCCCGAACCGATTCGAGGACACCCGTGGATCTCCGCACCGCCATCTCCGAACTCGTCTGCGAAACCTGCATGGCGCTCGACGCCAAGAAGTTCAACGACTACCTCGCCCTGTGCGACCCCGCCTTTCACTACGCCATCACGGCCTACAGCCCGGAGATCCGCAAGGAGATGGTCTGGCTGGAGCACGACAAGGCCGGCATGCAGCTGCTCTTCAACAACCTGCCCAAGCACAACAGCGACCAATCGCCGCTCACGCGGCATGTGTCGATCTACACCGTCAAGATCGACGCCGAAGGCACGCAGGCGCAGGTGGTCAGCGCGCTGCAGGTGTTTCGTACGTCGCTCGATGGCGGCGCCACCGAGTTGTTTGCGGTGGGCAAGCTGATCGACCAGGTCAGCCTGCTGGATGGCGCGCCCAAGCTGCTCGATCGCAACGTCCGCCTCGACACGCGGATGCTGGGCTTCGGCTATCACATTCCCTTCTGATCACCACCGAGAGTCACCGAGTCGAAGGCCCATGAAGATCCAGGTCAATGCCAGAAATCGGGCGCATCATTTCGATGCCGCGTCGTCGCAGAAGATCCTGTACGCGGGGCTGGGCCAAGGCATCGCCTTGCCGTACGAATGCGGCAGCGGCACCTGCGGTACCTGCCGGGCTCGCCTGGTGTCGGGCCAGATCGACAACGCCTGGCCCGAGGCGCCCGGGCGCAAGTACCTCAAGAATGCCGACGAATTTCTGATGTGCCAGTGCAGCGCGGTGGGCGATGTCTCGGCCGAGGTGGCGAGCTTCGTGCAGAACATGGATCCCGGCGTGTGTGTGCCGCTGGCCGTCAATGGCCGCATCACCGCCAGCGAGCTGCTCACCCACGATGTGATGCAGCTGCACATCGACTGCGAGGCACCGGTCGCCTTTGATGCCGGGCAGTTTGTGCTCGTGAAGGTGCCGGGCATCGACGGGTTTCGTGGCTGGTCGATGATCAACTACGAGCGCGATGCCACGCAGTTGCGATTCGTGGTGAAGAAAAAGCCCGGTGGGCTGGTGTCGGACTGGCTCTTCGCGGCGCCGGTGGTGGGTTCGCCGGTCGAGATCTTCGGCCCTTTGGGCAGCGCCACGTTCTACCCCGAGATCGCCAAGAACATTCTTTGCATCGCGGGTGGCAGCGGCATCGCCGGCATGATGGCCATCCTCGCGCGTGCCGCACGCGAAAACTACTTTGTCGATCACGACGGCGACGTGTTCTTCGGTGTTCGCACGATGAAGGATGCGTTCTACCTCGCCGAATTTTCACGCCTTCGCGAGCAGTGCGGCGACAGGCTGAAGGTGACGATCGCCTTGTCGGAGGAAGCGGCATCGCCCGCCGCACAGGCTGCGCATCCGCTATTGAGTTTCGACACCGGCTTTGTGCACGACGTGGCCGGCCGGCGCATGCAGGGCCGCTACCAGAACGTGCGGGCTTACCTGGCGGGGCCGCCGCCGGCTGTGGATGCCAGCGTGCGCATGCTGCTGATGGCGCGCATGTCCACCGACAACATCCGCTACGACAAGTTCAGCTGAAGGAGCGGCATGAAGAAGATCCGTATCTGCAGCGCCAGCGAGATTCCGGCCAACGGCATGAAGAGCTACGACACCGACATCGGCGTCAAGGTGCTGGTGGCCCATACAGGTGATGCTTTCTACGCCTACCAGGGCCTGTGCCCGCATCAGGATGTGTGCCTCGACGAAGGTTTTTTCGACGGCTCGCTGCTCACCTGCCATCAGCACCTGTGGCAGTGGGATATCACCACCGGCGAAGCGGTGGGCCTGGCCGAGGCGCCGCTGGAACGCTACGAGCTCGAGCACGAAGCCGGCGAGATCTATGTGCTGCAGTCGAGCGCGCTCAAGGTGTCGGAGTTGTTCAAGGGCGCTTCAGATGCCACGATCGCGCGGCTGGATGCGCTGGCGCGCCGCGAAGAGCATGAGAGCCTGAGCACCTTGTACGACCTGGGCGATCCGGCCGATGACCTCTACATCCTCGAATCCGGGCGCGTGGAGTTTGTGATCGGCCGCGAAGATCGCACCAGCCTGGCCGGATTCATGTTGCGCAAGGGTGAGGTCTTCGGTTGGGCGGCGTTGCTCGACGATCATCCACGTCGCATCGCAAAGGCCACGTGCATCGAAAAATCGGCGCTGCTGCGCTTGAATGGTGATGAGGTTTTGAAGGTGCTGGCCGATGAGCCGGCGTCGGGCTATGTGGTGATGCGCCAGTTGTCGACGCTCATCACCAAGCACTTGAGAACGCAAGGCGAGAAGTAGTCGGTGCCACATGGTGGTTGTTGTCGTAGAGATCGGCGCCCCGGCATCCCCGGGCGCAAATAACAGGAGACAGACATGTCGTATTTCGTGAAACATCGTGTGGGGGCGGCGCTGGTGAGCCTCTTCACGGCCTTCGGGTTGACCTTGGGCGCAGCGTCTTCCGCGATGGCAGGTGACATCGAGTTCGGCAAGCCCGGCGAGCCGGTCAACCTGGTGATCGGCTACCAGCCGTTCTATACCGAATCCTGGTCGGGCATCGTCATGCGCGGCATGAAGATGTACGAGAAGTATCTGCCCAAGGGATCGACCGTCGAATTCTCGGTGGGGTTGCAGGGCGCGGTGATCGTGAATGCGATGCTGGCGGGCAAGCAGCACATCGGCTACGTGGGCGACATGCCCGGCATCGTGTCGACCACCAAGCAGGACGTGGCCGACATCCGCATCGTGGGCACCATCGGCGTGGGCACCGATCAATGCAACATCCTGCTGGCCAAACCCGATGCGCCGAAGTTCGCGAACGGCAAGGAAGCCCTCAAGTGGCTCAACGGCAAGCGCGTCGCGATCCCGCTGGGTAGTTGCGCGGATCGCTTTGCACAAGCCGCCTTCAAGAAGGAAGGCGTTACGCCCGAAGCCGTGCTGAACCAGAACATCGAGGTCATCACCAGCGGCTTTCGCGCCGGCAAGATCGATGCTGCGGTGATCTGGGAACCCACCGCGTCGCGGCTGGTGCAGGAGGGCCTGGCCAAGCGCATCGCTTCCGGTGCGACCGTCGGTGAGCCGGATGCCGGCTTCCTCACGATGCGCGCCGATCTCATCAAGCAGCGGCCCGATGTCGTCAAGGCCTGGTTGAATGCCGAACTCGATGCGCAGCTTTTCCTGGCCGATCCGAAAAACGCGATGGCGGTGGCGCGCATGGCTACCGAGCAGGCCACCGGCTTCACCGAGAAGATGATGTGGTCGGCGATGTTCGGCTCCAACCCGGTGGAAACCGGCGGCGCGCCGATCCGGCTCTCGCTGCCCTACACCGTCACCCCCGAGGTACAAAACCAGATCGCCACCTCCGCCGCCTTCCTGTTCTCGATCAAGAGCATCAATGTGGAAAAGCTGCGGCCCGAAGCGGTGATGCCCGAGTTCACGCAGGCCATCCTCAAGGAGCGTGGCCTCACCGCGCCGGTGGGCAAGGTGGCGGCGCTGCCGGATAGCGATTACAAGCCGAAATAGACGCTTCTCCACGTCGCTGGCGTGATGACCGGGCGGCCGACGGCCGCACCGGGAGAGTAGATCCGCAACGGGGGAAACTTCCATGGATCAGATCAGCGCTGTGCTGAGACGCGCGATGCCGTTTCAGACGGTATCCGACGACATGCTTCGCGACATCGCGAGGCTGGCGACATCGCGTTCCTATGCCCGCGGCGACATGGTGTACGACTGGGGCGACGAGGCCGACGACATCCACATCGTGGCCTCGGGCAGCGTGCAGCATTTGCTTCGGCTCGACGCTGATGCCACGGCCGTTGAAAAGGTGATGCACAGCGGCGATGTGTTCGGTTGGGCTGCCGTGCTCGACGGCCAGCGCCGCCGCCTGGCCAAGACGGTGTGCCTGGAGCGCACCGAGGTGATCCAGATCCGCGGCCACGACCTGATGAAACTGATCAACCGGTCGCCGGCCACGGGTGATGTGGTGATGAGCCGCTTTGCCACCATGATCACGCGCGAATTTGCGGCGCCGGAATCGGTGGCGGCAAGGCTGCCGCACATTGCCGGAGGCGCCGCGTCGGCGCCGCCCAAGCAGGGCGACGGTGTGGGCAGCGGCTGGGCCCTCACCGCCTTTCGTCTGGCGCAATGGATCAAGAGCCCGAAGCCCTATCTGATGGTGACCGGCTTCGGCATCATGCTCGGCCTGTGGTACCTCACCGTGCAGGTATTGAAGCTGCCACGCTTTGCCGACATGCCGGGGCTGACGGATGTGGTGCGGGAGATGTTCAGCAAGAACCCGATCTACGGCCTGTCGGTCTACACACCGGAGTACTACCAGCACATCGGGGCCAGCGTGCGGCGGGTGGCGATCGCCTTTTTCCTGGCCACTGCGCTCGGCGTGCCGCTGGGCCTGTTCATGGGCTGGTCGAAGACCTTTCGCGAGTATGTGTTTCCGGTGTTCGAGACCTTGCGGCCCATCCCCATCCTGGCCTGGGTGCCGCTGGCGATCCTGATGTTCAGCGGGACCGAGACGCCGGTGATCTTTCTCACCTTTCTCGCCTCGTTTTTTGCCACCGCGCTCAACACCATGCTGGGTGTGGAATCGATCGACGAGTCGTACAGCCGGGCGGCGTATTGCCTGGGTGCCAACAAGTGGCAGGTGTTCCGCGAAGTGATCATTCCGGGAGCGATGCCGTTCATCTTCACCGGCTTGCAGATCTCGGTGGGCGTGGCCTGGTTCTCCCTGGTGGCCGGCGAGATGGTGTCGGGTGAATTTGGCCTCGGGTATGTGATCAACACCTCGTACACGATGGTGCGTTACCCGACGATCGTGATCGGCATGATCACGCTCGGTGCGGTGGGCTACCTGACCAGCGCGCTGGTGCGCATGGCGGGCGACGCGATGATGCAGTGGCGGGTGCGCGAGCTTGCGCTGGGAGGTCGATGATGAGTGCGCTGATGCCAACCGAATCCGCGGGCGGGCGCTCTCAGAGGGTGGCCACCCAGGGGGCGATCCGCATCGATGATGTGGTGAAGATCTACGATCCCGATGGTGCCGCCGTGATGGCTGTGGACCACTGTTCGCTGGATATCCCGGCCGGTGAAATCTGCATGATCGTGGGCCCTTCGGGCTGCGGCAAGACCACGCTGCTGAACGCCATCGCAGGCTTTCACGACATCACCTCCGGCCAGATCTTTCTCGATGGCCAGCTCTTGTGCGGCCCTTCCAAGCCGATGGCCGATCCGGGCTCGGATCGCATCGTGGTGTTCCAGAACGGCGCGCTCTTCCCCTGGAAGTCGAACCTCGACAACGTGGCCTTCGGCCCGTTGATGCAAGGCAAGATGAGCAAGAAGGCGATCTACGACAAGGCGCGCGGCATGATGGCCGATGCCGGCCTGAGCGGCACGGAGAACAACTTTCCCGGCGAGGTGTCGTCCGGCCTGCGGCGCCGGGTGGAGATCGTGCGCGCCTTGATGAATGACCCCAAGGTGCTGTTGTTCGACGAGCCGTATCGCGCGCTCGACTCGCTCACCAAATCGGTGATGCACGAAGCGCTGCTCGAGATCTACTACAAGAACAAGGTCACCATCTTCTTCATCACGCACGACTTGGAAGAAGCCATCTTCCTCGGGCATCGGCTGGTCATCATGACCTCCCGCCCCTGCAAGCCGAAGAAGATCCTGGAGGTCGACATCCCGCATCCGCGCGATTACAGCGTGCTCACCAGCCCACGATTCCGAGAGCTGATGGAGCAGACCAGTGCCGTGGTGCACGAAGAAGCGAAGAAGTCTTTCGCGGCCGGCGAGAAAGAAGGCTGATCATGTCGAAAGCCCTCGTTCGATTGCGCAAGAAGCTGCTCAGCCGCGCCAGCCTGCGCGCCATCATCGCGCTGGTCGTGTTCGTGGTGTTGTGGGAGATCGGATCGCGATCCAAGCAGTGGATGGGGCATGCGTTGCCCTGGATCGGCATGGTGCCGGCGCCGAGCGCGGTGCTGCGTGTGTGGGTGGGCCTGCTGGGCAATCCGGGGTATTGGGAGAGCTGGTACCTGAGTCTGGTGCGTGTGCTCGCGGGCTTCATCGCGGCGATGGTGATCGGCATCCCGCTGGGCTTGCTGATGGCGGTGAGCAAAACCTTCAACGGCCTCACCTTCCCCAGCTTCGAGGTGCTGCGGCCGATACCGCCGCTGGCCTGGGTGCCGGTGTCGATCATCTTCTGGCCGACACAGGAACTGTCGATCGCCTTCGTCACCTTTCTCGGTGCGTTTTTCACCGTGGTGATCAACGTGCTGGGGGGTGCCAAATCGATCGACAGCCGTTACTTCCAGGCCGCGCAGGCGATGGGCGCATCGCAGTGGGACATCTTCCGCCGCGTGGTGCTGCCGGCCACGTTGCCGTCGATCGTGGTCGGCTCCTCGGTGGGCATGGGCATCACCTGGAACGTGGTGGTGGCCGCCGAGATGATCTCCGGCGGCGGCAACAGCGCCTCCGGCGGCGGCCTCGGATTCTTCATCTGGAACTCCTACGTCGGGGGCTCCTACGAGCAGATCGTCGTCGGCATGATCAGCATCGGCATCGCGGGGTTTGCCTGCAGCGAAGTGCTGCGCGCGCTCGGCGGCCTGGCCACTCCCTGGCTGCAGAAACGATAGGCATCACCCATGGCACAGAGCAACACGACGCCCGCTGGCACCGCGCCCAAGACGGCTGGTGAGATCCAGGTCAAGGGCATCACCAAGGCCTATGGCACCGGCTTGTTCACCAAGACGGTGGTGCAGGATTGTTCGTTCACCATCGAGCGCAACAAGCTCACCGTGATGATCGGCCCCTCGGGCTGCGGCAAGAGCACGCTGATCCGCCTGCTGGCGGGTTTCGAGAAGCCCACCTCCGGCAGCATCCAGATCGATGGCAAGCCGATCACCGGACCGGGCAAGGATCGGCTGGTGGTGTTTCAGGAGTCGGCACTGTTTCCGTGGATGACCACCTACGACAACATCATGTACGGCCCGCGCGCCCGCGGTGAAGACAACCCGGCCTCGCGCGCGCAGGCGGAATTCCTGCTCGAGAAGGTGGGCCTGAAGGCCTTCAGCAAGAAGTATCCGCCGCAGCTCTCCGGCGGCATGCAGCGGCGCGCCGAACTGGCGCGCGCGATGATCAACAACCCCGATGTGATGATCCTCGACGAGCCTTTTCGCGGCCTCGATGCGATGTCGAAAGAGTTGATGTGGGAGTACTACGCGGCGCTGTTCGAAGAATCGCATCGCACCAACTTCTTCGTCACCACCGACATCGATGAGGCCATCTTCCTGGCCGACCGGTTGATCGTGATGACCAACATCCCGAGCAAGGTGCGCGCCACGCTGGAGGTGAACATCCCGCGCCCGCGCCGCCTGGTGAACATCTTCGACAACGAACATGCCAACGACGTGAAGATGCAGGCGCTTTCGCTGCTGCACGAGGAGGCGATGAAGTCGTTTTCCGGCGGCAGCCGCGCCGCGGCCGATTTTGTCGAAGCCTACTCGAAGCGATCCGCGGCCACCTCGGACACCACCAAGGCGCATTGACGCCGTCGCGCGTCGCCCCCATCCAACCAGGAGACATGAACATGGCAAAAAAAGTGATCGACATGCGCAGCCGACCGTCGTTTCTGCACGACTTCTACGGCAAGACGCCCGGCACGCCGGAGTTCGAGGTGGTGAAGTGGCTCAACGGCCGCGTCGGCGCCAAGAACGTCGAGCATTTCACCGCGTCGAAGAACCTGTGGGCCTTCGTCAAGGAGATCAAGGACACCCGCATCACCGCCTCGGTGATCGTGGGCCGCGACACCCCGGGCATCAAACACTCCAACGATGAAATCCACACGATGGTGAAAGGCCAGAAGGAGCTGATCGGCGTGGGCTCGATCGATCCGCACCGCTGGGGCGTGCGCGGCGCGGTGAAGGAAGTGGAACGCGCCGTCACCGAACTGGGCCTGAAGGCGATCAATGTGGAGCCCGGCTTCGGCAGCCCGCCGCGGCCGGCCGATGATCCGATGCTGTTTCCGATCTATGACGCCTGCGATCAGCTGGGCGTGCCGGTGTCGATCATGTCCGGCCCCACCGCGCCGAGCCTGGACATGGTGCGACCCTCCGCGGTGGGCCATGTGGCCAAGGCGTTTCCCAATCTGTCGATCATCTGCTATCACGGGTTTTATCCCTTCGTGAACGAGACCATCGGCGTGGCGTTCCGCTGGCCCAATGTGTTCATCGTGCCGGATATGTACATCTTCTCGCCCGGTGGCGGCCTGTACGTGGAGGCGGCCAACGGCGCCTTGCGGCAGCAGATCCTGTATGGCAGCTCGTACCCGTTCCGCCCGATGGATCAATCGATCAATGATTACCGCATGCTCGGCTTCGATGACAGCGTGATCGACGATGTGATGTACGGCAACGCGCGCCGCGTGCTCAAGCTCGCCTAGCGGAGCAGGCGATGGGTGTGGAAATGGGTGCGGCGCCGGGCGCGGCATGGGGCATCACCTTGCGTGAGGCGAAGGTGGCCGATGTGCCGCGCCTGCTCGAGCTGTACAAGCAACTGGAGATCACGCCCGAGCCCGAGGTGGCGCTAGCCGCCGCACAAGCGCACTTTCTCGACATGGCCACCAATCCGCGCCACCGCTACTATGTGGCCGAATCCGATGGGCGTATCGTCGGCACGATGTCGATGCTGTTCATGCCGGGGCTCTCGCACAGCGCGCGCGAATCCTGCGTCGTCGAAGATGTGGTGGTTTCACCCGAGGTGCAGGGCATGGGCATCGGCCGGCAGATGATGCGTTTTGCCATGCAGGCCAGCGCGGCGCGCCACTGCTACAAGCTGGTGCTCTCCAGCCACCTGATGCGCGATCTGGCGCACCTCTTCTACGAGAACCTGGGGTTCCGCAAGCATGGCTACAGCTTCCTCATCGACCCTTCCGATCCAGGCAACACGTCGGACAGCGCCGGCACGCCGTGATGTGAACACGCCGCTCGCCGGCCCGCAGATCCTGGCTGAACATCCGTTGGCGTTCAGCCCCGCGGCCGATCGCAACAAGGAGCCCATCCTGGCGGCGCTGCGGCGCGTGCTGCAGCGCGAGGCCAACGTGCTCGAGATCGCCAGCGGCACCGGCCAGCATGCGGCCCACATGGCGTCGGCCTGCCCGCATTGGCGCTGGCAGCCCACCGACATCGATGCGCAGTGCCTGCCATCGATCGCACTGCGCTGCGTGGAACTGCCCAACGTACAGACGCCGCTGCTGCTCGACGTGATGGTGCAGCCGTGGCCGGTGGCGCTGGCCCGCTTCGATGCGGTGCTGTGCGCCAACATGCTGCACATCTCGCCGTGGGAAACCTGCGCCGCATTGATGCAGGGCGCCGTGCGCCATCTGGCGGCCGGTGGCGCGCTGGTGCTCTACGGCCCCTACCTGATCGACGACGAACCCACATCCCCCGGCAACCTGGCCTTCGACGCCGATCTGCGCGCACGCGATCCCCGCTGGGGCTTGCGGCGCCTGGCCGATGTGGTGCACGAAGCGCGCGCGGTGGGGCTGAGGCTCACCCGGCGCATCAACATGCCGGCCAACAACCGGCTGCTGGTGTTTCGGCTGGGGGGGTGAGCGCCGCAGATCGGCAAGCGTGGTTCACGCGCCGATGACGGGCTGACCAAGCTACTTGACAACCCCCGGGCGCGAACGGCACCGCCAATGACATCACAGCACCTGACACGTCCTTGTCAGAAGTTGTTAAAAGTTCTGGCTTGTATTTTTAACAAGATGCTCAGACACTATGGACATGTCGCGGCCATCTGTCAGCCCCCATATTTCGGGTGAACGCCAACGCAGTTCGCAGCCGCTAGCCAGCGTTTCCACCCAAATGACCCGGCGCATCGCAAAGGCTGCCAAGGTCCTGCCTGAGCGCGTGTTCACTCCTTTCGATTTTCTCGATCTGGGTACGCCGCACGGCGTGGGCATGGTGCTGACCCGTCTGGTTCGAAGCGGCGGACTGCGGCGCTTGGCGCGTGGCCTGTATGACGTGCCGCGACAGCATCCACTGCTCGGTGAACTGCAGCCTTCGGCCGATGAGATTGCGCAGGCGCTGGCCCGTCGCGATGGCGCTTCCGTGCAACCTTCGCAGGCCATGGCTGCCAATCTGTTGAGCCTGTCTGAACAGGTCCCCGCGCGTGCGGTTTATGAAACCGACGGCCCGAGCCGCACAGTCAAGGTGGGTACGCTGACTGTGCAACTCAAGAATCGTTCACCGCGCCAGGTTCGCAACGCCAGCCCGATGAGTCGTCTGGTCTTCGCGGCGCTGCGCAGCCTCGGCAAGACGCAAGTGAACCAGGCCCGTATCGCCCACCTCAGGCTAACGCTGTCGCCGCGGGACCGTCAGCAAATGCTGCGGGACCTCCCGCATGCGCCCGCGTGGATGCACCCTCATCTACGCTACATCGCCGCCGGAGTCGTCAAGCCGGCGACACCCCCTCGCAATCGGCTGGGTTGAGCTCGCCATGCCTGGCTTCGCTACCCTCCCGCTGCCTGAACGACAACTGCTGATCCAGCAAGTCGCCGCGCGGATGGACCTGGTTCCCGTGATCGTGGAGAAGGATTTCTGGGTCTGCTGGATGCTGGCGCGAATCTTCGAGAACCGCGACTTGGCTGCTCAACTGGTGTTCAAGGGCGGGACGTCGCTGTCCAAGGTGCATGGCGTCATCGAGCGCTTTTCGGAAGACATCGATCTGGCGGTGTCGCCGGTGTCGCTGGGCTTCGACGAGGTCTATCTCAACGAGGCACCGTCCGCCTCGCAGCGCCGCAAACGCATGGCTGAACTCGCGAAGGCCTGCGAGCACCGGGTGATGGATGTCTATCAACCCGCGCTTGAGCGCGCCACAACGGCGGTGCTCGGAAAGGCACAACCCGGCACCACCTGGCTGCGCTACGTGCGGGATTCCTCCGCCGGCACGCCCAATCTGCTGTTCTTGTATCCCAGCGCGCTCTCCCTGCCAGGTGGCTACGTGATCAAGCAGGTCAAGCTCGAGTTCGGTGCGCTGACCAACCAGCAGCCTTTCGGCCGGCACACCATTACCGCGATGCTGGCCACGGCGATTGGGGGAGTTCTCGCGCACACGTATGACGACCTGGGCACCGACGTTGTGGCGCTCGAATTGGCGCGCACCTTCTGGGAGAAGGCCACCATCCTGCACGCCGAGTTTCATCGACCTGCCGAGCAACCGATACGCGATCGATTTGCACGCCACTATGCCGACTTTGCCGCGCTATGGGCCCATTCCAGCCGCGACGATGCCCTGGCTCGCGTCGATCTTCTCAGCGACGTGGTGCAGCACAAGAGCCGCTTCTTCTCATCTGCCTGGGCCAGCTACGAAACCGCTCGCTTCGGCAGCTTCAAGCTGGTACCGCCCAGCGCGCGTGCGAACGCGCTCGCGCAGGACTACGAAAAGATGCGGCCGATGTTCCTGGGCGAGCCACTGACGTACAAAGAAATTGTTGATCGCCTGCGCGCCGCCGAGCAGAGATTGAACGGTTAAAACAACGCCCGCACCCGCGCCGCCAGATCGATCGCCGGCCCCGCTGTTGCCATCACGGCGGCCTCTTGCTCGGCCTGCGGGCTCACCCACTCGAACAGCTCGTGCAGGGCCGGCGGGATGAAGCGTGTGAGTGATCCGTACAGATGCCGATCACCGCGTTTGGGTTGCTGGGTGACGTGGAAGCGCTGCGGCACGATGAGCTGCAGGTGGCGCTTGGCGCGGGTCATCGCCACGTAGAGCAGGCGGCGCTCTTCGTCGATTTCGGCGGGGTAGCCGGTGGCCAGGTCCGACGGCATGCAGCCGTCGACGACATTGAGCAGGTAGACGGCCGTCCACTCCTGGCCCTTGGCCGAATGCATGGTCGACAGGATCAGGTAATCCTCGTCGCGCAGGGGTGGCCCGGCTTCATCGCTGGTGGCCTGCGGCGGATCGAGCGTCAGCTCGGTGAGGAAGCGCTCGCGACTCGCGAAACCGCGCGCGATGCGGCCGAGCTGGTCGAGATCGGCCTGGCGCACGGTGGCATCGTCGTGCAGGCGTTCGAGGTGCGGGCGGTACCACGCGGCGGCCAGCGTGATGTCGTCCGGCCAAGTGCAGGCCTTGAGCTGCGCGCCCAGTTGCAGCCAGGCGTTCCATTCCGACGTGGCCGCCGCGGGCGGGCGGAAGTGGCGCATCGTGGCGGCAGGATCCGCGCTTTGCGCCATCGCATCGAGCAAGCGGCGTGCGCCCGCCGGGCCGATGCCGGGGATCAGCGTGGCCACCCTGAAACCGGCCAGGCGGCTGCGCGGGTTCTGCGCCCAGCGCAGCACGGCCAGCAGATCTTTCACATGCGCCGCTTCGAGAAATTTGAGGCCGCCGTACTTGACGAACGGGATCTGCCGGCGCATTAGCTCCAGCTCGAGGCCGGCGCTGTGGTGGCCGGCGCGAAAGAGCACCGCCTGGCGCTTCAGGCACAGGCCGCTTTCGCGTTGCAGCAGCACCTGGTCGGCCACCCATCGGGCTTGCGCGGCGTCGTCTTCCACCGCCACGAGCTTGGGCCGTTCGCCGTTGGCGGTGGCCGTCCAGAGATTCTTGGTGAAGCGCTCGGCCGCCTGGGCGATCACGGCGTTCGAGGCATCGAGGATGGGCTGTGTGGATCGGTAGTTCTGGTCGAGCGTGAGCACGGTGGCGCCGGGGCTGAAGCGTGCCGAAAAATCGAGGATGTTGCGCACCTCGGCGGCGCGAAAGGCGTAGATCGATTGCGCATCGTCACCCACCACGCACAGGCCATCGCCGCCCGGTTTGAGCGCATGCAGGATGCCGGCTTGCAGGCGGTTCGTATCCTGGTATTCATCCACCAGCACATGATCGAAACGCGCGCCCATCAGCCTGGCCAGGGCCGGCTCGCTGGCCATCTGGTGCCAATACAGGAGCAGGTCGTCGTAGTCGAGCGTGTGCTGTTGCTGCTTGGCCAGCACGTAGCCATGAAACAGCTGCCGCAGGGCTTGCGCATGATCGCGGCACCAGGGGAAGATGGCGTCGAGCACATCGGGCAGCGGCATCTGGCTGTTGACGACGCGCGAGTAGATCGCCAGGCAGGTGCCGCGGGTGGGGAAGCGATTTTCGCTGGCCGCGAAGCCGAGCGCCTGGCGCACCATGCCGATCATGTCTTCGGCGTCGCCGCGGTCGTGGATGGTGAAATCTTCGGGCAGGCCGATGCGCTGGGCATGCTCGCGCAGCAGCCTGGCGCCGATCGCATGAAAGGTACCGCACCAGGGCAACGCGGGCGGGGCCGAGGTGGCCGGCAGGCGCATGGCCTGATGCAGCACGCGGCCCACGCGGTGCGCCATCTCCTGCGCGGCGCGGCGCGAAAACGTGAGCAGCAGGATGCGCTGCGGATCGGCGCCATCGAGCACCAGCCGCGACACGCGGCAGGCCAGTGCCATCGTCTTGCCCGAGCCGGCTCCGGCAATCACCAGCAAGGGGCCGGGCGATGCCTGGCCACGGCCGTGCGTCACGGCGCTGCGCTGCCGATCGTTGAGCAGGGCGAAGGGGTCGAGCAGGGCGGTTGGCGTGGGCATCGGCGGCGACGGGGGCGTCTCGGTGTACTGTATAGGCATCCATGCTTGATG
>JANMAS010000411.1:0-7042 GCA_031359975.1 Burkholderiales bacterium
AAACTACGCGTCACCCGCCGTGATGGCGGCGCAAGGCTCACAACTCACCAACAAGTACGCCGAGGGCTACCCCGGCAAGCGCTACTACGGCGGCTGCGAATACGTCGACGTGGTCGAGCAGCTGGCCATCGATCGGGTGAAACAACTGTTCGGCGCCGAACACGCCAACGTGCAGCCCAACTCCGGCTCGCAGGCCAACCAGGCCGCGTTTTTTGCCCTGCTGCAACCGGGTGACACGATCATGGGCATGAGCCTGGCCGAAGGTGGCCACCTGACCCACGGCATGTCGCTCAACATGAGCGGCAAGTGGTTCAAGGTGGTGAGCTACGGCCTGGATGCGAACGAAGCCATCGATTACGACGCGATGGAACGTCTCGCGCACGAGCACAAGCCCAAGCTGATCATTGCCGGCGCATCGGCCTACGCCCTGCGCATCGATTTCGAGCGCTTTGCACGCGTGGCAAAGGCCATCGGCGCGTATTTCATGGTCGACATGGCGCACTACGCCGGGCTCATCGCCGCGGGCGTCTACCCGAATCCGGTGCCCTACGCCGACGTCGTCACCTCGACCACGCACAAGAGCCTGCGCGGCCCCCGCGGCGGCATCATCCTGATGAAAGACGCAGTGGCCAAGGCCATCAACAGCGCCATCTTCCCCGGCATCCAGGGTGGCCCACTGATGCACGTGATCGCCGCCAAGGCGGTGTCTTTCAAGGAAGCGCTCGCCCCGGCGTTCAAGAGCTACCAGCAACAGGTGCTTGCCAACGCCGCCGCGCTCGCCGACGAGCTGACGCGCCGTGGCCTGCGCATCGTCTCCGGCCGCACCGAGAGCCACGTGATGCTGGTCGATCTGCGCGCCAAGGGCCTGACCGGCAAGCAGGCCGAGGCGCTGCTCGGGCAGGCGCACATCACCTGCAACAAGAATGCGATCCCCAACGATCCGCAAAAGCCGATGGTCACCAGCGGCATCCGGCTCGGCTCGCCAGCGATGACGACACGCGGATTTGGCGTGGAGCAGGCTCGATTGACGGCCAACCTGCTCGCCGATGTGCTCGACCATCCGGAAGACCCTGCGGCGATCGCCGCGGTACGCGACAAGGTTTCGGCCCTGACGCGCGATTTCCCGGTCTATCGCTGAAGCCTGAACCGCCCCGAAGCCAAGCCACCCGATGCGCTGCCCCTACTGCAGCCACGACGAGACCCAGGTCGTCGAGACGCGCGAATCCGACGAAGGCGACGTGATTCGCCGACGTCGGCGCTGCCTGAGTTGCGACAAGCGTTTCACCACGTATGAGCGGGGTGAGATCGCGATGCCGTCGGTGGTCAAGAAAAACGGCACGCGCATGGATTTCGATCCGGCCAAGCTGCGAGCGTCGATGATGCTGGCGCTGCGCAAGCGATCGGTGAGCATCGAGCAGGTGGATGCGGCACTCGACCGCATCCACGACAAGCTGCTGGGCAGCGGCGCCCGCGAAGTGAGCACCTCGCGTGTGGGCGAACTGGTGATGCGCGAACTCAAGCGCATGGACAAGGTGGCCTATGTGCGCTTTGCGTCGGTCTATCGCGAGTTCGAGGATGTGGACGAATTCAATCGTCTGATCAAGGAAATCTGACGCCTCGGGCCTCAGCGCCAGCAGTTGTCCAATGGCAGGCTCGCGGACTGTCGGCGCTGGCCGTTCGAGCGAATCGATAGCGTGCCGCACACATCGCCCGCCTGCCGGCCTTGCGGCACGGCGCTCAACTCGAAGCCCAGCGCATCGTCATCGATCGCCGCCGCCAGGGCATAGGCGGCGTCGCCGGTGTGGGGCGATCGGGCGAGCACAGTCGGCAACGCCGCGTCACGGAAGCTGTTGAAGGCGGCAAAGTGGCGCTGGAGGTACTGCGATGCCTCCAGCAGGTCCAGCTGGGCCTGCGTGCGCCGCGCCCTGGCGATGTGCTGGGTGTAGTTGGGCCAGGCGATGGCGGCCAGGAGGCTCACGATCGCCAGCACGATCACCACCTCGAAGAGCGTGAAGCCTTTCGGTGAAGCGGTGGCGGATCCAGGCGGCCTCATGGCTTGGGCAACGCCACCACCGCCTGCTCCCAGACGATCGCACCGGACAGCGGCAGGCCTGCGGCATCCTGGGTGAAATCGGGGCTGAAGCCGCGCGCGGTGATCAACATCACCGAGGCGGCTGGCCCCTTCATGGGAATCGACTCCACCAGACACTGCGGGGCGACGGCCGGCGCTGGCTCGCCAGCCGGTGAGCGCAGCAAGGCCCACGGAACCGACTCTGCGCGCACATCCGCGCCAGCCCAGCTCGAAGCCTGCGCCCAGGCGGCTCTGGCTCCGTCGGTCGGTGCAGGCCAGACGGTGATCGCCGCAGGCTCCTCGTTCAAGATTCGCTCGCAGTAGCGGATGGCCGTGTGGGCAGACTCCCGAGCCTGCGCCTGCGCAGTCAGGTTGACGGCCACCTGACCTGTATTGGCGGCACTCTTCATCGCGGCGAGGGCGGTGAACGACAACGCGACCATCGCCACCAGAACCACCGGCAGGGCAACGCCATGGTCCTTCAGCCTCGGCGCGCAAGGGCGATGTCTGCCGCTCATGGCATCACGACGCGGGTTGGAAGCACCACGGTTGTGAAGAAACGGCGATAGAGCCGGCGATCGATGGGCACGACCTCGTCACCCTCGCAATCGATGTACGCCAGCGGCGCGTCGGCCACTTCGTCGGTGCTGGTGGCAACAAGACACACCTGGACTGCTGCGACAGCGGGCCAGCCCAGCACACCGACCTGGCTGGCGCGATGCCACACCATGGCGCCGTCCACCGCCGTGCCAAACTGAAACTGCAGATCTTCGATGCCCTCGACCAAGGGCTGCGGCGCCGCGGCGCCGGCACCCTTGCAATACAGCTCGCGTCGCCGCGAACCCGACACGGTGGAAACGAAAAAGCGGCTGTCCCCGATAAAGATCGCCGCGGACCCGGTTGCGGCCTTGTCTGGGGCCTCCGCTTTGATGCCGTTGCCCAGGCAATCCAGCGGTAGCTCTTCACCGGAAAGCAACGTATTGCGCGCATTGGCCTCATGCAGGATCGCCAGCGCGCCCGGCCCGCTGCCCGCGGCACACGCCAATTGATCGAACGCCGCGCGAGGATTCACGAAGCGACCGTCGCAACCGAAGATCACGCGCACCGGCAAGGGCTGCGAGATGTGACCCGACGCATCGACGGCACGCGGCTGGCCGAACCCGGCCAGGGCGACATGCTCACGCAACAAGGCGGATGCCGCTGTCGCGTTGTCGGTCATCTGCACCAACGCCTGGGCGTGCCGACCGGTCCGACCCGAGGCCATCACGGAAGTCATCACCGCGCCGCACACCAGCAAGCCGATTGCCAGCGCCACCATCGTTTCGACCAGGCTGACACCCGCCTGCGCGCAACCCGACAGGGCACGCGGGTTCATAAGGCAAGCTCCGTGCTTCGCACTGCGCCGTTTGCCTTTCGGGCGGCCGGGCAGGCTCATAGGGCCACCCGCAAATGAATGCATCGCGGCGCGGGGTCGGCCTCGGCAAAAAGCGACGGGCATTCATGCACCGAACGGGGCGACGGTGCCGCGCCATGCTCCAGCCACGCCACCCAGATATCGACATGCTCGGTGCTGCTGTCGTATTCCACATAGCCGGCGCCGCCTGGCAGGCCTTGCCGCACACGGGTTTGCCATGCAGACAGCTCAAGCGCCACCCGCTGCGCCGACGTGCACAGTTCGGGCACGGCACATTCTTCCGGATCGTCAGCGGCCGTCGATGGGTCGAAAGGTCGCGTGTCGTCATAGGCACCTTCTCGCGCCGGCTGCGCGCTGGCCCGCACGCGGTCACCCAGATCGGTCGCGAGCAGGGTGGCCGTCGCACGATGCTCGCCGAGCTTGGCCATGCCGATCGACACCGCCAGCGTTCCCGCCAGGCCGAGCATGCCGATCGCGCTCAGCAGCAAGGCCACCAGCACCTCCACCAGAGACGATCCCCGTTGCTGCCTCGACGCACGGCGCTGTTCGCCTTTCGGGCGGCCGGGCAGGCTCATCAGGCAATCTCCGTGCTTCGCACTGCGCTGTTCGCCTTTCGGGCGGCCGGGCAGGCTCACGCGCACACCCCGTCGACGATGCGTGCGCGGCCTTGTTTGTTCACGCACACCGTGAAGCGCAGGCCGGCCAGGTCGGCCTCGGCGTCGATGCCGGCGGCCTTGAACACGTAGCTGCCGGTCGCGTTGAGCGCGATGCCGTTGGGCTGGAATGTCTGGTAGCGGCGGCGGGATTCGATACCGCCCGATGCCCGCAGCGGCTGCTCGATTTGCAGGATGTCGTCGGCGTCGCCGATCTCGCCGATCTCATCGTGATCGACAAACACCACCCAACCCGATTGCCAGCCGCCCTGTGAGTTGGGCGCACAGCCTGGCTCCGATTCGTTGGTGTCGACCGACACACACATCGTGACCGGCACACCGCGCTTGGCCGCCTCCGATCGGGCGTAGCGCATGGCGGATGTGAACAAGGCCACATGCGAGGCCACGGCCCGGGTCGCCATCAGGCGGTGCAGTTGTGGCGTGCCGATCGCCAGCAACGTGGCCACGAGTGCCAGCGCGCACAACAATTCGATCAGCGTAAAGCCGCTGCCCGCGGCCACCGGCCGCGTTGGTTTCCCCTGCGTCACATTTTCTCCCTCAACCTGCTTCGGGCCCCTTGTTTCCGAGGTCCCGCCGGTCTTTTCATTGATTGGCGCGGCGATCGTAAGCAGGCGTAACTGCCCGCAAAACCCCCAAAAGAGGGGGTCAATCCTTGAGAAGTGTGGGCTGGTGCCGATAGATCTGGAGACACGTGAGATGTGTCACGTCGAACCCGTTGTCCACCGAACCGCGACGACAAGCGGTCGCGCCAGGAGGATCGGCGGCTAGCTCACGCCGCGGCGGCAATGCCTCCAGGTCTACGATCAGCCGCAGTTCTTATCGAGCCTCACCGGGAGATCGCGCATGGCCCTCAAGCGCTTCCAGCCTTACCTGCAAACCGGATTCACCTTGATCGAGGTGATGGTCACCGTGGCCATCGTGGCGATCATTTCCGCGATCGCGATTCCGATCTATACGGGCTACGTGACGCGGGCCAACGTGCAAACCGGTGTCCAGGGCCTGGCGGTGGCGCGCACGCGGATGGAGCAGTACTTCATGGACAACCGCACCTACGCCAATGGGGCTGACTGTGGTGCGGTGTTGCCCACCGAAGCCGATGCCGACAACTTCGGCTTCGCCTGCGAGCCGACCGCGACCACCTATACGGTCACGGCCACCGGCGTCGCCGGTACCAACATGGACGGCTTCGTCTACACCATCAACGAGCAGAACGTGCGTACCTCCACCATCACCAAGACGGGCTGGGGCAGCGGCGGCACGGTGCAGTGCTGGATCACCAAACAAGGCGAGAGCTGCTGATCATGGCTCGCGCCAAGCGCCAACGCGGAATCAGCCTCATCGAGGTGATGGTGGCCGTCACCATTCTGGTCATCATCACCTTGTTCAGCATCCCGTTGTTCACCACCTGGAATGCCAACGTGCGCATCCGCAGCGCGGCCGAATCCCTGCAAAACGGCATGCGCCTGGCACAAGCCACCGCGCTGAGCACCAACTCCACCGCCACCTTGCGCCTGACCGACGATGCCACGCCAACCGCGGGCTCCGGCGCCGCACCGACGGGCGTGAATTGGGTGTTGCTCGACGCCGCGGGTGCGGCGATCCAGGTCAAGGGCAGCGAAAGCGTCACCGGCGTGACGATGCAAATCGTCTCGAACGGCAACGAAGATTTCGACGGCGAGATCGTCTACCTCAACCTGGGCCAGAACAACCTCGCCGTCTCCACGGAGTTCGAGTTCAACGCCACCGGCGCTGATCGCCGGCTGCACGTCATTGCCACGCCGGGTGGCCGCGTGCGGATGTGCGATCCCGAGCGAATTTCGGGTGATTCCCAGGCCTGCGATCTGAACTGACGATCGAATCGAGACCCACTCATGCGCTCTGCCCACAGCCTGAAAACCAACCCTGCGCAGCGACGCACGCTGGCCGGCCGCGCCCGCCACCGCGGCGCGATGCTGATCGAGGGCCTGGTGGCCATCACCATCTTCTCGTTCGGCATCCTCGCGGTGGTCGGCATGATGGCCACGCACATCAGCACGGCGGGCGACGCACGCTATCGCATGGAAGCGGCGCAGTTCGCCGAATCGATCCTCGCCGACATGCGCATCGCCAATGCCGACGTTCGCGCGGTCAACTTCTCCGGCCCGGACGGCTCAGCGTTTTCGCTGTGGAGCGAACGCATCAAGGCGGCCGGCGGCTTGCCGATGGCCGGCTCCAGCGCCGAGCCGCTGGAGATCGTTGTCGATGGCAACAACGTCAGCGTCACGATTCGGTGGCGGGCGCCGTCCGATCGCGGCGACGATGCGCACCGCTACACCACCGTCAGCGCCCTGTGATGTGAGCCCCCCATGAGCCATTCCACGTCGCACCCCACTCTCCATCGTCGCATCGCCATCGCACGGCCGGCGATGCGCCGCTCGGCGGGCCTCAGCCTGGTCGAATTGATGGTCGGACTGGTCATCGCACTGATCATCTCGCTGGTCATCTTCAACGTCTTCATCGTTGCCGAGGGCCAGCGCCGCACCACCGCCGCCGGCAGCGACGCGCAGCAATCGGGCTCGCTGTCTTCGTTCACGCTGGCGCGCTACCTGCGCATGGGTGGCGCGGGCCTGGAGCGCGTTCCCAATCTGTGGGGCTGCAACCTGCTCGTGACACAGTCCACGGGAACCAACCCGGGCGTGCGCGTGCCGCTGCCAAGCACCATCGAAGCACCGTTCTCCGGTCTGGGCCTCACCAACTTGCGGGCCACGCCGATCCTGATCGTCAACGCGAGCGACGCCAGCAACGACAGTGCCGACAACGCCACCCCCGATGCGCTGATGATCTTCGCCGGAGTGCATCGCTCGGTGAACACCTGGCTGCAGACCACGTCGCCGGCCACGACCG
>JANMAS010000446.1:0-6854 GCA_031359975.1 Burkholderiales bacterium
CGATCAGCGGCTGCACCACCAGCTTGGTGATCACCGCACCCAGGGCCTTGTGCACCTGGCGCGGCAAGCCGTAGTACGCGAGCGACAGGCCGATCAGCACCAGGCACACGGGCACCACCGCGCTGGCCAGCAGCTGCAGCACCTCGTCGGCCACCGCCGGCAGCGGCAGGCCGAGCGCGCGATACAGCATGCCGGCCGTCACAGGCAGCACCACCGGATGGATCAGCGTGTTGCGCACCGTTGTCTTCAGCGTCGAGGCCAGCGAACTCGGCAGGCCCGCCTGGGCGCGGCTACGGGCGTGAGCACGTGCCCGATCGAGCTCGACAAGCGTGGTGAACATCGTCAGCAGCACCAGCGCATGCAGGCTGATCACGGTGATGTGGATGCCCAGCCCGGCTTCGCCGAACAGCGCCGCCGCCATCGGGATGCCCACCTGCACCGTGTTGCCGAAGCTGCACATGATCGCGCTCACCGCCGGTACCGAGGCCGCCATCGGATCGTGGCGGGTGCGACGCCGCGCCACCGCGTAGATCGTCAGCATGAGCGCCAGCAGCGGCACGAAAAACGCCGCCAGCAGCGCCCAGGGCAAGGTGGATAGATCCAGCCGCGCCGTGGTGCGAAACAGCAGCGCCGGCACAAAGATGTAGAACGCCGAATTGCCCAGCACACGCGCCGGATCGGCGGCGGCGTCGCCGAGCCAGCGCATGCGGCCGGCGAGCCAGCCCAGCGCCACGGTGAGCATGATCGCCAGCAGTTTGTAGAAAACGGCCAGCGTCATGCTTCAGGCGTGTGTGGTTCAGGCCTTGGCGGCTGCCGCCTTCTTGGGCGCCGACTTGGCCGTGGGCCGTGCCGGCCGCGGCTCGAACTCGAAGCTCACCTTGCCCTCTTTGGTGTCGTAGGCCAGGCGCGCCTTGAACTTGCGCCGCGTCTTGTTGGAGACGAAGTTTTCCAGGAGGTCGGTCTTGCCGGTGGCCAGCAGCTGGCTCATCTGCTCACGCGCCACCGGCTGCTGCAGGATGATCTTGCCGCTCTTGAAATCGCAGGTGATGTGGGCACCCACCGCGTGTTCGCACACATAGCTGGTGCCGTGTTCGTAGACGTGGCCTTTGTCCTTCGGGCACGGGCCGAGGCTCTCCTGCTCGGAAAAATCGATGGGCGCGCCGTCTTCGAGGGCCTTGGCGTCTTCGCCGAAATCGAACTCCAGCTTCCAGTTGCCGATCTCCTCGTCGTAGACCAGCTTGAGCTCGGCGGTGAACGGCCAACCGGCCTTGGAGCGAAAGCCTTCGAGCGGGCCGATGCGCTTGTCGGCCAGAAAGGCATCGGCCTCGGCGGTTTCGAAGGCCCGCGCGCCGGGGATCTTGCTGATCGAGAAGCCGCAGCCGGCGTCATCCTTGCCGGCCTGGCCGGCGCAGGCGAAGCGGCGGTAGTTTTCCTTCACCACACCGCCGCACTTGGGGCACGGCGTGCGCAGGGTGGCGTAGTCGCCGGGGATGGTGTCGCGGTCGTATTCCTTGGCCTTGCGCACGATGCGCTCGGCCATCTTGGCGATCTCGGCCATGAAGACGTCGCGCTTGAGGCGGCCGTGCTCCATCTCGGCGAGCTGATACTCCCATTGGCCGGTAAGTTCGGGCTTGGTGAGATCCTCCACATCGAGGCCGCGCAGCAGCGTCATCAGCTGGAAAGCCTTGGCGGTGGGGATCAGATCGCGGCCATCGCGGTGCATGTATTTTTCGAGCAGCAGGCCTTCGATGATGGCCGCACGGGTGGCGGGTGTGCCCAGGCCCTTTTCGGCCATCGCCTCGCGGAATTCGTCGTCGTCGATCAGCTTGCCGGCACCTTCCATCGCGCTCAACAGCGTGCCTTCGTTGTAACGCGCCGGTGGCCGAGTTTTCTGCGCCAGCACGTCCACGCTTTCGGTGCGCACCATCTCGCCCGGCGCCACGGCCACCAGGTTGGCATCGTCTTCCTGCGCTTCCTTGCCGTAGACGGCCAGCCAGCCGGGTTTGACGAGCACCTTGCCGTTGGTCTGGAATTTGTACGACTCGCCGCCCACCGTGACCGTGGAAAAACGCGTGGTGACCATGAACTCCGCCGACGGATAAAACACCGCGAGGAAGCGCTTGACCACCATGTCGTACAGCTTGGCTTCGATCTCGCTCAGGCTCTTGGGCGCCTGCAACGTGGGAATGATGGCAAAGTGATCCGACACCTTGGTGTTGTCGAACACCCGCTTGGTGGGCTTCACATAGCCTTCGTTCAAGGCCTTGCGGGCATGCGCGGCGAGCGCGCGCAAGGGGCCCGGCAGGTCTTCGCCGGCGATCATCGCGAAGGTGTCTTTCACCACCGGCACATAGTCTTCGGGCAGTGCGCGCGAATCGGTGCGCGGGTAGGTGAGCACCTTGTGCTTCTCATACAGCGCCTGTGCGATCGACAGCGTGGTCTTGGCCGAAAAGCCAAGGCGCGAGTTGGCCTCGCGCTGCAAGGTGGTGAGGTCGTACAGCGTGGGGCTGCTCTGCGTGGTGGGCTTGGCTTCTTCGGTGACGCTGGCGGGCTCGCCCCGCACCGCCGCCGCGATGGCGCGGGCGGTGGCCTCGTGCCACAGCCGATCGGCGCGCCGATCGGCCACCGGCACCTCGCTGGCCGGCGAGCCATCGCCCTCGGCACCTTTCTTGAATGCGGGATCGATCCACTTGCCTTCGTACGGGCCGGCCTGGGCCGCGAAGGTGGCCTTCACCTCCCAATAGTCACGCGACACATGCTTGCGAATCTTCTCCTCGCGCTCCACCACGATCGACAGCGTGGGTGTTTGCACCCGCCCCACGGTGGTGAGGAAAAAACCGCCGTCGCGCGAGTTGAAGGCCGTCATGGCCCGCGTGCCGTTGATGCCCACCAGCCAATCAGCTTCGGAGCGGCTGCGCGCGGCGTCGGCCAGGCCGTGCATCTGCGCATCGGTGCGCAGCGCCGCGAAGCCGTCGCGGATGGCCTGCGGCGTCATGCTCTGCAGCCACAGGCGGCGCACCGGTTTGTCGAGTTTGGCCTTGCCGGTATCGGCGTACTGCACGATGAGGCGGAAGATCAGCTCACCCTCGCGGCCGGCGTCGCAGGCGTTGATCAGGTCGGTCACATCCTTGCGCTTGACGAGCTTGACCACCGCGCCCAGGCGCGCCTTGCCCTTGTCGATCGGCGCCAGATCGAATTCCGGCGGGATCACCGGCAGGTGCGCGAAGCTCCATTTGCCGCGCTTCACGTCGTAGGCCTCCGGCGCCTTGATCTCCACCAGGTGGCCCACGGCGGAGGTGACGACGTAGTGCTCGTTCTCGAAGTGATCCGCGCTCTTCTCGAATTTGCCGCTGGTGGGCGTGAGCGCGCGCACGATGTCTTGCGCGACGCTTGGTTTTTCGGCGATGACGAGTGACTTGCCCATATTGTGCTGATCTCTCCATGAAACGAAGGCCGGCCCGAGTGCCCGGGGGCCTACATACAATCCGGTCTCTCGCGCGCACATGCACGCATGTACACACGCGCGCGCCCATGTTTTCAATGTACCGAATGACGATGGCCAAGCAAGCGGCACCCCGCCTAAAACCCCAGCCCATGAAATCGACCACGCGCCGCATCCAGGTTCGTCGCAGCGGCGTGCATGGTCGCGGCGTCTTCGCGCAGCAGCCCATCCCCCGAGGCGAATCGATCATCGAGTACATCGGTGAGCGCATCGACTGGGCCGAAGCGCTGCGACGCCACCCGCATGATCCGTCGGATCCGAACCACACCTTCTACTTCCACATCGACGACGGCCGCGTCATCGATGCCAAGGTGGGCGGCAACTCGTCGCGCTGGATCAATCATGCCTGCCAACCCAATTGCGAAGCCGATGAAACCGCGGGCCGCGTGTTCATCAAATCGCTGCGGGCGCTGCGCGCCGGCGAGGAGCTTTTCTACGACTACCGCCTTATCATCGATCAGCGGCACACCAAGAAACTCAGGGAGCAATATGCCTGCCGATGCGGTACCACGGGATGCCGGGGCACACTGCTGGCGCCGAAACGCTAAGGCTCAATATGGCGATGCATGAGGGAGGCGCGAATCTGCGCTGGGACGCGGAAACGCTCTGGGATACGTTGTCACCGGTCTTACCGGGGCTTTCGATCGAGGTGGTCGAGCAGATCGAATCCACCAACACCGAACTGCTGGCGCGGCTGCGCGGCATGGGCATGGTGGCCTCCAATGGCGGGCCCGGCCGGCGCGCCGCCGATCTGCAGCCCTCGATGCTGGTGGCCGCTCACCAAACCCGCGGCCGCGGCCGCCAGGGCCACACCTGGCAATCCGAACGCGGCTTGTCGCTCACCTTTTCTCTCGCCCTGGCGCTGCACCGCCCGGATTGGTCGGGCTTGTCCTTGGCGGTAGGCGTGGCCTTGGCCGAGGCCCTCGATCCGCAGGGTGGGTGGCTGAAGCTCAAGTGGCCCAACGATCTCTGGCTGAGCACCGAGCCCGGCGCCATCGATGCCAGCGGCGCCGCGCTGCCCGTGCGGCCACCCCGCAAGCTCGGCGGCATCCTGATCGAGACGATGCAGATCGGCCAGCGCCGCATGGCCGTCATCGGCATTGGCCTGAACGTGTTGCCGCAGCGCCTGGCCGACGGGGTGCCTGAATCGGCCAGCCTGAGCGAGATCGATCGCGGCGCCACGCCGCCCAACACCCTCACGCAGATCGCCTTGCCGCTGGTCCACGCCTTGCGCGAGTTCGATCGTGCCGGCTTCACGGCCTTCGAGGAGCGCTACGCCCGCCGCGACCTGCTGCGCGGCTGCGCCCTCACCACCACCGATGAAGCCTGCCCCAACGGCCTGGGGCGGGGCGTGGCCGCCGACGGCGCCTTGCTCGTCGAGGGCGACGACGGCTCGCGCCATCGCATCGTGGGCGGCAGCGTCAGCGTGAGGCCGTCGAGCCCGGCCACCACGGTGGCCGACCACGGCGCCTCGGCGACGTGAGGGGCCCGGTCACTTTTGCGCTGTGGCGTGCGCTGGTGGTGCTGCTGGTGCTCGCCAACATCGCCTTTTTCGCCTGGACACGGGGATGGCTCCACAGCTCGCTGGGCACCAAGCCCTTCGACGAACGCGAGCCGCAGCGCCTGCAGCGACAGATCCAGCCCGACGCCGTCGAGCTGCGATCGGCCGCGGTGCCGGCTTCCGGTGCGGCGCGAGCGCCGTCGTCGGCCACCGCCACAGCCACCGCTACAGCCACCGCGCGATCCGGCTCGGGTGCGGTGAAAACCGCACCCGATCTGGTGGCGAGCGAGGCGGCGGCCTCCGAGGCGGCATCCGCCGCAGCCGCAGCCTCGGCCGTGGCCATGGCAGCCGCTTCGGCCGCCGCCATGGCCGACAAACCGCCGATCGCCTGCCTGGAAACCGGCCCGGTCAACGAAGCCACCGTTGCCGCCCTGGGTCGCGAGCTCACCGGCATGGGCGTGCCGGCCGGCGGTTGGTCGGCCTCCGCCGCGGCCCGGCTCGGCTGGTGGGTCTACATGGGCCGCTACGCCGACGACGCGCTGACCAGCCGCAAGAGCGAAGAGCTGCGCCGCATCAACGTCCGCCACGAACGTGCGCGCGCGCCGGCCGATCTGGTGCCCGGCCTCGTGCTCGGGCAATATGCCACCCGTGAATCCGCCGAAGCCGATCTGGCTCGGCTGGGTGGCCGCGGCATCCGCACCGCCCGTGTCATCGAGGTGCCGGCGGCTCCCGCCTTGCAGACCGTGAAGCTGACGACCAACGACGCCGCGCTGCTGACCCGCCTGCGCAC
Organism: Burkholderiales bacterium; assembly: GCA_031359975.1. Taxonomy (GTDB): domain Bacteria; phylum Pseudomonadota; class Gammaproteobacteria; order Burkholderiales; family Burkholderiaceae_C; genus JANMAS01. The sequence continues at coordinate 5,794 of JANMAS010000446.1, forward strand.
CTGGCGCAGCGCAGCGCTGGGCGGTCAGCCGCTCGGCGTGTGCGCTACCGCTGTCGGCACGGCAGCATCGGAGCCGGCCAAGCGCTGACTCGGCATCCCTGCGTGCCTGCGCCCCGTGCCCGCCGACTCATCAGCGCCGACGCCGGCGCAATACCGCGATGGCCGCCAGCAGGCCGAGCGCCCACGCCGGCTCCATCGCACCGCCACCGGAACCGCCGGTGGATGCGGCAGGCGCGGCCTTGACCGCGATCACGCGTGTGCTGCTGGCACGGTTACCCAGATCGTCGGTCACCGTGAGTTGCAGCGTGAAGCTGCCGCTGGTGCTCGGCTGGATGGTGACAGTGGCTGCGTTCGACGCGCCACTGATGCGCGCCACCGACGCGCCACTGGTGATCGCCCAGGCATAGGCGGCGATCGTGCGCCCGGTGCCGGCGCTGGAACCTGAACCGTCCACGGTGAACGGGGTGCCCACCACCGGCGTGGGCGACGGCGTACCGATGGTGGCGGTGACGGCCGGCGCGGCGGAGATGGCCGCCACCGCGGCCGCGGCGTCGAGCATGCCGGCGCCGCAGGTGCTGCGGGTGCAATAACACTCCAGCTGCGCGACGGCGCTGGGCGCCCGGCAGGCCACCACATCGGGATCGGCGCCCGAGGTGGGAAAGGCCCGTGCGCTGCTTTGCAGCTTGCTCAATATCTGCGCCGGCGTGGTTTGCGCGTTGACCGACAACATCAAGGCCACGGTGCCGCTGACCAGCGGGGCAGAAAAGCTGGTGCCCAGGCTGGCACTGCCGCCACCGTCCGTGTAGGCGGAGGCGAGCGGCGCGGTTGCACCGGTATTGCTGGTGGTGAGCAGCGGATACAGGCAGGTGCCGGATTCGTTGACGCAGTTGCCTGCCGGGGCGCTGATGGCCACCTGGGCTCCGAGGCTGGAATAGCCCACCTTGGTGCCGGTGTGGCGCAGGCCGGCCACGGCGATGGCACCCGGGCAATTGCCAGGCACGTTGACCGCCTCGCCTTCGTTGCCGGCTGCTGCCACCACCACCACGCCGATGGCGGACAGC
>JANMAS010000457.1:0-5282 GCA_031359975.1 Burkholderiales bacterium
CCGCCGGATCCCACAGCCGCTTGCGCCACTTGCGCCAGGCGATCGGCCACACCGTGTGCACGGCGGGGTGCAGCGCCGGGATCGCGGCGAAAGGCGCTTCCACCATCCAGTCGATCACCACGCCGGGCACATGCCGGGCCATATCGCTGATCGCCGGTAGCGCATGCACCACGTCGCCCATCGACGTGGTCTTGACCACCAGCACCCTCATCGCCGCTCGCCGCGCGACGGGTGGTCAGCCACGTTGCTCGGCCACCAGCGCCGGGTTCAGCCGCGGATCGTTGTACATCTTGAACTGGCGATACACCTTGAACACGGCACGCCCGGCCTGGGTGTCGGCCAGCAAGTCGTCGAAACAGGCGCTGAGATCACGGCGCTGCTCGAGCAGGCGATCGAGCTTGGCGCGGCTGGCATCACGATGCGCCGCATCGACATCGGTGCGCTCGGTCTGGGCGCGCATGGCGCGGATCTTCAACGACAGGATCGACAGGCGATCGACGATGCTGCCGGCCGTCTCGCTGTTCAGCCGTGCGCCGGCGGGCGCGCGCGACACGGGCGAATCGGTGCGCGCCGATTCGGCGTCCACCAGGCCCAGGGCGATCAGCAGCAGCTCGTCCACCCGCTCGGTGGCATCGTTGCGGGCCTGGTTGTAGCCGTCGATGGCGCGCTTGTTGGCGGCGATCTCGGCATCGCTCACCCGCGTGCGGCGAGCCAGATCTTCTTCGGCCCACAGCAGGCAGTTGTTGCGATGGTTGATTTGCATCCAGTGCAGCAGCGCATCATGAGAAAACGCCCGGCCGCCCGAAGGTTTCTCATCCCCGAGGGCCACGAAGGGGCCCCGAGTGGCCCCTGGGGGCGGACGACGAATGTCGTCGGCCTGGGGGCGCTCATGAGAAGCGTCGGGCACCTGCAGGGGCCAGCCGGGTGACGCCAGCAGGTCATCGTGCAGTGCGGTGATGCGCTCGGCGGTGGGCAGCGTGGAAGACATCGGTTCTCGCGGGGGTAGCGCTGGCACAATCGCCGCGCCCTGCATTATCGGGCGGGCCGACATCGCCGCCCGCCCTCCACCCACAACACGCCAGCATGACGCGACCCCTGATCATCCGCCTGCGCAACTGGGTCGGCGACGTGGTGCTGTCGGTGCCGCTGCTCGATCGCCTGGCTGCCGAAGGCCATGAGCTGCGCCTCGTCGGCAAACGCTGGGCGATTGACCTGCTGGGCGGCCAGGGCTGGTCGGTCACACCGGTCGCCTCCGGCCTGCGCGCCCGTGTGGCGCAACTGCGCGCACTGGCCGCCGAGGCGCGCCGCCACGACAACACCTTCGATCGACGCCTCAATGCGCTGGCCTTGCCGTTCTCGATGTCGAGTGCGCTCGACATGCGCCTGGCCGGGCTGCGGGCGCTCGGCTACGCCTACGAAGGCCGCGGCCTGCTGCTGGGCAAGGCGGTGCCACGCGACATGAGCGGGCACGAGCTGGCGCTGTATTGGCGCCTCGGCGACGTCTTGCTGGGCCATACCGCCGCTCCGCCCGCCGAGATCGGCCTGAAAGTGGCTGCCGCCGAGATCACCCGCGCCCGCGCGCTGCGTGCCGCGCACGGCATCGAAGCCGGCTACCTGGTGATCTGCCCGTTTGCCGGCGGCACCTTCGAGAAGCTCGACAAACGCTGGCCCGATTTCGCCGCGTTTGCCGCCGGGCCCTTGCGTGATCTGAAGCGCCCGGTGGTGATCGTGCCGGGGCCGGGCGAGGAAACGGTCGCCGCACAGCATTTCCCCACGGTGATCTGCCTGCCGGATGTCGGCTTGGGCACCTATGCCGCCTTGCTCAAGGATGCCGCGCTGATGATCTCCAACGACACCGGCCCGGGCCACATTGCGGCGGCCGTGGGCACGCCCACCTTGTCGGTGCTGGGCCCCACCGATCCGGCGCAGTGGCGGGCCTGGGGGCGCAACGTGCGGATCCTGCGTGGTGAGCCGTTGTGGGCACGGCCCGAGGCCGTGGCCGGGGCCGCCGAATCGATGCTCCGATCGGGGCCGTGAACGATCGCACGCGCATCGCCCGTGAGCGCCTGAAAGCCCCCCAAGCGGGGGAAGCGAAGAGGTGATCGGCCGCGATACCCTCGCTCCCCTGCCGATCGCACGCAGACGATCGCAGACGTCAAACCGGCATCACGCCGCCGGCATCAAGAAACCAAAAGGGAGTTTTTCATGTTCAAGTCAATCATCACCCTCGTCGCGATCGCGGCCGCTTTGTGTGCCGGCGCCGCCAACGCCGCCGATGTCAACCAGGCCAACCAGGCCGAGCTGGAGTCGGTCAAGGGTGTGGGCACGGCCCTGTCCACCCGCATCATGGACGAGCGCAAGAAAGGCACCTTCAAGGATTGGACCGACCTGAGCGACCGGGTCAAGGGCCTGGGCACCGGCAACGCCGCCCGCTTCTCGGTGGCCGGGCTCACCGTGGCGGGCCAGACCTACAAGCTCGATCCGATGAAGGCAGCCGCGGCCGCCAAGCCCGCGATGAAGGCCGCCCCGAAGGCCGAGGCCAAACCAGCCGCCAAGCCCTGACACCGCTGTGGCCAACCGGGCGATGCGCTGATCCTCAGCCCATCGCCCGTTCCATGCCGAAGGCCGCGCCACCGAGCGCGGCCTTTTGCATGGGGGCAGCTCTTTCGGCGATGCCGGCCGCTATTCGTAGACGATCTCGGCCTGGCCGTTGTGCGCAATCGATTTCCAGCGCGCCAAGGCCTCGTCACTGGGCCAGAAGCGGCCCAGGTCGCCCAGGTCGATCTCGCCGCAGGCGCCCTCGCGCTGCACGCGCAAGCGCACCGGCAGGCCTTGGCGGGTGACGCCTTCTTCGGTGGTCTGCTTGCGCGCGGGCCAGGCTCTCACCACCTCGCCCACCGGCGGCAACCCGCCATTCACGGCCACCGAGAGATGGCGCCCGAAGCGGGCGCGCGCGCCGCTCAGATCCCACACCGCGCTCACGTTCAGGCGCATGCCGCCGGAGAAGCGGTCGGGTTGCACCTTGCCTTGCACGATCAGCAACTGATCTTCGCGCAGCAGATCCTTGCTCGCATCGATCAGCTCGTCGTTGGCCACCGCCTCGATTGCTTCGGTCTTGTCGTCGAGCTTGAAGATCGCTACTCGTCCGCGTTGGCCATTGACGATGCGCAGATCGCTCACGATGCCGGCCAGCAACTGCGGCTCGCGTGAATCCACAATGTCGCCGATGGCACGGCGCACGAAGCGGCGCACCTCGGCCTCGCATTGATCGAACATGTGGCCGGAGAGATAAAAGCCCAGCGCGGTTTTCTCCAGCGTCAGGCGCTCGGCGATGCTCCACGGCTCGGCCGCCACCAGCGCCGGCTCCTGGGTGGAGGCGGCGTGTGAATCATCAAAGTCGAACAGGCCCGCCTGGTTGACATGCGCGGCTTGTGAATCGGCCCAGTCGAAGGCCAGCGACACACTTGCCAACACGGTGGCGCGATCTTCGTGCAGCGCATCGAAAGCACCGGCCTTGATCAGCGCATCGACCACCCGCTTGTTGATGCGCTGGCGATCCACACGCGCGCAAAAATCGAAGATGCTGCGAAACGCGCCGCCTTCCTGGCGCGCCGCGACGATCGCTTCGATCGCCCCTTGCCCGGTCCCCTTGATCGCGCCAAGCCCGTAACGCACGAGGCGGTCGCTCACCGGCTCGAAGCGATACACACCGGCATTCACATTCGGTGGCTCGAAGCTGACGTTGAACAGCTTGGCATCGTTGAGCAACACCTTCAGCTTGTCGGTGTCGTCCTGCTCGATCGTCATGTTGGCGGCATAGAACTCCGCCGTGTGATGCACCTTGATCCAGGCGGTGTGATAGGCCAGCAAGGAGTAAGCGGCGGCATGGCTCTTGTTGAAGCCATAGCCAGCAAACTTCTCCATCAGATCGAACACTTCATCGGCCGTGGCCGCGCTGATGTCCTTCTTGGCCGCACCTTCGCGGAAGATCGCGCGGTGGGTGGCCATCTCTTCGGCCTTCTTCTTGCCCATCGCCCGGCGCAGCAGATCCGCGCCGCCGAGCGAGTAGCCGCCCAGCACCTGGGCGGCCTGCATCACCTGCTCCTGATACACCATCACGCCGTAGGTTTCGCCGAGCACCGTCTCCAGCAGCGGGTGCGGGTACGTCACCTCCTCGCGGCCATGTTTACGGGCGCAGAAGCTGGGGATGTTTTCCATCGGCCCGGGCCGGAACATCGCGTTCAGCGCAAACAGATCCTCGATGCGACTGGGCCGCGCGTCGCGCAGCATGCGCTGCATGCCGCCGGATTCAAACTGGAAGATCGCCTCGGTCTTGCCTTCGGAGAAAAGGCGATAGACCTGCGCGTCGTCGAGCGGCAAGGCCTCGTACGAAAAATCCTTGCGGTGCGGATGGCGCGCGATGATGAAGTCTTTCGCGAGCTCCAGGATGGTGAGCGTGGCCAGGCCCAGAAAGTCGAACTTCACCAGCCCGATCGCTTCCACGTCGTCCTTGTCGAACTGGCTCACCGCGCTGTCGCTGCCCGGCTGCTGGTACAGCGGGCAAAAATCGGTGATGCGGCCGGGCGCGATGAGCACCCCGCCGGCATGCATGCCGATGTTGCGCACGATGCCTTCCACCCGCGTGGCCAGCGCCAGCAGTTCGGCCACTTCTTCTTCGGCGGCTTCGCGCTGGTTGAGCTCGGGGGCTTCCTTGCGCGCGTAGATCACACCGGGATCCGGATTCGCGGGCACCCGGGCCAGCGTGACCGTCTTGCCCGGTGGCGCCGGGATCAGCTTGGCGATCGAATCGACATGGCCGTAGCCCATGCCGAGCACACGGCCCACATCGCGCAGCGCGGCCTTGGCGGCCATGGTGCCGAAGGTGGCGATCTGGCTCACTGCGTCGCGGCCGTATTTCTGCTTCACGTAGTCGATCACCCGATCGCGATTGGCCTGGCAGAAATCGATGTCGAAGTCGGGCATCGACACCCGCTCCGGATTGAGAAAGCGCTCGAACAGCAGCTTGTAGGTGAGCGGGTCGAGATCGGTGATCTGCAGCGAATAGGCCACCAGCGAGCCGGCGCCGGACCCGCGGCCGGGCCCTACCGGGCAGCCGTTGGTGCGCGCCCAGTGGATGAAATCGGCCACGATCAGGAAGTAGCCGGGGAAATCCATCTTCAGGATCACCGCGATCTCGAATTCGAGCCGCTCCACATACTCCGCCCGCCGCTGCGCGCGCACCGCCTCATCCGGAAACAGCACCTTCAGGCGCTGCTCGAGCC
>JANMAS010000491.1:0-1715 GCA_031359975.1 Burkholderiales bacterium
CGCCCGGCCTGGTGGTGATGGATGAGGCCTACCAGCCCTTCGCCGCGCGCGATTCGATGGCCAGGCTGGCGCGCCATCCGCATGTGCTGCTGATGCGCACGATGAGCAAGTTCGGCCTTGCCGGTGTGCGCATCGGCTACCTGATCGGCCGCAGCGAACTGGTGGCCGAGATCGACAAGCTGCGCCCACCGTTCAACATCAGCGTGCTGAACTGCGAAGCGGCCTTGTTTGCGCTGGCGCACGAAGACGAATACCGCCGCCAGGCCGGCGTGATCCGCACCGAGCGCGAGCGGCTGCAAGCTGAGTTGGCCGCGATGCCGGGCGCGCGCCCGTTCCCCAGCGAAGCCAACATGATCCTGGTGCGCGTGCCCGATTCCAAGCGCGCCTTCGACGGCATGAAGCAGCGCGGTGTGCTGGTCAAGCATGTGGCCGCCTTGCACCCCTTGCTGGCCAACTGCCTGCGCATCACGGTGGGCACGCCCGAGGAAAATTCCCTGATGATCTCCGCCCTGAAAGCGAGCTTGTGATGAACGCCTTGTCTCCTGCACGCGTGGCCGAAGTCACCCGCCACACCAAGGAAACGCAGATCCGCGTGCGCGTCGATCTCGACGGCAGCGGCCAGTCAAAATTGGCCACCGGCATCGGCTTTTTCGATCACATGCTCGACCAGCTTGCACGCCACGGCCTGATCGATCTGGAAATCGAGGCGGTGGGCGATCTGCACATCGATGGCCACCACACGGTGGAAGACGTGGGCATCACGCTCGGCCAGGCGGTGGCCGAAGCGGTGGGCGACAAAAAAGGCATCACCCGCTACGGCCACGCCTATGTGCCGCTGGATGAAGCGCTGTCGCGCGTGGTGATCGACTTTTCCGGCCGGCCGGGCCTGCACATGCGCGTGCCGTTCAAGGCCGGCATGATCGGTGCGTTCGATACCCAGCTCACTTACGAGTTTTTCCAGGGATTTTCGAACCATGCCCTCGTCACGCTGCACATCGACAACCTGCACGGCGACAACGCTCACCATCAGTGCGAAACCGTGTTCAAGGCCTTTGCCCGCGCGCTGCGCATGGCCCTCGCGCCGGATCCGCGCTCGGCGGGTGTGATCCCGTCCACCAAGGGGAGCCTGTAGCCGTGCCTCGCACCGTGGCTGTTGTCGATTACGGCATGGGCAATCTGCGCTCGGTGTCGCAGGCGGTGCGGCATGTGGCCGAAGGCTCGGGGGTGCAAGTGATCGTCACCTCGCGGCCGGAAGAGGTCTTCGCCGCCGAGCGGGTGGTGCTGCCCGGCCAGGGCGCGATGCGCGATTGCATGCGCGAACTGCATGATTCCGGCCTCAAGGAGGCGGTGCTCGACGCCGCGGCGCGCAAGCCGCTGATGGGCGTATGCGTGGGCATGCAGATGCTGCTCGACCACAGTGACGAGCAAGATACGCCGGGCCTTGGCCTGATCGGTGGCCGTGTGCGCCGCTTCGAGCTGGATGGGCGCCTTCAGCCCGACGGCAGCCGCTTCAAGGTGCCCCAGATGGGCTGGAACGAGGTGTTGCCGCGCACGCAAAGCGGTCGCATGCACACGATCTGGGCGGGGGTGCCCCCCGCAACACGCTTCTATTTTGTGCACAGCTACTACGCCTGCCCCTCCGACGAGGGGCACGGCGCCGCCGAAACGGATTACGGCGAACGCTTTACCTGCGCGGTGGCACGCGATAATATTTT
>JANMAS010000494.1:0-8258 GCA_031359975.1 Burkholderiales bacterium
CAGGACGTAGATTCCCTTGCGGCGCGGCCGCGGCGGCGGCTCCTGATCGTCGCCATGCAGCGCCACCTCGCCGATGACGTGCTGGATCTCGCTCACCGGATCGCCCTCCGCGCTGCGCGCTCCGGGATGAGCGCTTGGGAACGGCCCGGCGCGCTCACTGGAGTACCTTCGTGCTTCGCACTACGGTATTCGCCCTTGGGGCGGCCCGGCGCGCTCATGCCTTTTTCTCCGTGGCCGGCGCGGCAGGCTGGCTCTTGGGTGCGGCCTTCGGCGGTGCGGTGTTCGGTGTGTTGGCGGCAAAACCGTCGATGTAGTGCGCCGCCAGCCGGGATGCGTTGTCGAAACTCACGCCCCAGGCATCGAACCGGCCTTGGGCACCCGCCTCGGACTGATCGAGCGAGGCCACCAGCAGGCTGAGCGTGTACAGGCCCGGCAGCTTCTTGTAGGCCCGCAGGCACATCACCGAGCGCAGCGGCAAACCGCTGCGATCGACATTGCGTTCATGGCATCGCGGCGCGGTGAGGGCGGCACTGTCGGCACCGAAGAACTCGTTGCGAAAACTGGCCGAATAACGCTCCGCAAAGCGCAGCGCACCCAGCTTGTGGCCGTCGTAGATCTCGTGGCGCACGCCCAGATGCCCCAGCAGGAGGGATCCGCTGACAAACACGCGGCTGTCCATCGCACATTCGGAGCGCTCGAACTGCAGGCCCCGCGTATCCTTCGACGAGCCCTGGCCCCAGCAGCGCATGAAGGTTTCCTGCGGCACCGGGATCAGGTAGTGCGCATGGCCGGCGCCGCGCCACGGCTGCGCAAGGAAGCGCTCGGTCAAGGTGGCCTGGTGCGCCATCAGTTGCTCGGTGAGCTGCGGATACACCGCCTGCGTGATCGGCGTGGCCTTGCGCGAGCGCTCGAGCAGCGCCTGGGCGTATTCGGCCGGCACGAGAAAGCTCACCTGTTCGCCATCACGCCGGGTGGCCACGTTGATGCCGATCACGCGGCCGCGGTCGTCCACCGTCGGCCCGCCGCTCATGCCGGGGCTCAGCGAACCGCCAAAAAACAAGGTGGGCAAAAAGCTGCGTTCCACCTGGCCGTTGTAGGCGCCTTCGGTGACGGCAAAGCCCACATCCAGCGGATTGCCAAGCGCGAAAATGCGTGAACCGCGCGCCACCGGATCGGAAGTCGGACGAAAACTCATCACGCCGCGCCCCTGCAGCGGCGCCGGATCCACCACCTTCAGCAAAGCCAGGTCGTGCACCACGTCGAAGGCCAGTACTTCGAGCGCGCCGTGTTGGCCATCGGTGCTGGCATACACCAGCCGATGCCGGCTGGGCTGCAGCGCAAACTGGCTGATGACGTGGTAATTGGTGATCAGGTGCCCTTCATCGGACACCAGAAAGCCCGAACCCACCGACGATTGGCTGTCTTGCCCGGCCAGCAGCGTGCGCACCTGCAACAGCCGCGGCCGTGAGGCTTCGTACACCCGTTGGGCCACACCCGTGGGCGCGGCGGGAGGATCGGGCGTGTCGCTCGGCTGCGCCGCGGTATCGGGGCCGGCGGATGCGGCCGATCCGGCGCTGGCGCCTGGTGCCGGCTCCTGCGGTGCGGGCACGGCGGGCGCCGAAGCCGCCACAGGCCTCGCCCGCAGCGGCGCCGCGTGGCCGATTCGCAGGCCGGCCAGACCCACCGTGCCAGCCATCACCGCCATCAGCGCGCCAGCGGACAGGGGGCGGCAGACCCCACGCCAACCTGACGACAAAAGAAGAAACACAGGATGCGGGTGTCGGCTCATCGATCGATTCTAGGAGGCAGCCGGCGCCGGCGAAGGCGTCGAACCAGAGACCCTGCGCGCAGACGCCGCGGCACCCGCACCCGTACCCGCATCAGCGCCTGCATCAGCCCCCCGCACCAGCACCGATAGAGAATCGTCATCATCCGGGGTTATGCTTATTGCAAGGAGAACTTCGCAACGTGGACGTGTTGCAGCTGGATGTGTCGGGTCGGCCGCAGTCGTGGATTTCGCCACGCGAGGCGGCTGTGCTCTATGCCAGCGACGGCGTCGCGTGGACGCTGGGCGACCCTTTCCACGTACTGCTGGGCGGCATCCAGCGCACCACCGGCCTGCAGTCGCGCATCGATGTGCATCCGATCATCGCCGTGCGCGGCTCGGTGCCCACTCGGGCCTGGCGCCACACGCCGGCGATCACCAACACCAAGCTGTTCGCCCGAGACCGGCATCTGTGCGCCTACTGCGGGCACCAGTTCCGCTTCGATGAGCTGACGCGGGAACACATCATCCCGGTCTCCCGCGGCGGCGCCGACACCTGGATGAACGTGATCACCGCCTGCCGCGCCTGCAACGGCCACAAGGGCAATCGCAAGCCGGAAGAGGCCCACATGAGCCTGATGTACCTGCCCTATGTGCCCAGCCTGCACGAAGACATGATCCTGCGCGGCCGCCGCATCCTCGTCGACCAGATGGAATTCCTGCTGGCCAGTGTGCCCCGCAGCAGCAGGCTGCACGCGTAGTTCGGCAGCCCGCTGCACGCGTCGTTCAGCAGCAGGCCGCACCCCTGTCAACACACTTCTTAACGTGGCGCGCGTCAACGCGCCCCGCCGCCCCATCGTTTTCTGGGGTAGTCCCTGGAGAAGCCCCCATGAAGCGCCTTGCCATCGTTGCCGCCCTCACCGTCTTGCTGTCGGCATGCGCCACCACCAATCCCGATGTCGTCAGTTACCGCGAAGCCCATCGCTCGGCGCGGGTATCCGATGGCGTGGTGCTCAATGTGCGGCCCGTCACCGTCGATGGCAGCCAGAGCGGCGTGGGTGCCATGACCGGCAGTGTGGCGGGCGCGGTGGCCGGCTCCAACATCGGCGGCTATCGCGACGGGTTCGTGGGCAGCATCCTCGGCGCGGTGGTGGGCGGTGTGCTGGGCAATGCCATCGAGCGCTCGGCCACCAGCGAAGCCGCCGACGAAATCATCGTGCAGCTCAACAACGGCCAGCGCCGCTCGATCGTGCAGGCGCGAGGCGGCGACACCCTGCGCGAAGGCGATGCGGTGCTGTTGATCGACAACGGCCGACGGGTGCGCCTCACCCGTGCATCCGCCACCTCGGCGCCGGCGCCATCTAGTCGCGCAGCGCCGCCTTCATCCCCAGCGCCGGCCAAACAACCGGCATCACCGGTCTATATCGCACCGGGCGATCCAATCAGCTGATAGGCACCCTCGCGGCGGTGGTGCGTTCGTGCCACCCCTGCAGCGTCGCCAGCGTCACCGGTGCGCCGTCGTCATCGGTGTCCAGGTCGCGGCCAATCCAGATCGCGCCGGCCACGTGGTCGGCAGCGAAATACACACTGCGGGTGATCACCACTGGCACACCCGCATCGCAGGCCGAGCGGCACCCCATCGCCGAATCCTCGATCGCGATAGCCTCGTGGGGCGCCACCCCCAAGGCCTGCACCGCGAGGCGATAGGCCTGCGGATCGGGTTTCTTGCGGCTCACGTCTTCGCCCGCGATCACCACCGGAAAGGCATCGGCCCAGCCACGACCCAGGCGGGCGCGCAGCAGCGTTTCGACGTTCATGCGGCTGGTGGTGGTGGCGATCGCCTGCTTGATGCCCGCGTGCCGCGCTTCGTCGATCAGTCGCGCAACGCCCGGGCGCAACGGGAAGGCGCCGCCCTCCACGATCTCGGCATACAGGCGATTCTTGGCCTGGTGCAGCTGCCGCGCCAAAGCCTCCCGCTCGGCGCCCTCAGGCGGCGCATCGGCGCGGTTGCTCATGTCGAGCAGCAGGCGCTCGTAGCCGCCGGTCACCCGCAGCAACACGCCGTAGTGCTCCACGCTCCAGCGCCAGGCCAGCCCTTGTGCGGCAAAGGCCTGGTTGAAGGCCACGAGGTGGCCATCGCGCTCGGTTTCGGCGAGTGTGCCGTCCACATCCCAGATAAGAGCCTTGAGCATGATCGTCGAGGCTCAGTGCGCGGACGCGGCTTCGGCGAGCGCACCGCGCACACAGTCGGCCAGGTGGCGGGCGGTCAAACCGAAGTGCTCGAGCAGATCGGCCAGGGGCGCTGATTCGCCAAAGGTATCGATACCCAGCGATGCGACGCAGCCGTAAGCGGCCCAGGTGCGTGTCACACCCGCCTCGATGCCGATGCGCGGCAGCCGAGTGCCCAACACATCGCGCCGCCACGAAACATCCTGGCGATCGAACACCGTGGTGCTGGGGATCGACACCACGCGTACCGGGATGCCTGCGTCGTCGAGCAGCTTTTGGGCTTCGATCGCGGTAGCCACCTCGGAGCCGGTGGCCAGCAGCACCGCCACCGCACCCGGGCGATCGGCGAGCACATAGCCGCCTCGTTCGATGGCGCGGTTCTGGGTGGACGTGCGCGGCTGCGATGGCAGCGCCTGGCGCGACAACAGCAGCGCGCTCGGGCGTGTCGTCTGGGCGAGCGCGTGGGTCCAGGCCACGGCCGTCTCGGCCGCATCACACGGGCGCCAAACGTCGAGATTCGGGATCAGACGCAGGCTGGCGGCGTGCTCCACCGGTTGGTGCGTGGGGCCGTCTTCGCCCAGGCCGATGCTGTCATGCGTGAAGACATGGATCACCCGCTGCTTGACCAGCGCCGCCATGCGGATGGCGTTTCGGCTGTAATCGCTGAAGGTGAGGAAGGTGCCGCCATAAGGCACCAAGCCACCGTGCAGAGCCATGCCGTTCATGATCGCCGCCATGCCGAATTCGCGCACGCCGTAGTTGATGTGACGGCCGCCCTTCTGGCCGCCCCGTACCGCCCCGCAGCCGGGAAAATCGGTGAGGTTGGAGCCGGTGAGATCGGCACTGCCGCCAATCAGTTCCGGCACCGCCGATGCCAGACGGGCGAGCACTTGCTGGGAGGCCTTGCGGGTGGCCACCGCATCGGTGCGAGCCGCAAATTCTTCGCACACCGATTGGCGCAGTTGATCAAAACCCTCGGGCAAGCCTCCCGTGATGCGACGCTCGAATTCAGCGGCCAGCGCCGGGAATTCGGCGCGGTAGGCCGCCATGCGTTGCCTCCAGGCCGCCCGCGCGGCCTCACCGGCGGGGCGCGCATCCCAGGCCTTGACCACATCGTCGGGGATCTCGAAGGGCGCATACGGCCAATCGAGGCGCTCACGCACCCGGCGGATTTCATCGGCGCCCAGGGGCTCGCCGTGCGCCTTGGCGGTGCCGGCGCGATTGGGCGAGCCATGGCCGATCTCGGTGCGGCAGATGATCAGCGTCGGCTTGTCATCGCTGGCCATGGCCTGGTCGATCGCGGTATCGACGCTGCGCACGTCGTGGCCGTCAACCGCGCCAATCACGTTCCAGCCATAGGCCCGAAAACGCGCGGCGGTGTCGTCGCCGAACCAATGCTCCACCTTGCCGTCGATGGAGATGCCGTTGTCGTCATATAGCGCGATCAGCTTGCCGAGCTTCCACACGCCGGCGAGCGAGCAGGCTTCGTGGCTGATGCCCTCCATCAGGCAGCCGTCGCCGAGAAACACGTAGGTGTAGTGATCGACGATCTGATGTCCGGGCCGGTTGAATTCGTCGGCCAGCAGCTTCTCCGCCAGCGCCATGCCCACCGCATTGCTCAGGCCCTGGCCCAGCGGGCCGGTGGTGGTTTCCACGCCGGGCGTCAGGCCCGCTTCGGGAAGGCCCGGCGTCTTGCTGTGCAGTTGCCGAAAGTTCTTCAGTTCGCTGATCGGCAAGTCGTAGCCGCTGAGGTGCAGCAGGCTGTAGAGCAACATCGACGCGTGGCCGTTGGACAGCACAAAACGATCGCGATCGGGCCAATGCGGATCGGCGGGATGGTGCTTGAGATGACGCCTCCACAGCGCCACCGCCATATCGGCCATGCCCATCGGCGCGCCGGGGTGGCCGCTGTTGGCGGCCTGCACCGCATCCACCGCCAGCATGCGCAAGGCATTGGCCATGCGCTGGTGCATCGGTTTGCCGGCAGACTGGAAGTCGGAAGGTTCGCTGAGTTGGGCCTGCGCGCTGGAGGAGTTCATGGCGGTGTCCTGGTAATGGGGTGGCTAAAGGGCACGTCTCTTCAAATCCATCAGCCGCAGGATCATCGGTGTGAAGATGATCTGCATCGCCAGGCCCATCTTGCCGCCAGGCACGACGATGTTGTTGGGCCGGCTCATCCACGCGTTTTGCAGCATCGACATCAGGTACGGGAAGTCGATGCCCTTGGGATTGGCGAAGCGGATCACCACCATCGATTCATCGGCGCTCGGGATATCGGCGGCGATGAAGGGGTTGGAGGTGTCCACGGTGGGCACCCGCTGGAAGTTCACATGCGTGCGGCTGAACTGCGGGCAGATGTGGTTCACGTAATCCGGCATGCGGCGCAGGATGGTGTCGACCACCGCTTCCTGGCTGTAGCCGCGCAGGTTCTTGTCGCGATGCAGCTTCTGGATCCACTCCAGGTTGATGATCGGCACCACGCCCACGAGCAGATCGACGTTTTTCGCGACGTTGGCCTCGGGGCCGCTCCAGCCGCCGTGCAGGCCTTCGTAGAACAGCAGGTCGCTGCCGGGCTCCATGTCTTGCCTCGGCGTGAAGGTGCCGGGGTCGGCGCCATGCTGGGCCGCTTCGGTGGCATCGTGGATGTACCGGCGCACCTGGCCGGTGCCGGTTTCGCTGTAGTTCTGGAAAAGGCCTTCCAGTTCGGACAGCAGATTCGCCTCGGGGCCGAAGTGGCTGAGATGGTCGTTGCCGGCGTCGTGCGCCACCTTCATGCGCTCGCGCATTTCGAGGCGATTGAAGCGATGGAACGAATCGCCCTCGAGCACCTGCGCCTTGATTTTTTCTCGGCGGAAGATGTGGGCAAAGCTCTTCATCACCGTGGTGGTGCCGGCACCGGACGAGCCGGTCACGGCGATGATGGGATGGCGTGTGGACATGCGCAGATCCTTGGAAGTGAACTCGTAGGGATAGCCTCAGGCGCGCAGCCGGCCTCGATGGGCGGCCGCGGGCCTGGCCCGTGCCGGGCTAGGACATTTCTTGAAGTCGGAACAACGAACGCTCGTTGAACAGCGGCGAGACATACGGCTTGTCGGTGCCGTTGTCGAATTCGCCGTGGTAGCGCTCGATGCGTTTGACTTCGGCGCGCGAGCCCAGGATCACCGGCACACGCTGATGCAGCGCATCGGGCGCCATATCGAGAATCGCGCCGCGCCCGTTGGACACCATGCCTCCCGCCTGCTCGACGACAAACCCGATCGGATTGGCTTCGTACATCAAGCGCAGACGACCCGGCTTTTTAGGGTCCTTCAGATCGCGCGGATACATGAACACACCGCCACGCATCAGGATGCGATGCACTTCGGCCACCATCGAGGCGATCCAGCGCATGTTGAAGTCGCGGCCGCGATGGCCCGTCACGCCTTCCTGGCATTCGGTCACGTAGCGGTGAATCGGCGGCTCCCAGAAACGCGCGTTGCTGGTGTTGATCGCAAACTCGCTCGTCTCCTCAGGGATCTGCAGATTCGGATGGGTGAGGATGAAGTTGCCGATTTCGCGATCGAGCGTGAAGCCGTGCGTGCCCTTGCCCACGGTGATCACCAGCATGGTGGCCGGGCCGTAGATCGCATAACCAGCCGCCACCTGCTCGCGCCCGGGCTGCAGATAGTCGGCCGTCAGCGGCGCATGCTTGGCATCGTGGCGCAGCACTGAAAAGATCGTGCCCACCGACACATTGACATCGGTGTTCGACGAGCCATCGAGCGGGTCGAACACCAGCAGGAAGTTGCCGCGCTCGAACTCCGCCGGGATCGCGTAGGGCTCTTCGAGCTCTTCCGAAGCCATGCCCGCCACCAGACCGCCCCACTCGCAGTTGCGCAGCAGGGCATCGTTGGCGAGCACGTCGAGCTTTTTCTGCACCTCGCCCTGGACATTGCGGTTGTCGATCTCGCCGAGGTGCCCGCCGAGCGCGCCCTTGGCCGTCATCGACGAGATGGTTTTCATCGCCGCGGCCACATCGACGAGCAACGCGGCCAGGTCATTGGCACCATCGATCCCCTTGAGTTGCTGGATCAGAAACTTGGACAGCGTGGTGCGGCCGGTATGCATGAGGGAGTCTCCATCAGTCTTGATTTGATTCATCGCCGGGCGGGCCGTTGGCAAACACGCGGCTGGCACGGATGTCGGGTTCGGCTATGGTCGTCAGATCGGCTTCGGTGAGCTCGCGATCCCGATCAGCGAACAGCCGGCTGGCCTGGCGCAGGCG
>JANMAS010000507.1:0-6043 GCA_031359975.1 Burkholderiales bacterium
GTGGCTGTCGGGCGTGGGTTTCCACTGCGCGGCGATGTCGAGGTTGCGACCTTTTTCGGGCGCAAGCGTGGGGTCGCCGCGCTCGTAGGACGCGGTGGCGATGTGCAGCCCATCGGCAAACAGCTCGTAGAAGGTGGGCGCACGTTCGGTGTAGGCGAAGTTGCCCATGAGTTGCCACTGCGGCGCCACCTGCCACAAGCCGCCGAGTGCCAGGCTCTTGGGGCTGAAGCTGCGCGATGCGGCATCGCCAAAACGCGGTGCCTCGGCATCGGCGGCGTCGCCGGCTGACTCCACCTTCACCCGCTCCAGCCGGGCGCCCAGCGTGATCTTGCCGGCGGCGCCTTTCAGCTCTTCGTAGGCGAAGCCCGCGAACTGCGTGCTGCGCGTGCCGGGCACGAAGGCCTCGGCGCCGAGCGCCGAGAACCGTGACTGCTCGGTTTGCACGCCCCACACGCCGCGCAATGCCAGGCCGCCCAGGTCGAGCGGCCGGTGTTCGAGCTCCAGGCGGCTGTCCACACCGCGGTTCTTGAACGTGGTGCCCACCTCAGCGCCTTCGAACTCGATGTGCTGGTAGGTGCTGCTGGCGAGCTGGCCGCGAATCGTGCGGATCGGGCCATCGAGATCACGCACTTCGCCGGCCAGCGAGAACTTGTCGCGCTTCATCTGGATCGTCACCTCTTCTTCGGCCACGGTGCCGTAGGTGTTGCGATAGGTGTCGATCGAGGCGCCGATGTAGCCTTTGTCCCAGGCCATCGAGGCGCCGATCGCGCCGCCATCGGCGCGGCTGGCGGAGTTGACGACGCGGTCGCGCACCTGCGGGCCGTCTGTGCCCGGGTGATCGAAATCCGGTACGCGCAGATCGCTGGTCTGGCGCCAGAACGCGTCGGCGTGCAGGTTCAGTCCGGTGCCGAGGCCGGCTTCCACCAGCGCGCTGGCGCCGCGTTCGGACGCCGGGCCGCCGAAGCGCGTTTCAACCGCGCCGGTGGGGCCATCGAGTGCGCTGCGCGGGATGCGGTTGTCGAGCGCGTTCACCACGCCGCCCACCGCGCTGCCGCCATACAGCAGCGCGGCCGGGCCGCGCAGCACCTCGATGCGTTCGACCACCAGGGGATCGATGGGCACCGCATGGTCGTAACTCAGGGAAGAGGCATCGAGCGACGCACCGGCGTTGCTGAGCACGCGGATGCGGTCGCCATCCTGGCCGCGGATCACCGGCCGGTTGGCATTGGGGCCGAAGTAGCTTGAGGAGACGCCGGGCAGGCCGTCGAGCGTTTCGCCCAGCGTGCTGGCGCGGCGCAGCACCAGGCCGTCGCCGCTGAGGGTGGAGGTGGGCGTGGCCACTTCGCCGTCACGCAGCGGGTTGCCGGTGATCACCACCTGTTGGGGGGCGGCGGTACTTTGCGCCCAGGCGCCGACGGTGGATGCCGACGCGGCGGCGAGCGCTACCAGCCGCATGGAGCGGGAGAGACGAAAACGGCCCGGCACACCGGCCAGGCAAGTGAATGACAACGACATGGGAAAGGTCCTCGGGCCGCGGGGGCCATGGGGAACGCGCGGCTCGCGGCCGCATCAGGGCCGTCGAGTCGCAGCGATCGGGATTGCGCTGAACGCCGGGCGCAGGCCGGGCGTCAGAAGGGCATCAGGAGAGGATCAGCCCTGTGCCGGCGGCGCGCGTGCGAGAAACCCGGTGGCTGCCCGGGCGAGCAGCACGATCCGGATCGGTTCTTCGGCGACGTACGTGGGCACCGCATGCACCGCCTCGCAGGCGGTGGCGGTGAGCGCATCGGCGTGGCTGAGCTGGTCGTACAGCTGGCAGGCGGACGAGCCGTTGTCGGTGTGGCCGAAGAGGGGCCCGAGCACCGAACGCGGCGCATCGGAGGCCGGGGAGGACGACGACGCAGTGAGCTGCGTGGGGATGCCGCTGTGCACGGTGCGGTGCAGCACGCCGAGGGTCTGCGTGAGCAACAGCAACCAGGCCAGCGCGACCAGGATCGCGCCCCGCCGGCCGCCGGCCAGGGGGCCGGGCAACAGGGTGGGCAGAGCACGAGCGCGAGTCATGGGCCGAATCTAGCAGAGACCCGCGACATCATGGATACCAGCCGCCGCAGCCCCCGCGGCAAGACCGCACCGGCCTAAACTGCCCGCATGTCGCCCAGCGTTCCCAACCCTGCCCACAGCATGGCCGATACCGTGTTGTCGGTGCTCGGTTCGCGCCACTCGCTGGGCGCGCGGCACCTGCACGAGCCCGGGCCTACCGCAGCCGAGCTGCTGCGCATGGTGGAGATCGCGCTGCGTGCGCCGGATCATGGCGAACTGGTGCCGTTTCGGTTTCAGGTGATCCGGGATGCGGCGCGGCAGCCCTTGGCGGCGCTGTTCGAGCAGGCGGCGCTGGCGGCCGGCAAGGAGGCCGAAGCCGCGGCGATGGACGCACACCGAGCCGCTGCCGCGCCGGTGACGGTGGCGCTGATCGCGCGCATCGATCTGGGCCATCCGATCGTGCCGGCGCATGAGCAGTGGGCGTGTGTGGGCGGCGCGCTGGCCAACTTTCTCAACGCCGCGCATGCGATGGGCTACGCCGGCAAGATGCTCAGCGGGGCCAAGGTGCGCGATGCGGGTGTGGTGCGGGCGTTTTGCGGCGCTGGCGAGACGCTGGTGGGCTGGATCGTGCTGGGCACGCCGTCGAGGCCCACGTCCAGCCAATCCCGCAAGCCCGCGGCGCAGGCCTTGATCTCAAACTGGGGCGGCAACCCCGGTTGATCAGCGTGCGGCCGGGTGGTGCAGATCGCGCAGCACGGTGGGCCCGGTGCGGCGCTCGATCTCGGCCAACAGCGGCTTGCCCCAACCCATGGCAAAGAGCATTTCGGCGGTGACGAACAGCGGGCCCACCAACAGGCCGATCGCATCGTCGACAAACGCCGGCTTGCGGCCTTCGTAGTGGTGGCCGATGAACTGGATCACCCAGCCCACCACAAAGCACCCGATACCCCAGGTGAGCCAGGTGCTGGTGGCCAGATCGCCCACCGGCTGCGCCAGCGCGATCAACATGCCGTTGAGCCCGCTCACAGCCAGCGCCAGCAACAGATTGCCGCCCCGCGAGAGATACCACAACGTGGCCATTCCCCACACGATCCAGGCCGGTGTAAGCACGTAGCCGGCCACCGGCAGATCGGGCCGCGCAAGCAACACACCCACCGAAAACACGATCAACGGAATGCCCACCAGATGGGTGGCGATGTTGCGGCGATCGCGGTGGTAGGCCGCATACTGAACCATCAGCTCGGTGGAATTGCGCGTTTGCATGCATGCCTCCTGTGTTTTCAGGGCGTGTGACCAATGGTAGCGCTTGCCTACAATCCGCGCGAACCGCAGGACAGGCCTCATGACGATCAAGAGTGACAAATGGATCCGCCGCATGGCGCAGGAGCACGGCATGATCGAGCCGTTCGAGCCGGGGCAGGTGCGCACCGCGCCCGATGGCCACCGCATCGTGAGCTACGGCACCAGCAGCTACGGATACGACATCCGCTGCGCGCCGGAGTTCAAGGTGTTCACCAACATCTACAGCACGGTGGTGGATCCGAAGGCCTTCGACGAACGCAGCTTCGTCGACATGGACGCGGATGTGTGCATCATCCCGCCCAACAGCTTTGCGCTGGCACGCACGGTGGAGTACTTCCGCATCCCGCGCAACGTGCTCACCATCTGCCTGGGCAAGAGCACCTACGCCCGCTGCGGCATCATCGTCAACGTGACGCCCTTCGAGCCCGAATGGGAAGGCTACGTCACCCTCGAATTCAGCAACACCACGCCCCTGCCCGCCAAGATCTATGCCGGCGAGGGCTGTGCGCAGGTGGTGTTCTTCGAGAGCGACGAAGCCTGCGAAATGAGCTACAAGGATCGGGGCGGCAAGTACCAGGGGCAGCGCGGCGTCACCTTGCCCAAGACCTGAACCGTACAAGCCGACAACACGACCAGGGAGACAGCCATGAAATGGGAAGGCCAGGAGCGAAGCGACAACGTCGAGGATGCGCGGGGCGGCGGGGGGCGGGGCGGGTTTCGCGTGGGTGGGGGCAGCGTCGGTATCGGCGGGCTGATCATCGCGGTGGTGGCCGGCTGGATCTTCGGCATCAACCCGCTCACCATCCTGGGCGTGATGGAAGGCGCCGCACCCACCACGCAGAGTGCACCGGCCGGCCAGCCGCCGGCGGGCGACAAGGAAGCGGAGTTTGTATCGGTGGTGCTGCGCGACACCGAAAAGGTGTGGGGCCAGGTGTTCAGCCAGTCGGGCAAGACGTACGTGGTGCCCAAGCTGCGCCTGTTCAGCGGCCGCGAAGCCACCGCCTGCGGCACCGGCCAATCGGCGATGGGCCCGTTTTACTGCCCCGGCGACCAGAAGGTCTATATCGACCTCGATTTTTTCCAGACGCTCAGCCAGCGGCTCGGTGCGCCGGGCGATTTTGCGCAGGCTTATGTGATCGCCCACGAGGTGGGCCACCATGTGCAGAACCTGCTGGGCATCAGCGACAAGGTGGATGCGATGCGCCGCCGCGGCTCGGAGGCGCAGGCCAATGCGATGTCGGTGCGGGTGGAACTGCAGGCCGACTGCCTGGCCGGCCTGTGGGCCTTTCACTCGCAAAAGAGCAAGGGCTGGCTCGACCAGAGCGATATCGATGAAGCGATGAATGCCGCGTCGAAGATCGGCGACGACACCCTGCAGCGCCGTTCGCAGGGCACGATCGTGCCCGAGAGCTTCACCCACGGCAGCAGCGCGCAGCGGGTGCAATGGTTCAAGCGCGGCCTGCAGAGCGGCCGGCTCGACGCCTGCAATACCTTCGAGGGCGGCGCGCTCTGACCCAGCCGCCCCGGTGGCCGCGCGCGAGCTACGGCAGGTTCTGCGTGCGCGCGTTTTTCCAGCGCGGGTTGTTGAGCAATTCGGCGCCGGGGCCGCTGAACGCGGCGGCCGCCTGCGCATCGCCTTGCAACTGGAACATCATCCACGCGGTGAGGTAGCCGCGCTCGGCACCGCCATCGGGGGTGATCTCCGAATGGCCGGAGCCCTTGGACATGCCCATCGCCGCGGGCAGCGAATCATCGGTGCGGTTGAAGGCCTGGTTGTTGGCCGAGAGCGGCGAGATCAGCACGTCGTCGGTGCCGCCGATGATGAACATCGGCACCTGCAGGGCGCCGGTGTTGTAGCGGTCTTCCGGGTCGCTGAAGGTTTGCGCGGGCAAGGCGATCGGCACCACGGTGCGGATCAGGGCGCTATCGGGCCAGTTGGTGGCGGCATTGATCGAGCCGGTGGCGCCTTGCGAATGGCCGGCCGCGCCAACACGGCTCAGGTCGAGTTGCTGGAACAGGGGGCTGCCTGGCGTGGCGTTTTGCGCCGCAAGGAACAGTGCCGAGCCGAGGATGGTTTCGCCGGTGCCGGTGTTGCGCTTGTAGTTGTCGATCACCACAAAGCCCCAGGAGGCGAGGTGCGACAACAAGGGCGCGTAATCGACAGGCTGCGCACCGGTGCCGTTGCCCCAGGTGATCACCGCATGGCCGCCGGTGAGATCAGCCGGCGTGAAGATTTCGTACAGCTTGCGGCCGGCGCTGTCGTTCACCGTCTGGCGGGACACGGCCAGCGGGCCTGGCGCCGCATACGCGGCTTCGATCGGAGCCTGGGCGCGTGCCGGGCCGGCCATGGCGATGGCCAGCAGCGCCAGCCACGCGATGATCCACGACGGTGCATGACGGGCCAGGCGGCTCGCCGCGGGGGTAAAACGGTGCATCTCGAAACTCCTTGGAACCAGCGGATGGGGGGATTTCAAGCAGGCATCGTAGACGTAAGCAAGCCCCTCACGCATGGGCTTTTGCCCGCATCGGCTTGGACAAATTGGCCATTCGCACGCCCAGCAGACGCAGGCGCTGGCTGAGATCGACGCGCTTGAGTGCGAGGCCGGCCACACGGCGGATGATTGCGGCGTCGTCGGTGGGTGTGTCCAGCGACTGGTCGCGCGTGACGGTGCGAAAGTCGTCGAAGCGCAGCTTGATGCCGATG
>JANMAS010000529.1:0-18437 GCA_031359975.1 Burkholderiales bacterium
CACTGACAGCCTCCCGATACCCCACTGTGCAGCTGTTTTGCGACCCCAGACTCATGTTGATGACTTTGGCCGGATAGGGGTTGGCCGGCACACCGACCACGGTCAGGCCGGCCGACCAGCGCATCGCATCCTGGATGTCGGAGTCGTAGCCGCCGCATTTGCCCAGCGCACGCACCGGCAACACGCGCACGCTCCAACCCACGCCGGCCATGCCGAGTGCATTGTTGGTGCGCGCGCCGATGAGACCAGCCGTTTGCGTGCCATGCCAACTGCTGTCGGATGCGCCGCAGCCCTGAAACTCACCGCTGGCATCTTCGCTGCTCGTGATCCAGTCGCCCGGATCGGAAGGATCGCTGTCGCGCCCGTTTCCGTCGTTGGCCGTGCCGAACGTGCCGCCGGCGTCGGCGTCCACGAAGTCATACCCCGGCAGCAACTTGCCCGCCAGATCCGGATGATCGCGGCGTACGCCGGTGTCGATCACAGCCACCACCACGGTGGATCGGCCGGTGCTGACATTCCACGCCCCCACCGCATTGATCGCCGACACGGCGGTGGCATCCGGCGCACGCAAATACCACTGGCCCACCGCAGGCGTGACGGTGGTCTGCCCATCGGCAAAGAGCGAATCGTTGGGCACCCGCAGCGCGCGCTGACGCCGATCGGGCACGGCCCATTCCACGTCGGCGTCGGCGGCCAGCCGTTCGGCCAGTTCCGCCGAGTTGATGCCGCGCGCGAACAGCAGTTGCGACCGGGCTCCGAGCGAGCGGCCGTCGGCGAGAGTCAGGCCGAGGCGGCTGCCCAGCACCCCGGCGCGCTGCGGCAAGGCATCGGCCGCGCTGGATGAAGCCTGCACGCCGAGGATCGTGGCCTTCGCCTTGAACTTCACCATCACCCGAGCCAGCGGCGCGGCATCGCCCGCCTGCGCAGGTTGGGGCTGCCGCAGCGGCCCGCGTTCGGCCGCGCACGCGGTGGGCACCGCCGTGGCGGCAGCCCCCATCGCCAGCAGCGCGAGACACACCGCCCGCAGAAAACCAGGCTTGCGCCGCATCATCGACATCGTCGTCATCCTTCAGATCTTCGCCATCCCTGCCCGACCGGCGGCAAGGCACGCGCGCAGTCTATGCCCGGCCCCCGCGACCCACGTAGCCGAATGTCTCTCGGCCACCCGCGATGATGCCAAGCCCCAGCCACCGCACCACCACGAAAAAGGCCCGCATTCGCGGGCCTTCTCGATGCGCGGGGTACCGCCTTACTTGGCGATCACGCGCACCATCTCGAGCACCTTGTTCGAATAGCCCCATTCGTTGTCGTACCAGGCCACGATCTTGACGAAGGTCTTGTCCAGCGCGATGCCGGCATCGGCGTCGAAGATCGACGTCATGGCTTCGCCGCGGAAATCGGTGGAGACCACCTTGTCTTCGGTGTAGCCCAGCACACCCTTCATCGCGCCATGCGAGGCTGCTTTCATCGCCGCGCAGATTTCGGCGTAGGTGGCTTCCTTGTTCAGCTCCACCGTCAGATCGACAACCGATACATCCGATGTGGGCACCCGGAAGGCCATGCCGGTGAGCTTCTTGTTCAGCTCGGGGATCACCACGCCCACCGCCTTGGCGGCGCCGGTGGAGCTGGGGATGATGTTTTCCAGGATGCCGCGGCCGCCGCGCCAATCCTTGTTGCTCGGGCCGTCCACCGTTTTCTGGGTGGCGGTGGCGGCGTGCACCGTGGTCATCAGGCCGCGCTTGATGCCGAAGGTGTCGTTCAACACCTTGGCCACCGGGGCCAGGCAGTTGGTGGTGCACGAGGCGTTGGAGATGATGGCCTGGCCGGCGTACGTCTTGTCGTTGACGCCGTAGACGAACATCGGCGTGTCGTCCTTCGACGGTGCCGAGAGCACCACCTTCTTGGCGCCCGCCGTGAGGTGCTTCTCGCCGGTTTCCTTGGTGAGGAACAAGCCGGTGGATTCGACGATGATGTCGGCCCCGATCTCGCCCCACTTCAGCTCGGCCGGGTCCTTCACCGCCGTGAGGCGGATGCGCTTGCCGTTGACGACCAGCGTGTTGCCATCCACCGACACCTCGCCCTTGAAGCGGCCATGCACCGAATCGTAGGTGAGCATGTAGGCGAGGTAATCCGGCTCCAGCAGATCGTTGATGCCAACGATCTCCACATCCGGGAAATTCTGGATCGCGGCGCGAAACACCATGCGACCGATGCGACCGAAACCGTTGATGCCAACCTTGATGCTCATGATGTCTTCCTAAGTGAGTGCTGGATGCGGGGCCGGCCCGACATGCTCTCGTGGCCGTTTGATTTTTCCGAAGTTTGACGCAATCGTCGCGCTGCGTCTCGGGCGCAGCAACCTACCGCTGCAGAACCTTTCGTACCGTGGCGGCCACATTGTCAGCCGTGAGCCCGAAGAGCTTGAACAGCGGCCCGGCCGGGGCGCTTTCGCCGAAGCGATCGATGCCCACCACCGCCGCGCAGCCGTATTTCCACCAGAAATCGGTGACGCCGGCTTCCACCGCGATGCGCGGCAGCCTGGCCGGCAACACGCTGGTCTTGTAGGCCACCGTCTGGCGATCGAACACGTTGGTGCTGGGCATCGACACCACCCGCACCGCGATGCCGCTCTTGGCCAGCTCGGCCTGGGCATGCATCGCCACCTGCACTTCGCTGCCGGTGGCGATGATCACCGCCTGCGCCTTTTTCTTCAGGCCCACCTCCGATGGCTCGGCCAGCACATACGCGCCCTTGCTGATCTCATCGAGACCGGTCTTGGGCGCGTAAGGCAGCGTCTGGCGCGACAGCAACAGCGCGCTCGGGCGCGACGCGTTGGCCAGCGCCATCGTCCACGCCACTGCGGTTTCGGCCGAATCACCCGGCCGCCACACGTCCAGGCCAGGGATCAGCCGCAGCGACGCGGCGTGCTCGATGCTCTGGTGGGTGGGGCCGTCCTCGCCCAGGCCGATGCTGTCGTGGGTGAACACATGGATCACCCGGCGCTTCATCAGCGCCGCCATGCGGATGGCGTTGCGCGAGTAATCGCTGAAGGTGAGGAAGGTGCCGCCGTAAGGGATGTAGCCGCCGTGCAGCGCGATCCCGTTCATCACCGCGGCCATGCCGAATTCGCGCACGCCGTAGTTGATGTGGCGTCCGGCCTTGCCATCGGTGAGCACCGGGGCGCCATCGTCACCAAAACGCAAAGGCTGCGTCGACGAGGTGTTGGTGAGGTTGGAGCCGGTGAGATCGGCCGAGCCGCCAAGCATTTCGGGCAAGCCCTTGGTGAAAAATTCGAGCGCGTTCTGGCTCGCCTTGCGGCTGGCCACCGCCTCGGCCTTGGTGTGTGCCGACACGGCCGCATCCACCGCCACCTGCGCAAAGTTGGCCGGCAGCTCGCCGCGCATGCGGCGCTCCAGCTCGTCGGCCAGATCGGGATGCGCGGCACGGTAGGCCTTGGCACGCGATTGCCATTCGGCTTGCGCCGCCTGGCCGGTGGCCTTGGCATCCCAGGCGCTGTAGGCCGCTTCGGGGATCACGAAGGGCTCGTGTGTCCAGCCAATGGCCTGACGCGTGAGCTTGATTTCTTCGCCGCCCAGCGGTTCGCCGTGGGCCTTGGCGGTGCCGGCGCGGTTGGGCGAGCCCTTGCCGATCACGGTGGTGCAGATGATCAACGTGGGCTGCGTGGCCGTTTGGCGCGCCTGGCTGAGCGCCGCGTCCACCGCGTTCACGTCGTGGCCGTCGAGCGGGCCGATCACGTTCCAGCCGTAGGCTTCGAAGCGCTTGCGCGGATCGTCGATATACCAAGGCTTCACCTTGCCGTCGATGCTGATGCCGTTGTCGTCGTACAGCGCCACCAGCTTGCCCAGTTTCCAGGCCCCGGCGAGCGCGCAGGCTTCGTGGCTGATGCCTTCCATCAGGCAACCATCGCCCATGAAGACAAAGGTGCGGTGATCGACCACGGTGTGGCCGGGGCGATTGAATTCGGTGGCCAGCAGCTTCTCTGCCAGCGCCATGCCAACCGCGTTGGCCAGGCCCTGGCCGAGCGGGCCGGTGGTGGTTTCCACGCCGGGGGTGACGTCGACTTCCGGGTGACCGGGTGTGCGGCTGTGCAACTGGCGGAAATCGCGCAGCTCCTTCAGCGGCAGGTCGTAGCCGGTGAGGTGCAGCAGCGCATACAGCAGCATCGAGCCGTGGCCGTTGCTGAGAACAAAACGATCCCGGTTGATCCAGCCCGGATCGGTGGGGTTGTGCTTCAGATGCCGGCCCCACAGCGCCACCGAGATCTCGGCCATGCCCATGGGCGCGCCGGGGTGGCCGGAGTTGGATTGCTGCACCGCATCCATCGCCAGCGCGCGGATCGCATTGGCCATCAACGAAGTGTCTGGGGTGGAAGCTTGGGTCATGCAATGGCCTGAAGGTTGGCGGTGGAGCGACATGGCGGAGCATCGATTCTAGGGGCGCACCCGGCGCGCGGCGAGGCGCGTGCTCCAGCAGCATGCATGCCATGCGGCGCCGTGCCGCGCCAGATAATGGGCCTCCATGCAAGGCACACACCTCACCGCCGATTGCCGGGATTGCCCACCCGATAGACCGGCGATGACCAATACCGACGCGCTGCGCACGCTGTGCCTGCACGAAGTGTCCGGCGCCGGCCTGACCGCGGTGGGCACACTGTTTCACCGCTTCGACGACCAAGGCACGGGCCATGGCGGCGTGACGGGCGTGGTGCTGTTGGCCGAGTCGCATCTGGCGCTGCACACCTGGCCCGAGCTGCAGGCGGTGACGCTGGATGTGTATGTGTGCAATCTCGGCGCCGACAACTCCGCCCGTGCGGAGCGGCTGATGCAAGCCCTGATCGATGCCTTTGGCGCCCGCACGGTGCAGCGCCGCGCCATCGAACGCGGCGTGCTCGCATGAGCCCGCCGGGCCGCCCCAAGGGCTCATCCCGGAGCGCGCGGCGCGGAGCAACCGTCCAATGACCAAGGCGCTGATCCTCGCCGCCGGCCGCGGGGAGCGCATGCGCCCGCTCACCGATCACACGCCCAAGCCGCTGTTGTCGGTGCGCGGCAAACCGCTGATCGAATGGCATCTCGAAGCCCTGGCTCTTGCCGGTATTCGCGAGGTGGTGATCAACACCGCCTGGCTCGAAGACCAGTTTCCGCCCGCGCTGGGCGATGGTTCGCGTTTCGGGCTGGCGATCCACTATTCGATGGAAGGGCGCGACCACGGCGGTGCGCTCGAAACGGCCGGCGGCATCGCCAAGGCCCTGCCGCAGTTGGGTGAGGTGTTCTGGGTGGTCTCTGGAGACGTATTCCTGCCGGGATTCGCATTCGAGGCCGACGCCGTGGCGCGATTCGCGGCCAGCCCGCTCGATGCGCAGCTGTGGATGGTGCCCAACGCGCCGCACCATCCCCACGGTGATTTTGCGATCGACGCGCGCGGGCGCATCAGCCGCCAGGCCACACCCCGACGCACCTGGGCCAGCGTGGGGCTGTTTCGGGCCGCGATGTTTGCCGGTATCGCGGTGGGCACGAAGATGCCGTTGCGACCGCTGCTGGAGCGGGCGATCGATTGCGATGCGCTGGGCGGTCAGCCCTGGGATGGCCCGTGGGTGGACGTGGGCACGATGGAGCGGCTCGCCGAGCTGCAGGCCGACCCGGCGAATGCGGGTTCGATCAAATTTTGACGTTGTCGATCAGGCGCGTCTTGCCCAGCCGCGCCGCGGCGAGCACCACCAGCGAATCACCCACGGCCTCGATCGCCGGCACGGCCAGATCGGCCTGGCGCCGGATCGCGACATAGTCTGGCGCCCAGCCGCGCTCGGTGAGGCGGCGCATGGCGCGTGCCTGAATCGCCTCGAAATCGGTGCGGCCCGCGGTGATGGCGGACACCACTTCCCGGAGCGTGCGGCTGAGCTCCACCGCCTCGGCGCGTTCGGACTCGCTCAAATAACCGTTGCGCGACGACAGCGCCAGGCCGTCCTCGGCACGGCCGGTTTCGCCGCCCACGATGCGCACCGGCAGCGCGAACTGGGCCACCATGCGGCGGATCACCATCAGTTGCTGGAAATCCTTTTCGCCAAACACCGCCACCGCCGGCCGCACGCAGTTGAGCAGCTTCAGCACCACGGTGCACACGCCGATGAAAAACCCGGGCCGGAAGTGGCCTTCGAGGATATCGGCCAGCTCGGGCGGCGGCGCAACCCGAAAGCCCTGGGGTTCGGGATAAAGCTCGGCCTCGCCGGGCGCAAACAACACATCGCAGCCCGACTCGCGCAGCAGATCGGCATCGCGCTGGAAGGTGCGCGGGTAGGTGTCGAAATCCTCGTGCGGCGCAAACTGCAGGCGGTTGACGAAAATGCTGGCCACCACCGGGCCGCCATGCTGTTTGGCGAGCTTCACCAACGACAGATGCCCGTCGTGCAGGTTGCCCATCGTCGGCACGAACGTGGTGTGCGTTTCGGTGCCGAGCTCCGTGAGGAGATCGGAGAAGGTGCGAACGATGCGCATCGAAGCCCTAGCTGAGTCTCAACGGAATCTGCGACGAACCCGGCCGCATGGCAACGCCATCAATAGCCATGTTGTTCGTCAACAGGGAACCCGCCATTCTTCACCTCCGACACATAACGTTTGATCGCATCGTCGATGCTGCCGCCCTCGGCCATGAAATTGCGCACGAAGCGAGGCAACTTGCCACGCGTGATGCCGAGCATGTCGTGCAGCACCAGCACCTGCCCGGAACAGCCCGAGCCCGCGCCGATACCGATCGTCATCATCGGATTGGACGCGGTGATCTCGCGCGCCAGCGTCGACGGCACCAGCTCGAACACCACCATCGCCGCACCCGCTTCAGCCAGTTCGGCCGCATGCTCGCGCAGCACGGCGGCGCCGTCATCGGTGCGGCCCTGGATGCGATAACCGCCCAGCGCATGCACCGATTGCGGCGTAAGCCCGAGGTGCGCACACACCGGCACGCCGCGCTCGACGAGAAAGCGCACCAGCGGCGCCGTCCAGCCGCCGCCTTCGAGCTTGACCATCTGCGCGCCGGCGCGCAGCTGCGCGGCGGCGTGGTGCATCGCCTGATCGTGGGATTCGTGATAACTGGCAAACGGCAGATCGGCCACCAGCCAGGCGCTGCGATTGCCACGCGCCACACATTGCGTGTGATACGCGAGGTCTGCCACCGTCACCGGCATCGTGCTGCCATGGCCTTGCAACACCATGCCGAGCGAATCGCCCACCAGCAGCACGTCGACGCCGGCTTCATCGAGCGCGCGGGCGAACGAGGCGTCGTAACACGTGAGTGAGGCGATCTTCTCGCCCTTGGCCTGCATCTCCCGCAGGCGATGCAGGGTGATCGGCTTGCGCGCGCCGGCCGGCGCGGCATCAATGGGTTGCGAACTCATCTCGGCTCCCCCAGGCAAGGGTTACTGGGCCAGCGGCGACGTGATCGCCTCGATACGCGCCACCACCTCGGGCGTCATGCGATCGGCCATGTCCAGCGCACCCAGGTTGGCCTGCAGCTGCGACACCTTCGATGCGCCGGTGATCACCGAGCTGACATGCGGATTGCGGGTGCACCAGGCCAGTGCCAGTTGCGCCAGCGTGCCGCCGAGTTCGGCGGCGATCGGCGCCAGTTTGGCCACCGCATCGTTCTTGGCGCGGTCGGTGAGGTTGTCGCGCAGGAAGGCCACGCTTTCCATCGCGCCGCGGCTGCCTTCGGGCACGCCATCCTTGTATTTGCCGGTGAGCAAGCCGGAGGCCAGCGGGCTCCAGGTGGTCAGGCCCAGGCCGATGTCGTCATACAGCGCCGCGTATTCCCGCTCCACGCGCTGGCGCCAGAACAGGTGGTATTGCGGCTGCTCCACCACCGGCTTGTGCAGGTGGTGCTTGTCGGCGATCTCCCAGGCGCTGCGAATATCGGCGGCGCTCCATTCGCTGGTGCCCCAGTACAGCGCCTTGCCTTGCGAAATGATGTCGCTCATGGCGCGCACCGTTTCTTCGATCGGCGTGTGCGGATCGCTGCGGTGGCAATAGATCAGATCCACGAAGTCCGTCTCCAGGCGGCGCAAGGAGCCGTCGATGGCCTGCATCAGGTACTTGCGGTTGAGGGTGTCCTTGCGATTGATCGCGTCGCCCTGGCGATCCAGGCCCCAGAAAAACTTGGTCGACACCACATAGTTCAGGCGCGGCCAGCGCAGTTGCTTCAGGGCCTGGCCCATCACCACTTCGCTCTGGCCGCTGGCATACACCTCGGCGTTGTCGAAGAAATTGATGCCCGCATCGAAGGCGGCGGCCATCATCTCGACGGCGGAGCCCACATCCACCTGGTTGTGATACGTGATCCAGGAACCCAGCGACAACTCGCTGACCTTGATCCCGGCAGATCCCAAACGGCGATAACGCATGCAGCTCTCCTTGGCGAGCCGCCATCGGGCCACCCGTGCGAGGCGGCGGCAAACGGCGGCAGGCGGCGATTGTCACGCAGCGGCGCTTGCCGTGCTTGCTGCGCCGATGGCCCACCCGCGGGCATAGGCAAGCGGCCGGGCATAGACTCCCGGGGCCCCGAGGCCGGCCGAGCCGGCCGTCCCCCGCGGGGATCTGAGTAGCCCGGCAAAGCCGGATCTACTCAGGAGCCGCATCCATCCCTGGCAGGAGATCTCCGTGAGCCGACAGATCGAGTACTACTTCGCCCCGCAATCGCCCTGGACATACCTCGGCCACCTGCGCCTGTGGGATATCGCGCGTGCCGCCAAGGCCACGATCCGCGTGATGCCGGTGGATCTGGGCGGCAAGGTATTTCCCGTCTCCGGCGGATTGCCGCTATCCAGCCGCGCGCCGCAGCGCCAAAGCTACCGGCTGGTCGAACTGCAACGCTTCAGCGATTACCTGCACGCGCCGCTGAACATCAAGCCGCTGTACTTTCCGGTGTCGGGCGACGACGCGGCCCGCCTCATCATCGCGGTGGAGATGAAGGATGGCGCGGATGCGGCGATGCACATCACCGATGCGATCCTGCGCGCGGTGTGGGTGGACGAGCGCAACATCGCCGACGAAAGCACCTTGGTGAAGCTGCTGGTGGAGCGCGAGTTGAGCCCCGAGCGCATCGAACAAGCGCATTCGCAGGCGGTGCAGGAGCGTTATGAGGCCAACACCCAGGCGGCGATCGAAGCGGGTGTCTTCGGCGCGCCGAGCTACGTGATCGAAGGCGAAATCTTCTGGGGCCAGGATCGGCTGGATTTTGTCGATCGCCATCTCAGGCAGATCACACGCTGAGGTTCATCACCCGCGCACCAAGAAAAAAGGCCTGTGCAATGCACAGGCCTTTTGCCTTCTTCGCGGCCCGATCGCAGCTGCGACCGGCGCGCAGGCGATCAACTCAGGTGGCCGTTGATCAACTTCGTCATCTCGAACATCGAGACCTGGCTCTTCTTGAAGATTTCCTTCAGCTTGGCATCGGCATTGATCATGGTGCGCTTTGCCTTGTCCTGCAGGATGTTCGTCTTGATGTATTCCCACACCTTCTTGGTCACCTCGGTGCGGCGCACCGGGGTGGATCCAATCACCGCAGCCAGATGGGCGCTGGGTGTCATCGCCTTCATGAACGCGGCGTTCGGGGTGCGCTTCTTGGCGGGAGCCGCCGCTTTCTTGGCCGCCGGCGCCTTCTTCGCCGGAGCCGCCTTCTTCGCTGGCGCCGCTTTCTTTGCCGGAGCCACTTTCTTTGCAACCGGCTTCTTCGCCGGTGCAGCCTTCTTCGCAGTTGCCATTTTGAATTTCTCCATCAAGTAAATGGTTGATGTGCCGTGCCCCGGATGAGAGCCGCATGGACTCTCAATTCTCTGCAGACTCGTGCAGCGCGGATGGTACTGCTTGTACCTCGTGCTGAGAAGCGGGCTACCCAGGTAAAACACGTGTTGGCAAGTCGAAGACACCTCTTTGTGTCGCGGCGCTGCGTCAGTTCGTCGTTGCGATGGCGTTCGAAGCCGCTGTGCGACCTGTTTTGCGCGTGGCTTGATTCCGCGCCGCATGCCTTCACAATCCATGCACCGACACCTTTTTGCACGCGCCCGCGGGCGCTCGACACCTCATGAAGCTGATCGTTCGATGGCTGCTGCTGGCCGCCACCTTGTTGCTGATCGCGCATCTGTACAGCGGCGTGACGGTGGCGAGCTTTGGCGCCGCGATGATTGCCGCGCTGGTGCTCGGCTTGCTCAACACGCTGGTGCGGCCGCTGCTCGTATTGCTCACGCTGCCGGTCACGCTGATCACGCTGGGCCTGTTTCTCTTCGTCATCAACGCGTTCACCTTCTGGGCCGCGGCGTCGGTGCTCGAAGGATTCGGGGTGCGCGGATTCGGCGCGGCGCTGATCGGATCGCTGATCTACAGCGCGGCCGGCGTGGTGATCGATGTGGCGATGGAGCGCTTGTTCTCGCGCGGCGAAGGCTGACAGCGATTCAGCGCGACGCCTTCAGCGTGGCGCCACGCACCTCGAACGACACGGCATCGATCAACCGGCCATCGTTGGCCCGCAATTCCAGCCGATGCCGACCCGGCCAAGGTGCCCAGGCGACGCGGCTGCCGCTGCCGACGAGCCGACCGTCGAGCATCCACCGCCCCGCTTCGCCGGCAAACTGGATGCGCTGCGATGGTGGCGGCATGTCGGGGTCGAGCGCAAAACGGGTGCCGTTGACCGGATGGCTGATGCCGGCGCTGAACGACACCGGCTGAGAAAACGCCCGGCCGCCCGAAGTTTTCTCATCCCCAAGGGCCACGAAGGGGCCCCGAGTGGCCCCTGGGGGCGGACGACGTATGTCGTCGGCCTGGGGGCGCCCTTGAATCGCCGCGCGCAAAGGCTCGGTGCCCTCGATGAACCAAGCCTGGCGCGCGTTCGGCGCGGCTGATCTCTTGACCAAGCCAGGCGGCGGCGCCGGCGCCACCGACGGGCTGCCGCGATGCAGCGCCTCCACCATCGCATGCCAGATCGGCGCCGCGCCCGTGGTGCCGCTCACCCCCTGCATCGGCGCACCGGCCGCGTTGCCCACCCACACCCCCACCGTGTAGCGATCGGTAAAGCCCACGCACCAGTTGTCGCGCAGATCCTTGCTGGTGCCGGTTTTCACCGCCGCGAAACCGCGCGGGACGAGCGCACTATCGAGCCCGAAGGTGAGGGCGCGGGCGTTGTTGTCTGCCAGGATATCGCCCACCAGGAACGCCCCCGCCGCATCGCCCACCTGCCGCGCCGGTGCGCCGCCCGCCGTGGCCGAGGGCATCAAGCGCCATGCCGACCAGCGGCCGCGATTGGCCAGCGCGCGATAGGCATTGGTGAGATCGGCCAGCGTGATTTCGGCGCTGCCGAGTGCCAGTGCCGGGCCGTGATAGCCGGCGCTTTCGCTCAAGCGCAAGCCCCAGGCGTTGAGACGCTCGAACAGCGGATCCACACCCACCAGCAATCCGGTGCGCACCGCCGGCACGTTGAGGCTGGCGCCGAGCGCCACCCGCGCGCTCACCCAGCCCTTGTAGCCGCCGTCGTAGTTCTGCGGCGCATACACGCCGTTGCCGCCAGCCATCTGCAACGGCGAGTCGTCGAGCAGGCTCTCGGTGGTGAGCAGCCGGCGCTCGAAGGCCAGCTGATAGACAAAGGGCTTGATCGCCGAGCCGCTCTGCCGGCGCGCCAGCACCGAATCCACCGCATGCGTCGGCGAATCGGCATCGCCCGGCGAACCCACCCAGGCCAGCACATCGCCCCTGGCGTTGTCGAGCACCAGCACCGCCGCGTCGTTGACGTGCCGGCCTTTCAACTCGGCCAATTGCTGGTGCACCGCAGCCAGCGCCGTGCGCTGCAGGCGCGCATCCAGGGTGGTGACGATGGCCGCCTGCGCCGAGGTGCCGGCGGCGTTGACCATCGCCAGTGCCTGCCGCGCCGCATGCGGTGCCAGCGCTTCGCCAAGCATCGCGCCGGCGCGCCGTGCGAGCGCGCGTTCCACTTCCGATGCCAGCCCGTCGCAGGCCAGCGATTGCGCGCGCAGCAGCTCGCAGGCGCGCCGCGATACCGCCTGCGCGTCGGCGTTCGGCGCGCGCACCAGCGCCGCGAGCACCGCGGCCTGCAGCGTATCGAGCCCGCCCGGATGGCGACCGAACATCATTTGAGCGCCCGCGTTCACACCCACCAGCTCACCGCGCAGCGGCACCAGATTGAGATAGGCCTCGAGAATCTGTGCCTTGCGCCAGCGCCGCTCCAGCGCCGCGGCCTGGGTGATCTGCGAGGCCTTCTGCATCAGGCTGCGGCCGCCCGCAGGCCGCGCCAGATCGACGTCGAGCAAGCCGGCAAGCTGCATGGTGACGGTGGAAGCTCCCTGGGTGCGGTGGTTCCAGGCATTGGCAAACGCGCTGCGTGCCAGCGAGCGCCAGTCCACGCCCGAATGCGCCCAGAAACGACGATCCTCCGACAGCACGATGGCGGTGAGCAGGGCCGGCGACAGCTCATCGAGCGCCACCCAGGGCAGGCGCCGCACCTGCATCTGCACCCGCAGCGATTGCAAGGGCTCGCCATGGCGATCGCGCACGATCACGTCGCTGGGCCGATAGGCGGCGCGCACGGCATCGAAGCCGGGCGTGTCGGCGGCGCCGGCAATCGTCGCCAGCCACGCCAAGCCGGTGGCCACCGCTGCCGCGCGACACGCGCCGGCCCGCATCAAGGCTTGATCTCCAGCGGCGCGTTGGGCGTTTCGCCAAAGCTCTCCGGCGCATACATCGCCTCCACCCGCGAGGGCGGCAAGGCAAACACACCCGGCGTGTTCAGCCGCAAGGTGTACTCGATCACCTGCCTGCCGCGCGGCAGGTATTCATACGTGGCGCGAAAGACATCGAAGCGCCGCTCCTCGAAAGCCAGCCAGCCGCGGCCTGGCGTATTTTCGTTCGACGTGGGGGTTGCGGTGGGCATCGCCGTGGCGATGGCCGAGTCGCGCCCCAGCCCCGAGCCCAGCACGGTGGCGCCCGCCGGCACCGGATCGGCCACTACCACCCAGCTCATGTCGGCTTGCGCATCCACCTCCACCCGCACCCGCATCACATCGCCCTTGGACCATTGCCCCGCCACCTTCTGCTGCACCGGCAGCACGCTGCGGCTGATGCGGTAACCGGCCGACAGCGGCGCCTTCAGCGGCACCGCCGCCCGCGATTGCACGGTGAGCCAGGGCCGGCCCACGCCTTGGTGATCCACCTTCAGACGGGCGGGCGGGTTGGGCCAAGGCAGCAGCGCCGCCGCCGCGCCGTCGGCCGCCGGCCTGGCCGGCCAGTCATGCGCAAATCGCCCCGCCCCCAATTCGGCCACCGTGCGCCCGCTCACCGGCACGGCTTCGAAGGCGGCGCCAAACTGGTCGAGCGCGATTGCGCCCCCCAGGTTGGCGGTGGTGGTGAGCCAGGCGCCGCCGCGCTGGCGATTCAGCGCGCCGTTCACCAGCTCGGGCAGCTCTTCCTTCCAGCGTGGATCGTCGAGCACGGTGAGGATCAGCCGCGCCGCATTGCCATCCGGGCTTTCCATCAGCCACCACCAGAAATCAGAGTCTTCGGTGGAGAACTTCAGCGTGGTGCCGCCCCAGGTGAGGCGCGCGCGCAGGATCTGCTGCGCTTCGTCGATGCGTTGTTCGCGCTGCGGCACGGTGGTCAGGTGCTTGAGGATCGACAGCCAATCGAGCAGCGAGGCGGTGGGCCAATCGTTGGGCCGGATCTGTACCGTGCCGAGCATGCGCGCTTCGGCGCGGCCATGCCGCGCGAGGGCGTCGATGGCCGCCAGCCGGCGCGCATCGCCATCCGCACGCGGTGCCCAGAACTCGCGCTTGATACGGCCGTCGACAAATGCCGTCAGGCCACCCAGCATCAGATCCTTCGTGGCCGGCGGCAGCACGAAGCCGGCTTCGTGCGACACCGCCAGCAGATACGCGGTGAGCCGATCGCTGCCTCGATCGGCATCGCCCGCGCGCGGCGGGTAATAAGAAGCCAGGCCATCCTTGTCGAGATAGGTGGGCATCTCGCCCACCACCTTGGCCCAGCGCGCGGCATCGTGCAAACCAATGGCCACCGACACCTTCTGCTCCAGGCACACAAAGGGATAGGTCTCGAAATAGCGTCGCAGGCCCGGCAAGGCGCCGGTCAGGCTGGCTTGCAGACCGACCCGCACACCGCCTGACCTGACGCCGTCAGCGCCGCCCAATGCATCCGCCGGTGCCACCACCGGTATCGACAACGGCCCTTCGACCGCCCGCAGGCTGGCCTGCATCACCCGCACCGGCACCGCCGGCAACACCAGTTGGGTGGTCTTCATCCGGTCGCTCGCGCGATCCTTGGCGGTGCCGGTTTCTTCGACCGAAGCCTCCCAACCCAGGCTCACCGAGCCGGCCGGCACGGCGACCGGCCATTGCACTTCGCTCGCCGCGCCGGCTGCCAGCGTGATCGTCCGCGGTGGCAGATCCATCGTCGAACGGACGAGCCCGGCACCGGCCGCGGTGGAAGCCTCGGTATTCACCGTTGCCTTCAGCGTGGCCTGCACCGTCATCGATCGCGTGGTGGTGTTGCGCAGCGTGAAGACGGCGGCAAACCGGTCGCCCTCCCGCGCGATCGGCGGCAAGCCGGCGAGCATCTGCAGATCCTGGGTGACGCGCACGCTGGTTGATCCGGTGCCGAAGCGATCCGCGCCCGCATCGGCAATGGCCACCAGCTTGAAGCTGGTGAGCGAGTCATTGAGCGGCACATCGATGCGCGCCTCGCCCTGGGCATCGAGCCGCACCACGCCTTTCCACAGCAGCAGCGTGTCGAACAACTCGCGCGTGGGATTGCGCCCGCCGCCACCACCCGCCGGCACCGCCTTGCGGCCGTAATGGCGGCGGCCGATGATTTCGCTGTGCGCGGTGGCGGTGCTCACCAGCCAAGGCCGCGTCTGCATCATCGAATCCAGCAGCAACCACGATTCATTGGGCTTGAGCGCCAGCAAGGCTTCGTCCACCGCTGCGAATGCCACTTCGGCGCCGGCCAGCGGGCGGCCCTGGAAGCTCACTTTCACCGTCGCCCTGGCTGTCTGACGCACCGCGTACTGCGGCTGATCGGTGCGCACGCTCACATCGAGGCGGTGCGCCGCCAGGCCCACACGCAGCGCCGCCACGCCGAGCTTGAAAGCCGGTTTGCCGAGATCGACCATCGCGGTGGGCGCCACGTATTCCTTGCTTTCATGGCGCCAGGCCTGCCACCAATCGAGCGGCGATCGCCAGCCCCAGCTGAAAAACGAATACCAGGGCACATCGCGCAGACGACCGCGCAGCACCAGCGCGGTGACGTAGACATTCGGCGCCCAACTGGCGCCCTCCCGCGCGGCGGGAATCGGCACCTCGATCACCGGCTCGTCGCCGCGCAAGGTGACCACGCGCGCGTCGATCACCCCTTCGCGCTCCACCGTCACCAGCGCGGTGGCTTCGCGAAACGGCATGCGCACCTGCAAGCGGGCGGTATCGCCGGGGTTCAACTCGCGTTTTTCCGGCAGCAGATCGATGCGGTCGTCGTTATCTTGCGCAAACCACAGCTCGCCCTGGTGCGTGATCCACACCGAGGTGGCGGCTTCGGAGAGATGGCCGGCGTCATCCTTGGCGCGGGCGATCAGCTCCACTTCGCCGGCCTGCTGCAGCGAGGCTTCGCACAGCAGCAAGCCGCGCGAATCGGTGCGGCCTTCGCACAGCAGGCCGAGGTCTTTCACCTCGTGCCGGTTGTCGTAGCCATAAAAGCCGCCCACCAGCCGCTGGCGCGACGAGATCGTGCGCACCAGCCGGCCGGCCACGCTCACCGCGCGGCCGATCATCGGTTGGCCGCTGGTATCCAGCACCACCGCCTGCACCGCCACGCGGCCGCGGGCGCCCCCCCCCGCGGGCGCACGCACACCGGCCCCCACCGCCGCAGGCCACAGAGCCAGGCGTTGCGACACCGTCTGCACCTCGCCGTTGGGATCGGCAAACGTCAGCTCGGCCTGCAGCTCAGCCGGGCCCTTGAGCGCGGGCAGGTTCTTGATCGTGAGATTGGCGGCGCCTTGTGCATCGGTGACGAGCGCAATCTTGTCGGCCACGATGCGTGCGCCGTCGGGGCGGCTGTCGTCATCGTCACCCGTCTCGGCTGCCTCGGCCTGGCGATCGCGCGGCGGCGTGAACGCATAGTCGGCATACGCATCCCAATCGGCCGACCGATCGCGCAGCAGCGCCGACACTTGAGCCGGCGCCTTGGCCATCGCTCCACCCGAGAGATGGGTGAGCTGTGCCGACAGCGGCAACTCGGTGGGCGCGACGATCACGCCCTTGGGGCCGGCCAGGCGCGCGTCCACCAAAGGCAGGCGGAATTCCTCGACCCGAAAGCTGCCGCTGGTCCACTGCTGCTCATTGGCATGCAGCGTGACCTCGTAGTTGCCCAGCTTGGCGGCGGGCGGGATGTTCCAGGTGGCTGGGGCAGATCGTCCGTTTGGCAACCAGGTGATCGGCTGCTTGAACGCCTGCCCGCTGCCGGTGTGCGTGATGCGCATCTCGGTGGGCCATGCCTCGCGCGGCGCGAAGGCCAGACCGGCGCCGGTTTCGCTGCGAAAGAAGTGCTTCATCGACACCGTCTCACCGGCGCGCAGCAAACTGCGATCGAACACCGTGTGAGCGCGGCGCTGGGCTTCATCGGGCGCCCACGAGGGCAGATTGAAGCGCCAGCTCTCGATGCCGCGATCCCAGCTGCTGAATACAAAAGCGAGATCCTTCTCGCCCTTGGCATCCACCGCGCGCGCGCTGACGAAGATGCCCGGCTCGGCCAGGCAATCTTCCGTCGGCATGTCCAGCGCCTGGGCCACCCGCGCCATGCCTTGCGCATCGGTGCTGCCATTCCAGAGCACCTTGCCCTGGCAATCGCTGATGCGCACCCTGGCACCGGCCACCGGCTTGGCACGCTCCAGAGTCGTCACCCACACCAGGCTGGATTCGCGGCCCAGCTTGACATGCACACCCAGGCCGGTAACGAGTACGGTGGTGCGCACATACATCGGGCCCTTGGGCTTGAGCAGCGCGTTGCCGAGCCAGGTGGATTCGATCTCCAGCACATGCAGGCCGCGCTCGGGCATCGGCAGGCCGATCACTTCGCTGCGTGCATCCGTGGCGATATCGCCGGGCGGTGGTGCGGGCAGCTTCAATTCGCGCACGCCGGATTCGCGGGCGAGGAGGGGTTTGTCGCGGGTTTGCCACTCGTTGTTGACGTCTTCGCGGATGCGGCCGAGCCAGCGCATCAGTTCGGCGTCG
The DNA here is from genome assembly GCA_031359975.1 of Burkholderiales bacterium. Classification (GTDB taxonomy): domain Bacteria; phylum Pseudomonadota; class Gammaproteobacteria; order Burkholderiales; family Burkholderiaceae_C; genus JANMAS01. Next base: position 17,300 of record JANMAS010000529.1, read on the forward strand.
TCGTCGCTGGCGATGAGCTTGTCGATCACCTTGCCGCCCACCCGTGCGCCGGGCTGGCCGCCGCGCAGATCGGCCTGCACATGCCGCAGCGTCACCGGCAAGGCGGCATCTGGTCCGGCCTCCACCACGCCGAAGGGCGACGCCGCAAACCGCGCCAGCGGCGGCATGCCGGCGGTGGCCACGGCCAGCGGATAGCTGGCACGGTTGTCGAGCATGCGGCCGGCGTCGTCGCGCAGATCGGGCGGCACGGTGAGGGTGAAACGGGTGTTCTCGGGCAAGGGGGCCGGGAACGCCACTTCCTGCACCATCGCGGCGGTGTCGTCCTTGTCGAAAAACGGCGCCAAGGCCTTGGGTGCGGCACCGCCCGGCTTGGCCGCGGCTTGCAGGCGCACACCTTCGGCGAGCGGGCGCGAGACCGGCGCCGAAAACCGCAGCGTCATCGCCCGCAGCGGCATGCAAGGCACATCGGCGCGCTCGCGCTCGCAGGAAAATTCGGCCGTGAAGCGTTGGCGCACGGTGAACGGAAAGTGCCGCGCGGCCGATGTGATCACCTTCGGATTGGCAACCGCGGCGATGCCGCGCCCCCACACCAGGCGCACCGAGGCTTCTGCCGGCAGCGGGCGCTGACAGGTCAACAACAAGCGGCTGGCCGCATCCTTGCTCACGCCACGCGCCTTGAGCACCGCATCGCGGGTGGCGCCTTCGATGATCTTGACCGGGATGCGATCCCCCAGGCCCTGCACTTCGCACCAGGCATGGGCCAGCACGGTGGCGGGCTCAGCGGGGCCGGTGAGCTTGAGCAGAAAGTGCTGGTCTTCGGCGATGGTGGAATCCGACGATGGCTCGATGCGATCAACCGCCGGGCCGCCCGTGCTGAAGCGGAACTCGGTGCTGCCTTCGAGCGTGGCGTCGCCGCCTGCGGTGGGTTTCCAGCCTGGCAGCGCGCGCACCACGCAACTCGTGCCGGGTGGCAGCGGCGAGGCGTAGTCGAAAGCCCAGGTCTTGCCGTCGATCCAGCGGCCGTTGCCCTTGGGTACGGCGCCCTGGCAGTCGACACGCGCAGGCGGCGGCAGGGTGGGATCGCCGAGCGGCACCACGCCTTCGGAGAAGCGCAGCAACACCTGCTGCACCTTGGCCA
>JANMAS010000545.1:0-2767 GCA_031359975.1 Burkholderiales bacterium
GAACGTGTCATCGACTGGTTTTGCGGCCTGGGCAACTTCACGCTGCCGCTGGCCACCCGCTGCGCGCAGGTGCTGGGTGTCGAAGGCAGCGAGGTGCTGTTGGAGCGCGCCCGCGTCAACGCCGAACGCAACGGTCTGTCGGCCAGAACGCAGTTCGATGCGCGCAACCTTTTCGAGATCGACGCCGCTGGTGTTGCCGCGTTCGGCGTGGCGCAACGCTGGCTCATCGATCCGCCGCGCGAAGGCGCGCAGGCGCTGATCAAGGCGCTGGCCGATGCGCACCAGGATCCGGGCCTGGCGCCCACGCTGGTGCATCCGGCGCGCATCGTCTATGTGAGCTGCAACCCCGCCACGCTGGCGCGCGACGCGGGAACGCTGGTGCACCAGGCCGGTTACCGCTGCACCGCGGCGGGGGTGGTCAACATGTTTCCGCATACCGCACATGTGGAGAGCATGGCGGTATTCGAGCGCGGGTGAGCGCGGTCGCCTGAAACGACAACGGGGCCCGAAGGCCCCGTTTTCACTGGCCGCAGCGGTGCGCTGCGCGGATGGACGGATCAGTCGTCGCCGCCAAAGATGCCCAGCAACATCAGCAGGTTCTGGAAGACATTGAACACATCCAGATAGATCGCCAGCGTCGCCGAGACATAGTTGGTTTCGCCGCCGTCGATCACACGCTTGATGTCGTACAGCATGAAGGCCGAGAAGATGCCGATTGCCAGCACCGACAGCGTCACCATCAGCGCGCTCGACTGCACGAACATGTTGATCAGCATCGCCACCAGCAGAACGATCATGCCCACGAACAGGAACTTGCCCAGCCCCGACAGATCGCGCTTGATCACCGAAGCCAGGCTCGCCATGCCGACGAACACCGCGGCGGTACCGCCAAACGCAAACATGATGAGCGACGTGCCGTTCGAGAAGCCGAGGATCATCGCCAGCATGCGCGAGAGCATCAAGCCCATGAAGAAGGTGAAGCCCAACAGCAGGTAAACGCCGGTGGTGGAATCCTTGTACTTCTGGATGGCGAAGATCATGCCGATCGCGCCGACCAGAAACACGATGGCGCTGAGGCCGCCCGACATCTGGGCCGCGATGCCCGTGGCCAAGCCGACCCAGGCGCCGAGCACCGTGGGGACGAGCGAGAGGGCAAGCAGCCAATAGGTGTTGCGCAACACGCGGTTGCGATCAGCCACCGGCGATCCCGCGCCAGCGTAGCCGGTGTAGGTTTGCAGACGTTCGTTCATGAGGTCTCCGTGCGTCGTCGAGAACGACAATGACAGTTAGTTACTTCGAACCCGATCTTAGTTCCCTGCTCGGGCCGGGGGGGACTGTGTTGTCTTTGCCCAAGTGGGCGCGCGGCACGATACCCCGAGTCGGTGTGCCGCCAGCGGCTATACTCGACAGGTTTTTCTGCACGCAACCGCCGCCTGGCGAAACTCCCCTTGGTTTCCCGTCGGACTCTGGCCTCCTTCCTGGAGCCGAGCCGGGCGCGCGAACGGGAGGTATTCTTGCTGCCATCACATCCCAAGGCCGTTCTCGCGCTTGCCGACGGCTCCGTCTTTCAAGGGGTCTCGATCGGTGCACCTGGCCATGCCATCGGTGAAGTGGTCTTCAACACCGCACTCACCGGCTACCAGGAAATCCTCACCGATCCGAGCTACTGCCGCCAGATCGTCACGCTCACGTATCCGCATATCGGCAACGTGGGCGTCAACGATGAAGACGTCGAATCGACGAAGGTGCAGGCCGCCGGGCTGGTGATCAAGGATCTGCCGATCCTCGAATCCAACTTCCGCCGCACCCGCAGCCTGCGGGCCTACCTGCAAGACGAGGGCATCACCGCCATCGCCGGCATCGATACCCGCCGCCTCACCCGCTTGTTGCGCACCCACGGTGCGCAGAGCGGTTGCATCGTCGGCAGTGAATCCACCTCGCCGCCGAGCGCCGCCGAGATCGCCGACGCCATCGAGCGCGCCCGCGCCGCACCCAGCATGGCCGGGCTCGATCTGGCCCGGATGGTGAGCGTCGAACACCCCTACGACTGGACCGAAACGCCCTGGCAACTCGGCGCGGGCTACGGTGCGCTGGCCGATGCCAAGCGGCATGTGGTGGCCTACGATTTTGGCGTCAAGCGCAACATCCTGCGCCTGCTCGCCGGCCGCGGCTGCCGCGTCACCGTGGTGCCGGCGCAGACATCCGCCAGCGAGGTGACAGCCCTGCGCCCCGATGGCGTTTTTCTCTCCAACGGCCCGGGCGACCCGCAGCCCTGCGATTACGCAATCCGTGCCACCCGCGAGTTGATCGATGCCGGCATCCCCACTTTCGGCATCTGCCTGGGCCACCAGATCATGGCGCTGGCTTCCGGCGCACGCACCTTCAAGATGAAGTTCGGCCACCATGGCGCCAATCACCCAGTGAAGGAAATCGACTCCGGCCGCGTCAGCATCACCAGTCAGAACCACGGGTTCGCGGTTGACGAGGCCTCGCTGCCGGCCACGTTGCGCGCCACCCATGTGAGCCTGTTCGACGGCACGGTGCAGGGCCTGATGCGCACCGATCGCCCGGCCTTCTGCTTTCAGGGCCACCCGGAAGCCTCGCCGGGCCCGCACGATATCGACTACCTCTTCGACCGCTTTGTCGCGCTGATAGACAAGCATCGGGCCAAGGAACTCACCCATGCCTAAGCGCACCGATCTCAAAAGCATTCTCATCATCGGCGCCGGGCCGATCGTCATCGGCCAGGCGTGCGAGTTCGACTACT
>JANMAS010000550.1:0-3848 GCA_031359975.1 Burkholderiales bacterium
GCCCAGCGCGGCCGAGATCGACCAGGCGATCGCCATCATCCGCGCAGCCCAGGCCGCCGGCTGGGCGCCGATCAGCCACCGCGGTGCGGCCAGCGGCAACCAGCAGCTGCACGATCGCGCCAGCTATCGCTACTTCTGGCACGTGCTGGAACGCGCGCATCGCAGCGCGACCAGCGGCGGCGCGCTATTGCCCGACGATGTACGGCGCGATTTTTTTGAAACCACCCCGGCCTAGGCCTGCGGCGACAATGCGCCCCTGCCCCCGTGGCGTGAACGGAGCCCCTCGCATGAATCGATTCCCGCTGGCCAAGCTGTCCTGGAGCGCCTGCCTTGCCGTCGGCATCGCATCCGCCCTCGCCGCCGATCCGCCCAAGCCGGCCACCCCCGCAGCCGCCCCAGCCACCCCAGCCGCCGCCAAACCGGCCCCGAAGCCCGCTGCGCCGTCGTCCAAACGCACCGGCAAGGCCGCTCCCGCGCCACCCCCCGACACCACGCCGCCGCAGGCCAGCATCGAGCAGATACAGGCCGCCAACCAGGTGCTCTACGGCACCTACGACTGCGAGTTCAACCAGAAGATCACCGTGGAGCGCAACGCGCGCTACGAAGGTTATGTGGACCTCACCCACGCCAAGCTGCGCTATGTGATGAAGCCGGTGGTATCGCCGATCGGTGCCATTCGCCTGGAAGATGTGCGTGGCAAGACCTTGATGGTGCAGATCGCCTACAAATCGATGCTGCTCGACGTGCAGATTGGCCAGCGCCTGGTCGACGATTGTGTGCACGATGTGCAGGTTGCCTTGAAGCGCGAAGCCGACAAGGCCGCGGCCAACGCCGCCGTGCTGGCAGCGGCTGTCGCCGCCGACGCGGCGGCCTCGGCAGCTTCTGCCCCCGCGGCGCCTGTGCCGGCGGCTGCGGCGTCACAGCCGATGTGATCGCACCTGGCCGGTGCACCGCCGGACGGAAAAGCACCGGCTCGGGTATTTACTATGTCTTATATAAGACATATGATTAGCCGCGTCGCTTTCAACCGCCTTGAGCCACCCACCCCATGCTGCAAACCTACCGCCAACATGCCGCCGAACGCGCCGCGCTCGGTATTCCTCCGCTGCCGCTGACGGCTGTGCAGACGGCTGAGCTGATCGGCCTCATTCAGGCGCCGGAGGCCCATGGCGTGATGGGCGAAATGCCCTTTCTCCTGAACTTGCTCAGCCACCGCGTGCCGCCGGGGGTTGACGATGCCGCCAAGGTCAAGGCCTCGTTCCTGGCGGCGGTGGCGCACGGAGATATCGCCGTGCCCGCCATCAGCCGCGCCCAGGCCACCGAATGGCTGGGCACGATGGTGGGCGGCTACAACGTCAAGCCGCTGATCGACCTGCTCGACGATGCCGACATGGCACCCATCGCCGCCGCCGCGTTGAAAAAGACGCTGCTGATGTTCGACTTCTTCCACGATGTGGCCGAGAAAACCAGGTCCGCGAACTTGACCACCGCAGCCCACGCGGCCGACGTGATCCGCAGCTGGGCCGATGCCGAATGGTTTACTTCGCGGCCCGAGGTGGCGCACAAGATCACCGTCACCGTGTTCAAGGTGCCCGGCGAGACCAACACCGACGATCTCTCCCCGGCGCCCGACGCCTGGAGCCGCCCCGACATCCCGCTGCACTACCTGGCGATGCTGAAGAACACCCGCACCGGCGCCGCCTTCACGCCGGAAGAAGACGGCAAGCGCGGCCCGATGGCCTTCATCGAAGGCCTCAAGAGCAAGGGCCATCTGGTGGCCTACGTGGGCGATGTGGTGGGCACCGGTTCGAGCCGCAAAAGTGCCACCAACAGCGTGATCTGGGCCACCGGCCAGGATATCCCCTTCGTGCCGAACAAACGCTTCGGCGGCGTGACGCTCGGCGGCAAGATCGCGCCGATCTTCTTCAACACGCAGGAGGATTCCGGCGCACTGCCGATCGAGGTCGACGTGTCGGCCTTCGAGATGGGCGACGTGCTCGACATCCTGCCCTACGAGGGCCGCATCGAGCGCGCCGGCGTCACGGTGGCCACCTTCGCGCTGAAGAACGACGTGCTGTTCGACGAAGTGCGCTCCGGCGGCCGCATCAACCTCATCATCGGCCGCTCACTCACCGCCAAGGCGCGTGAGTTCCTCGGCCTGCCGGCGTCCGCCGTTTTCCGCCTGCCGCAGGCACCCGCCGCCTCCACCAAGGGCTACACGCTGGCGCAGAAGATGGTGGGCCGCGCCTGCGGACTGGCCGAGGTGGACGGCCACCAGCCCGGCATCCGCCCGGGCACCTACTGCGAGCCGCGCATGACCAGTGTCGGCAGCCAGGACACCACCGGCCCGATGACCCGCGACGAGCTGAAGGATCTGGCCTGCCTGGGCTTCAGCGCCGATCTGGTGATGCAGAGCTTTTGCCACACCGCCGCGTACCCCAAGCCGGTGGATGTGAAAACCCATCGCGAGCTGCCCGCTTTCATCAGCAACCGCGGCGGCATCTCGCTCAAGCCCGGTGATGGCGTGATCCACAGCTGGCTCAACCGCATGCTGCTGCCCGACACCGTGGGTACCGGTGGCGACAGCCACACGCGTTTCCCCATCGGCATCAGCTTTCCGGCCGGCTCCGGCCTGGTGGCGTTTGGCGCGGCCACTGGCGTGATGCCGCTGGACATGCCCGAATCGGTGCTGGTGCGCTTCAAGGGCCAGATGCAGCCCGGCATCACGCTGCGCGATCTGGTGCACGCGATTCCCTACTACGCGATCCAGCAGGGTTTGCTGACGGTGGCCAAACAAGGCAAGGTGAACGCGTTTTCAGGCCGCATCCTCGAAATCGAAGGCCTGCCGGACCTGCGCGTCGAACAGGCCTTCGAACTCAGCGATGCCAGTGCCGAGCGCAGCGCCTCCGGCTGCACCGTGCTGCTGAACAAGGAACCGATCATCGAGTACCTCACCAGCAACATCGTGCTGCTGAAGAACATGATCGCGCAAGGCTATGCCGACGCGCGCAGCCTGCAGCGTCGCATCACCGGCATGGCGCAATGGCTGGCGAACCCGCAGTTGCTGCGCCCCGATGCCGATGCGCACTACGCCGAGGTGATCGAGATCGATCTGGCCGACATCAAGGAGCCCATCCTGTGCTGCCCGAACGACCCCGACGACGCCAAGCCGCTGTCGGCCGTGGAAGGCACGAAGATCGATGAGGTGTTCATCGGCTCCTGCATGACCAACATCGGCCACTTCCGCGCCGCCAGCAAGCTGCTCGAAGGCCAGCGCGACATCCCGGTCAAGCTGTGGGTGGCACCGCCCACCAAGATGGATGCCAGCGAGCTCACCAAGGAGGGCCACTACGGCACCTTTGGCGCTGCCGGCGCGCGCATGGAAATGCCGGGCTGCAGCCTGTGCATGGGCAACCAGGCCCAGGTGCGCGAAGGCGCTACGGTGGTCTCCACCAGTACCCGCAACTTCCCCAACCGCCTGGGCAAAAACGCCAACGTCTACCTCGCCTCGGCCGAACTCGCCGCCGTGGCCAGCAAGCTGGGCCAGATCCCCAGCGTGGCGCAATACCATGAGGCCATGGGCGTGATCAACCAGGATCGTGACGCGGTGTACCGCTACATGAACTTCGATCGCATCGAAGAGTATGCCGAGGCGGGAAGCGCGGCCTGACACCACGCCACCCGAACAAGGCCGGCCGAACCGCCCCGGCCGGCGCTCACCTTCCGGCGGGGCGCGCTTTCTTCAGCACCGGCAAGCCCAGCATCGATGACAGGATCGTCGCCTTGTGGGAGATCAGCCCCATGCCAAACGTGCCGGAGAAGGGGCCGGATGTCGCGCTGATTTCGGG
>JANMAS010000594.1:0-13220 GCA_031359975.1 Burkholderiales bacterium
GCCGGCTGCTGTGGCGGCCCGGCGATTGACGATGCGGCGGCAATAGCGCGCGGTGGCATCAATGTCCTTCGTGCTGGCCGGCACCACCACCCAGCTGGATGCATCGGGCTTTGCGGGCCGCGTGCCCGGCGCCGTAAAGAACTTCATGCGTTTTCGACCTTCTTGATCAGGTGCTTCACATCCTCGCTGCGTGCGGGCAGCATCGTCTGATGCTCGCGGGCGGCATTGAGGATGATGGAGGTGGATGTTTCGGTGAGCATGCAAAAGCGTGTGACGACGGCGTCGAGGTGCGCCACGTCGATCACCGCGATCTCCAGGATCCAGCTGTCTTCGCCGGTCACGTTGTAGGCATTCACCACCTCCGGCGTCTGCTGGATGATCTTGATCACGCGGGCATATTCTGCGCGGCCCACCCGCATGATGGCCCGAATGCCATACCCGAGTGCGCCGAGGTTCACCTTGGCCCGGTAGCCGGTGATCACGCCCGAGGATTCGAGCTTGCGCACCCGTTCGGCCACGGCGGGCTGGCTCAGGTGCACCCGGCGCCCGAGCTCGGCCAGGCTGATGCGCGCGTCGGCCTGCAGCTCGGCGAGGATGCGTGTGTCGTAGGCGTCGATTTCCATGCTCAAGGTTCCCGCACCTGAAGGCCGTTATTTCCAAAGCAGCATATGCCATCAAGCTTGCTTTGTGTATGGAAGTGCCTCTGATGCCTGCGTACCATCTCGAACATGTCGAACGCCGCTTCACCCCTTTGTGCCGCATCCGCTGCGTGCGCCGAGCCCGCACCCGCAGCCTCACAGGCCTTGTCGCCGCTGATCATCGCTTGCCTCGCCGCCACCTGGCTGGTGTGGGGCAGCACCTACCTGGCGATCAAGTTTGCGCTGGTGAGTTTTCCGCCGTTTTTCCAGGCCGGCACGCGCTTTCTCGCCGCCGGCGCGCTGCTGCTGGTGTGGATGCGCTGGCGCGGCGCCGCGTGGCCCGATGCGCGCCAATGGCGCAACGCTTTCATCATCGGCACGCTGATGCTGGGCGGCGGCATGGGCGGCACCGCGTTTGCCGAGCAAACGGTGGGCTCGGGCCTGGTGGTGGCCTTCATCGCGGTGGTGCCGATGATGATCGCAACGATCAACCTGGCCTGGCGCATCGTGCCTTCGCGGGGTGAGGTGGCGGGTATCGTCGTCGGCCTGGCCGGCGTGTTGATGCTCACCCAGGGCGCCGGATTCCAGGCCTCGCCGATCGGGTTGATCGCCATCGGCCTGGCATGCGTGATGTGGTCGCTGGGCAGTGTGCTGAGCCAGCGCTCGTTTGTGCTGGCGCCGGGTGCGATGGGCTTCGCCAGCGAGATGCTGTGCGGCGGCGCCGCGCTGATGGCGCTCTCGCTCGCGGTGGGCGAAACACCGAGCTGGCCGCCCACCACCTCGGCCGCTTTGGCCTGGCTTTTTCTCGTCGTGTTCGGCTCGCTGATCGCCTTCAATGCCTACATGGTGCTGCTCGACCGGGCATCGGCCGGCCTGGCATCGAGCTACTCGTTTGTCAATCCGGTGATCGCGATGCTGCTCGGCGTGGCGTTTGCCGGCGAGCAGGTGACGCACTGGGAGTGGATGGCCGCGGGTGTGGTGCTGCTCGGCGTGGTGCTGCTGGTCAGGGCCAAGCGCTGACGCCGTGATCGGCGCCGCGGCGCCGGTCGCCTTGAGGCGGCACCAACACCGGCTCGGGGGCGGCGATGCGGCGATCCCAGCCAAAGAACCGGGCCACCTCGTCGCGCCGCGCCATCGTGTCGCGCTCGCCGAGTTCGATCAGCTCGCGGGTGTACGGCGCCTCGAACAGCAGGTAGCTGGCCAGCGCCGCGCCGCGTGTGTCACCGGCTTCGCCCGATACACCCGCACCCCGAAGCAGCGCTCGCACCGGCGCAGGCAGGCTGCCGATGTGCTTGGCGGCCAGATCATCCAGCCGCTGCGAGGGCGCGATCACCAGCACCTCGATCGGCCGCAGCGGCGTGCGTGCACGGGCCTCCGGAGAGAGCAGCTCCAGCGTGCTGTTGACACGCTGCAAACGCTCCACATCCACCGCCAGCGCATCGAGGAAGATGTTCGACAGCGCATGCCCGGCGATCTGCGCCAGGCTGGGATAGTCGGCCCCCACGCGATGCTCCCCGGGCGGCTCGTGCAGGCGCCCGGCTCCAACCACGAAGATGCGTTGCGATCCCAGGTGCACCGCGGGTGAGATCGGCGCCGCCTGGCGCATGGAACCGTCGCCGAACCACTCCTGCCCGCGCTGCATCGGCAGCTTCACCGCCGGAAAAACAAACGGGATCGCCGACGAGGCCATCAGATGCGCCACGCCGATGCGGCTGGGCACCGCCAGGCGCTGCGACCGCAGCCACGGCGCGGTGCCGTCGAGGCAATCGTAGAAGGTGACGTGCTCGCCGCTGGTGTAGCTCGATGCGGTGACGGCCAGCGCGTGCAGATGCCCGCCTTGCATCACCTCCCGCAGGCGATCGATGGCCAGCACGCGGCCGAGCAGGGCCTCCAGCGGCGCGTTGTCGAGCAACGAGCGGGGGCGCGCGCGGCGCCAGCGGGCGATGGCCCAGCCCAGGGTGAGCATGGTGAGCCAGCGCGCGCCGGTGCGGATCACGCCGAAGGCATCGGCGCGGTACACCTGATCGGCGCTGAACCCTTTCCAGATGTCCATCAGCCCGCTGATCGCCAGGTCGTAATGATCGGCATGGCAGGCCAGCGCCACCGCGTTGATGGCGCCGGCCGACGTGCCGGTGATCACCTGAAAAGGGCACCCCTTGCGCACATCGCAATCGCGCCGGATGCGCGCCACCGCATCGAGCACGCCCACCTGATACGCGGCACGCGCACCACCGCCGGTGAGTACCAGGCCGGTGAGAGGCGAATCAGTCATTGGCAAGTGGCGTGGGGGCTCATTCGTCAGGGCTTGGGCGTGCCTCGTTCGAGGGCGGATTGGCGGATCGCCGCCAGCGTGGTGCGCGGCGTGATCACCTCCGGGTCGAGCTTCAGGTGCAACAGCGTGGGCCGCTGCGAATCGATCGCGGCGCGGAACGCCGGCTCGAAAGCCTCGGTGTGGTCGACACGCGCCGCACGCCAGCCATAGGCCTGCGCGAGGCCGACGAAGTCGGGGCTTGTTTGCGCTGTGCCGCTCACCCGACCGGGATACTCGCGCTCCTGATGCATGCGGATCGTGCCGTAGGTGCCGTTGTCCACCACGATCGAGATCAGCTTGCCGGCGCCGTAGGTGGAGGCGGTGGCGAGCTCCTGGCCGGTCATCAGAAAATCGCCATCACCGGCGATGTTGATCGCGGTGCGCTCGGGATAGAGCAGCGCGGCAGCCACGGCGGCCGGCACGCCGTAACCCATCGCGCCAGACGTGGGCGCGAGCTGGGTGCGTCCGTGGTGCTGCAGGCCGGGGTACTGGCAAAAGCGGTGCAGCCAGCTGGCGTAGTTGCCGGCGCCGTTGGTGTACAGCGCGTCGGCGGGTGCGAGGCGCTGGATGGTCTTCACCACGGCGGTCATGTCCAGCGGCGAGACGGGTTGGCCCACCAGGTTGGCTTGGTAGTCGGCGTGGGCGCGAGCGCCCTGCCCGGCCCAGGCCACCGATGCCGGCGTCGGCATCGCTGCCAACGCGTGGGCGGCGTGGCGCGGCGACGCCTGCACCAGCACATCCGCCGCGTAGACACGGCCCAGCTCCTCGGCACCGGCGTGCACGTGGATCAGCGTTTGCGTGGGCCTGGGCGGATAGAGCAGCGTGTAGCCGCTGGTCGTCATCTCGCCCAGGCGCACGCCCAGGGCCAGCACCAGATCAGCCTGGCGCACCCGCTCAGCCAGCGCCGGGTTGATGCCGATGCCCACGTCGCCGGCATACAGCGGATGGCGGTTATCGAACGTGTCTTGAAAGCGAAACGCACAGCCCACCGGCAGCTGCCAGCTTTCCGCAAACTGCTGCAAGGCCAGGCAGCCCGCCGCATCCCAGCCCGCGCCGCCGGCAATCACGAACGGCCGCTCGGCGCGCATGAGACGCTGGCGCACCTCATCGATCACGCTGGGTGCCGGCCAATTGATCGCGGCCTCGGCACGCGGCAACACCGCCGCGCTGGTGGCTTGGGTGAGCATGTCTTCGGGCAGCACCAGCACCACCGGCCCGGGCCGGCCTTGCATCGCGGTGTGGAAGGCGCGGCTCACATATTCGGGCAGCCGGTGCGGATCGTGGATCTCACCCACCCACTTGGCCATGCCGAGCGTGCCGGGGCCGAAAAACTGGCGGTAATCGAGCTCCTGGAAAGCCTCGCGATCGCGTTGATCCGAAGCCACCTGGCCGACGAACAGGATCATCGGCGTGGAATCCTGAAACGCCGTGTGCACGCCGATGCTGGCGTTGGTGGCGCCCGGCCCGCGGGTGACGAAGCAGATGCCGGGCCGGCCGGTGAGCTTGCCCTGCGCATCGGCCATGAAAGCCGCGCCGCCTTCGTGGCGGCAGGCCACAAAACGGATCTGATCGGCGTGCTCGTGAAAACCATCGAGCACCGCGAGAAAACTCTCCCCGGGCACGCCGAAGGCGGTGGTCACGCCCTGGGCGATCAGGCATTCGACCAGCGCGTGGCCGGCGAGTCGGGTCGGTTGTGTCATAAGTGCCTGCCGGACCGCCCCAAGGGCACTGAGCGACCCATGGGCCACGAAGGGGGCCTTGACGGCCCCTGGGGGCAGCGAACGAAGAGAGCGTGGGGGTTCACCATCAAGCCATTGTCGCCGCTGCCACCCGCCTTCTGGCCGCCAGGCCAATGCCCACCAGCGAAGCCGAGGCCACGCCGAGGAAGAGTGTCAATGCCGCGCCCTGGAAGATCGCACCGGGCATGGCACGGTCCATCAAGGCACCGAAGACCGGCGCCGCCAGCGCAAAGCCGATGTCCAGGCCCGAGTACACGGTGCCGTACACGCGGCCGGTGGCGCCGGGCGGCGCGGCACGTTTGATCAGCATGTCACGCGAGGGCCCGGCCAGGCCGACGCCGAAGCCCGCCATCGAGGCCACCGCCACCGCCGCCATGCCCGGCAGCCAGCCGGTGCCCACCAGCAGCAGCATCGTCGCCGCGCCAGCCAGACACACGCCGATCACCCGCTCCAGGCGTTGCACCCGCCCGCTGAGAAAACCGCCGATCACCATGCCGATGGCGCCGCACAACATGAAGCCGGTGACCACATACGCGGTGGTCGACAGCGGCAGGCCGTACATCTGCTGCAAGGCCGGCGAGGCAAAACTCTGGATCGCGCTCAAGGCGCAGGTCGACCAGAAGAAGAATGAAAAACACAGCCACACCGAAGGCAGCCGCAGAAAGGCCATCGGATGCTCCGACACCGCCGCCGCATGGGCCTCGCCGCCCTGGCGCTCGTGCGCCCAGGCGCCGCGGCGATCGTCGATCGCGCCTCGCTGCCACAGCAACACCGCCAGCACCAGCGCCACATAGACCAGCGCGCAGACATACGCGGTGCGCCACGAACCGGTGGCGGTGGTGATGCCGATCAGGAACACCGGCGCCATCGCCCAGCCGATGTTGCCGGTGATGCCGTGCACCGAGAAGGCATGGCCCAGGCGCGGCGCCGACACGCGCTTGTTGAGGATGGTGAAATCAGCCGGGTGAAACGGCGAATTGCCCAGGCCCGCCAGCGCGGCGGCGAGCATCAGGCCCGAGTAGCCATGCGCCGTGGCCGCAGCCGCCGCCGCGAGCACGAAGCAGCCCAAGGCGCACAGCAGCACCGGCCGCGCACCCACCCGGTCGACGAGAAACCCGCCCAGCGCCTGGCCGGTGCCGGAAATGATGAAAAACACCGTGACCAGCAGACCGAGCTGCGAATAGCTGAGGCCGAAATCCTGGATGAACCAGGGAAACAGCGGCGGCAGCAGCATGTGAAAGAAGTGCGAGGTGCCGTGCGCCAGACCGATCAGGCTGATCGTTTGGGCGTCTTGCCGCAAGGGCACCGGGTTCGCAACCGAATGGGGGAGCGTGGCAGAGGTCATCGTTTGATCGTATGCAATCCGGCTGCGACTGAATTACGATAGTCGGTCAAACTCTGTCGAATTCATGCCAAAGTCCCTGCCTTCCTCGAGCCGGCGCCTGCGCACGCGCATCGGCCCGCAAACGCCGCACCTGTACCAGCCCACGGCCGCCCGGCCTTTGCGCGCCAAGGCCAACCACCTCACGGTGGACACCGAGGTGGTGCCGCACGCGCATGCCTGGGCTCAGTTTTCGTTCTCGGCCGCGGGCGTGGTGCGTGTCACCGTTGACCGCGGCACCTACCTCGCACCACCCTCGCGCGCGGTGTGGGTGCCGCCCGGCGTGGCGCACGCGGTGACGGTGGTCGAAGAGGCCGACCTGCGCACCTTGTACCTGCATCAAGCGCGCGGCCAGGCCGGGCCGGATGTGCCGCTGGACCAGCAATCCGCCTGGCGCCAGTGCCGCGTGCTGGAGGTTTCCGACCTGCTGCGCGCCCTGGTGCTGGAGCTGAGCACCGCACCCGATGGCGAGGAGCGCCTCGACGCCGCGGCCCGCGAGCGCGAGCGCCTGATCGGCGCCCTGGTGCTGGGCGAGATCCGCCGGGCGCGGGCGCTGCCGATGGGCGTGCCGCTGCCGGCCGACAAACGCCTGCGCGCGCTGTGTGAGGCGGTGCTCGAAGATCCCGGCCGCCACGCCACGCTCGAACGCTGGGCTGCGGACGTCGGTGCCAGCACACGCACGCTGGCGCGCCTGTTCCGCGACGAACTCGGCACCTCCTTCGGCCAGTGGCGCCAGCAGGCCCAGCTCGCCCGCGCCCTCTCGCTGGCGGCCCGCCGCACACCGATCGCCGCCATCGCGGCCGACCTCGGTTATTCGAGCGCCAGTGCCTTCACCGCGATGGTGACCCGCGCCGTGGGCGAGCCGCCGAGCCGGTTCTTTGCATCGGCGGGGTGAGCGGCGCCGGTATCCACACGCCGTTGCGGCGACACCTCAACCGCTACCATCCTGGCCTGTCTTGCTCTCGCAGCCGCAATATGAGCGCCGTCCTTTTCGACTACACCAAACAAGACGCCACCGGTGCCTCGTGCACCGCTCACGCCTGGGCCAGGACGCCGGTGCCGGTGACCGGCGCCACGCGGCAGGCCCTGATCGATCGGGCGGCGTACCTGCTGAAGGAAAAGGATGCCACCCTGGTGGCGCATTACTACGTGGATGGTGATCTGCAGGATCTGGCGCTCGCCACCGGCGGCTGCGTGGCCGATTCGCTGGAGATGGCGCGCTTCGGGCGCGATCACGCCGCGCAGACGCTGGTGGTGGCCGGTGTGCGCTTCATGGGCGAATCGGCCAAGATCCTGTCGCCGCACAAGCGCGTGCTGATGCCCGATCTCGAAGCCACCTGCTCGCTCGATCTCGGTTGTCCACCTGAAGATTTTGCGGCCTTCTGCGATGCGCATCCCGATCGCCGGGTGGTGGTGTATGCCAACACCAGCGCGGCCGTGAAAGCGCGGGCCGACTGGATGGTGACCAGCTCCTGCGCGCTGGCCATCGTCAAGCATCTGCACGATCAAGGCGAGAAGGTGCTGTGGGCGCCCGATCGGCACCTCGGCCGCTACATCCAGGAGCAGACCGGCGCCGACATGCTGATGTGGAACGGCGCGTGCATCGTGCACGACGAATTCAAGGGCCTGGAGCTCGACCTGCTCAAGGCACAACACCCCCACGCGATGATCCTGGTGCACCCTGAATCGCCCGAGAGCGTGGTGCGCCAGGCGCATGTGGTGGGCTCCACCTCGCAGATGCTGGCCGCCGTCGTCAACGGCAGCGCCAGCGAGTACATCGTGGCCACCGACAACGGCATCCTGCACCGCATGCGCCAGCTGGCGCCCGGCAAGACACTCATCGAAGCGCCCACCGCCGGCAACAGCGCCACCTGCAAGAGCTGCGCGCACTGCCCGTGGATGGCGATGAACGGGCTGCAGGGCCTGGTGGCCTGCCTGGAGACCGGCCAGGGCGAGATCCTGGTCGACGAGCCCATTCGCAGCCAGGCACTGGGCTGCATCGATCGCATGCTCGACTTCGTGGCGCGCAACCCCGCGTCGATCGCCAAGCCGCAACCCGGTACCGGTGCCGTTTCTGGTTCCGGCCTGGTGCCCCACCTCGGAGCCGCCTGACCGTGTTTGCCCACAACGAAACGCTCGACGAAGCACGCGAACGCAACATCCGCGACGCGCTGTTCGAAGACATCGGCACCGCCGATCACACCGGCCGCCTGGTGCCAGCCGGCCGCCGGGTGGCGGCGCGCGTCACCGTGCGCGAAAGCGCGGTGCTGTGCGGCCGTGCGTGGTTCGAGGGCTGCCTGCTCGCACTCGATGCGCAAGCCACGCTGCAATGGCACTACGACGAAGGCGCCGACATGCGCGCCAACACCCCGGTATGCGACATCGAAGCCGATGCCCGCGCGCTGCTCTCGGCCGAGCGGCCGTCGCTGAACTTTCTTCAATTGCTCTCCGCCGTGGCCACCGTCACCCGCGCCCATGTGCGGGTGATCGACGGCGCCGCCTCATCACCCCGCGGCTGCGCCGTGCTCGACACACGCAAGACGCTGCCCGGCCTGCGCCAGGCACAGAAATACGCAGTGCGTGTGGGCGGCGGGCACAACCAGCGCCTGGCCTTGTGGCACGGCATCCTCATCAAGGAAAACCACATCGCGGCAGCAGGCAGCATCACCGCGGCATTGAACGCCGCGAAGGCGCTCGATGCCGGTGTCGACATTCAGATCGAGGTGGAAACGCTCGATCAACTGCGTGAAGCGCTGCAAGGCGGCGCTGCCAGCGTGCTGCTCGACAACTTCCAGCTCGATGCGATGCGCGAGGCAGTGGCCATCAACGCCGGCCGCGCGCTGCTCGAAGCCTCGGGCGGCGTGGGCATCGATCAGCTGCGTGCGATTGCACAAACCGGCGTCGATCGAATCTCCGTCGGCCGCCTCACCAAGGATGTGAAGGCGGTGGATTTTTCGATGCGGGTGCTCGATCGCCTGGGCTGAGCGCGCCCCGCGGATGCCGGCCTCAGCCGGGGCTGACGGGCTCGTCGTCGATCGGCGCCACCGTCACCGCCACCGTCAGGCGGGCCTTGCCGCCGCCACGGATCACGCCGTGCAGCGGCGCCACATCGGCATAGTCGCGACCCCAGGCGAGGGTGACGTGGTCGAGATCGGGCACCACCGCGTTGGTGGGATCAAAGGCCACCCAGCCGTTCAGCGGGCACCACACCTGCACCCACGCATGCGAGGCATCGGCGCCGATCAAGCGGGCCTTGCCGGGCGGTGGCTGGGTGAGCACATAACCACTCACGTAGCGCGCGGCCAGGCCCATCGAGCGCAGCGCGCCGATCATCACGTGGGCAAAATCCTGGCACACGCCTTCGCGCTGGGCGAGTGCGGCGATGGCATCGGTGCCCACATCGGTGCTGTCGGTGACATACGCAAACTGCTCATGGATGCGCAGCATCAGCGCCCGCGCCACGGCCAGCACCGGCCTGCCGGCGGGCATCAGATCAGCCACCAGCAGGCGCAACGAGGGCGCACGCGGCGCCAGCTCGGTGCCCAGCACGAACTCGGCGGCGTCCGGCATGCGCTCGGACGCGCGATAGCGCAGGCTGTGCGCCACGTTTTCCCAGGCCGGGCTGCGGTGAAGATCCACCGCGGCGCCGGCCTCGATCGAGGCGACGAAGCTGGACACCACCACCAGGCGCTGGTGCGGTATGGCGTGGCTGAAGGTGTGGCTCCAATTGCCCCATACATCGCGCAAGCCTTGCCAGCGCTGCGCGGCAACACCATCGCCTGAGCCGGCGACGGTTTCCGGCGACGGTTCCACCTCGAGCCGCCAGTGGCTGATCGTCTGCGTATCGGTATCGCGCGGCCGCAGGCGAACGATGTGATGCGCATGATCCACCGCGCGGCTGTAGCGGTAGCGGGTTTCGTGGCGCACCCGCAGGCGGCGCGCCGGCACCGGTGATTCCTGCGTCGGGCCGCCCGAACCGGCGTCGGCCTCGGGCCTCACTGCCACACCGCGCGATGCACCGAATCCACATGCGAAAACAGCTTGCGGCCGATCTGGTCAGACAACTCGCGCACGCCGGCAATGCATTCACGCAGCGTCTCCACCAGCAGCGTGTAGTGGCCGTCGTCGTCCACCGTGCCAAGGGCCCGCAGCGACCAGGTCTGCGGGTCGGGTGCCTTGGCCAGCACCTCGTCGGCCCATGCCGCATCGGTGCGCGCCAGCTTGCGCAGACGGTCGTGCATGGTGCGCGCCACCCAGGCCAGCGAACGGGGGTTGTCGGTATCGAAGATCACCACGCTCAGCAGCGGCAGCACCTCGCGGCGGGCCTGGAACTGCGCGCGGTAGGTGATCACGCTGTCGAACAATTGCAGCAGCAGGCCAAAGCCTTCGTCGGTGTTGTAGGCGTCGGTTTCGAAGGCCGTGGCCAGCGTGTCGGCGAGCGTGTCGAGGCGCTCGATCTGGCGGCCCACCGAGAGCAGCCGCCAGCCGTTGTCGCGTGTCATGCGATCCGTTTGCGCGCCGGTGATCGCCGAGAGATGGGTGGCGGTACGCGCCAGCACGGCGGCCAGGTCCGATGACGCCACGCCCTCGAGGCGCGCGCTGTCGAAGTGCTGCAGGAAGTGATCCTCGGCCTCGCAGATCATGCGCCAGTGCTCGGGCGACATGCGTTCGCGCCGTGCCTGGGCGCTGGCTCGCAAAGCCTTCAGGTTGAACGCCACGCTGCTCGAATCCTTGGCATCCGACAGCGCTTCCACCAGCGAGCGCTCGAACACACGCGCCGATTGCACCGGCGACGGCACTTCGGCGTCGACCAGCCCCTGGCCCACCGCCAGTTGCCCCAGCATCGCCAGCGACGGCGGCGTGGCCGACGTGAGCGTGTCGAGGATCATGCGCGCCAGGCGCACCGAATTCTCGGCGCGTTCGGCATAGCGGCCCATCCAGAACAGGTTTTCGGCGGCGCGGCTGGTAACCGCGAAATCGCGGCCTTGCAATTGCTCGGCCGTCAAAGGCGTGGGTAGCACGCTGGTGTCGTCGAGCGGCCCGGAGGTGATCACCCAGGTATCGACGCTGGCGTTGCCACGCTGCATCGACAGCCAGGGATCGGGCGAGCCGCTGAGCCGCGACTCCACCCGCGTCAGGCCGCCCGGCAACACGTGCCAGCCACCACGGCCATCGGTGCAGGCGAACACACGCACCACAGCCGAACGCGGCTCGAGGCTGCCGTCGGTCCAGACCGGGGTTTGCGAGGGGCGCACACGCGCTTGCAGGGTATAGGCGGCGGGGTCGCCATCGATCACCGAAGCCAGTGCGCGCAGGCCCGATTCGGTTTGCGGCGCCACCACCAGCGGCTCGCCGCCACCGGCTGCCGGAAAGGTGCGCGCCACCACAAAATCGCCGAGCCGCGCGCGCTGGTGCTGCCACACCGCGCTCTCGCCGCACCACCAGCTGGTCGATGCGGGCAGCAGCAGATCGTCGCCGAACAGACGCTGCGATACCGCCGGCCAGAACGCGGTGAGCCCGGGGCTTTCGAGCACACCGGAGCCAGGCGCGTTGGCCAGCACCAGATGCCCCGCCCTCACCGCCTGCAGCAACCCAGGCACGCCGAGCGCGGATTCGGCGCGCAGCTCAAGGGGATCGAGCCATTCGTCGTCCACGCGCCGCAGCAGCACATGCACCGGCTCCAGCCCATGCATGGCCTTCAGGTACAGGCGCTGCCCGCGCACCGTGAGATCGCCGGCCTCCACCAGCGGCACGCCGAGATAGCGGGCGAGAAACACGTGCTCGAAATAGGTTTCGCTCAACGGGCCCGGCGTGAGCAGCGCCACCCGCGCCGCCGTGCCCTCGGCGCTGAGCCGCAGCAGGCCTTCGAGCATGCCCTTGAGCGCCGAGCCCAGGCGCTGCACGTGCATGGCACTGAAGGCTTCGGGAAACTGATGCCGCACGATGATGCGGTTTTCAACGAGGTAGCCCAGCCCAGACGGTGCCTGCAATCGCTGCGCGAGCACCCACCAACGGCCCTCCGGCCCGCGCGCCAGATCGAAAGCGGCGATGTGCAGATGCACGCCGCCGCGCGGCACGATGCCGTGCGCCGGGCGCAGATACTGCGGATGAGCGAGCACCAGCGAAGGCGGCAGCAAGCCCTCGCGCAGCAACATCTGCGGCCCGTACAGATCGGCCAGCACGGTGTTGAGCAACTTCACCCGCTGCAACACGCCGCGTTCGATGAGGGCCCACTCGGGGGGCTGCACGATGAAGGGCAGCAGCTCCAGCGGCCACTCGTGGGTGGACTGGCTGCCATCGGCGTAGACGTTGTAGGTGGCACCATCCTCGCGCACGCGGCGTTGCACTTCAGCGCGGCGCGCCGCCATCTGGGCCCAGGCCTTGGCGCCGGTGGATTCGAAGAAGTGGCGCCAGGTGGGCGACAGGCGCCGCGACGAGCGCGCCTCACCCGCCGGCACACCGGCGGGTGGTGTCAGCGGGTGTTCAGCGCTGGCCCAGAGTTCGCTGTGATGCCCCGCCGCACCCGTGCGCACCGAGGCCACCACCTGCTCGCCGATCGACGGCAGATCATCATCAGGCAGCAGGCTGGTTTGCATGGTGCGATCATGCCTTCAAGCGGCGTTCGAGGTCGTCGGTGCATGCCCTGCGCCGGATGCCGCGCAAGGCATGGGTGTCGACTTTCTGGCACGCAGGCCGCGCTTCAGGTGCCGCGCAGATCAAGGGTGAACGGGAACTCGAGGCTGCGCACCGCTGGCGCCGTTTGCACCAGCCCCGGTGTGTGGCCCATGGCCAGAAAGCGCGCCAGACGCCGGCTTTCGGCTTCGTAGGCGTTCACCGGCAAGGTCTCGTAGTTGCGCCCACCGGGATGCGCCACATGGTATTGGCAGCCGCCGAGCGAACGCTTCATCCAGGTGTCCACCAGATCGATGGTGAGCGGCACATGCACACCGATCGTGGGGTGCAGCGCCGAAGGCGGGTTCCAGGCCCGGTAGCGCACCCCGGCCACGTACTCGCCCACACGCCCGGTGGGCTGCAAGGGCAAGGCGACGCCGTTGACGGTGACCACATGGCGGGTGTCGATCAGGCCAGTCACCTTGATCTCCATCCGCTCCAGCGACGAATCCACATAGCGCGCGGTACCGGCCGCCGAC
>JANMAS010000037.1:0-6440 GCA_031359975.1 Burkholderiales bacterium
TTGTCGGTGTGCGCGGTGGGCCAGGCCGTGAGGGTGATCACGCGGCCACCGAGGTCGAGATCGAGGGTCTTGTCCACGGTGCGGGTGGGATAGACGATGCGCTGCTGATCGGCCGGCAGATGGAAATCGCGTTGCAGCGCATTCACGATGTAGCGCTCGCGCGCCGCCATCGACGAGGCAAATCGGGCGTGGGCGACGATTTCGGGTGCGCCGGCCGCATCGCCATCGGGCCGAAACGCCGCATTGCCCATCGCGTGATCGGGATGCACGTGGGTGTTGATCACGTAGCAAACCGGCACGCTGGTGAGCTTGGCAATCGCCGCGCGCCAGCGCTGGCCGGTATCGATGGTGCCGCCGCTGTCGATCACCGCCACGCAGCGGCTGCCGACGATGAAACCGAGGTTGGCCACGTCGCCGCCGTTCTCGGGCAGCCACTCCTGCAAGGCACCGGCATGCAGGTAAATACCGTCGGCGATCTGGCGCGTCTCCAAAGGCGTGATCGCCGACGACGCGGCGGTCTTTTCCTGCGCCCACGTGCCGCCGGACGCAGCCAGCCACGCCGCGCAGAAGACGAGACAGCGCCAGGGATGGGTGAGCCGGATGCTGGGCATGTCTGGCGCAGGATGCCACAGCCCGTTGTTCGCCGCCGCTGACCACACCGCCGTGGATCGGCATACATTGCAGGACACGCATCGAACCGGTTGCCGCATGTCCACCGAAACCACGCCTTCGAAGCACATCCGCCTCACCTCGCACCCCAACCAGCAGGGTGCCGGTGGTGCGCCACCCATCCAGTGGGGCGCCGCCGATCCCCTGCTGCGCGGCCCGCTGGTGGGCACCACCACGCACCGCGGCCAGCGCAACGTGGTGGGCACGCACAGCGGCAGCTACGGCATCTACCGCGCGCTGGCAGTGGCGGCCGGCAACCTCACCCGCGGCCACCGCGCCGATCTCACCAACACCTCGCCCACCGATCTGATCGGCCCTTATCCGCAGTGGGGCGACGCCGATCGCATCGTCTCGCTCGATCCCTGGGGCGCCTCGGTGCAGATCATCTATGCCGATTATCTGGCCCAGGGCTACGACATCCGGCCGACCATCGCCGTCACCAAGGCGCACATCCACCTGCCGGAGATCCGCCAGGCGCTGGCCTTCGGCCGGCTCCAGGTGGACGGCCGTATCCTGCTCGAAGACAGCTCCGCCACCGTCACCAAGGTGGCGCTGGAGCCGGTGTGGTGGCTGCCCGGCGTGGCGAAGCGCTTCAAGGTGAGCGAGGGCGATTTGCGGCGAGCGCTGTTCGAAGAAACCGGCGGCATGTACCCGGAGCTCGTCACCCGCAGCGACATCGAGGTGTTCCTGCCGCCGATCGGCGGGCAGACGCTCTATGTGTTCGGCGATATCCGCGCCCTGGCCGATCCCACGATCACCCTCACCGCGCGGGTGCACGACGAGTGCAACGGCTCCGATGTGTTCGGCTCCGACATCTGCACCTGCCGCCCCTACCTCACCCACGCGATCGAAGAATGCATCGAAGGCGCGCAGCAAGGCGGCGTGGGCCTGATCGCCTACAGCCGCAAGGAAGGCCGGGCGCTGGGCGAGGTAACGAAGTTCCTCGTCTACAACGCGCGCAAGCGCCAGGAAGGCGGCGACCGCGCCGACAAGTACTTTCTGCGCACCGAATGCGTGGCGGGTGTGCAGGACATGCGCTTCCAGGAGCTGATGCCCGATGTGCTGCACTGGCTGGGCATCCGCAAGATCCACCGCCTCGTCTCGATGAGCAACGACAAGTACGACGCGATCACCGGCAGCGGCATCGAGGTCGGCGAGCGCGTCAAGATTCCGGATGATCTGGTGCCCGCCGATGCCAAGGTGGAGATGGAGGCCAAGATCGCGGCGGGTTATTTCACCGACGGCGCGGTGCCCGATGCGCAGCAACTCGCCGCCACCAAGGGGCGCGCGCTTGAGTGAAACCCCGCGGGTTCAGCACGCCCTGCAAATCCTGCGCTCGCCCGCAACCATCCGGCAGCGCTGCGGCCATGTCACGCAGGCTGTCGAAGAAGGGCGCTCGACGCACTTCACGCTGGATCGGCCACGCATGCTGGCGGTGGCCGATCGCATCGCCACCCTCACCCGCGGCCGCTTTCCCGATCTCAAGATCCCGTATCACAGCCGTTGGCGCCACATTGAAGCGGGTGGTGTGGACCGCAAAGCCGAGCTGGATGCCGCGCTGGCCGGCCGCAGCGCCTCGGCGATCGCACGCTCGCGCATCGACCTCACGTTGATCAGCGTGCTGCTCGATGCCGGCGCCGGGCCGCAGTGGCGCTTTGGCGAGACGCTGGGCGGCGAGACGCGCACCTACACCCGCTCCGAAGGCCTGGCGGTGGCCAGCTTTCGGGCCTTCATGGCGGGCGGCTTTTCCAGCGATGCCGGCGATCCGTACCGCGTCGATGCCAGCGCGTTGCTGAAGCTCGATGCCGGCGCGCTGGCAGCGATGTTCCAGGTGGATGCGTCGAATCCCCTGGTGGGGCTGGAGGGGCGCGCCGATCTGCTGCGGCGCCTGGGCCAGGCGCTGCGCGAGCAACCCGACATCTTCACCGGCGAAGGCCGGCCCGGTCATCTGTACGACGCCCTCACCCACCACCGGCATGCACCGGCCCTTGCGCGCCACCACCCGGCTCCCGCGGCGCCCGTCGCCCACCAACTCGCCGCTTCGCGCATCCTGCTCGCCGTGCTCGACGCCTTCAGCGCGATCTGGCCAAGCGGCCAACGGCTGACCGAGGGGGCGCCGATCGGCGACGCCTGGCGCCACGCCCACGCCGGTGGCGAAGGTGACAGCGCCGGCTGGGTGCCCTTTCACAAGCTCAGCCAGTGGCTCACCTACTCGCTGCTGGAACCCTTCGAGTGGGCCGGCGTGCAGGTGACAGGCCTCGACGACCTGACCGGCCTGCCCGAATACCGCAACGGCGGCCTGCTGCTCGACGCCGGTGTGATCGTGCCGCGCGATGCCGGATTCGCCGCAAAGCCCCGCGCACCCGCCGACGACTGGGTGATCGAATGGCGCGCGCTCACCGTGTCGCTGCTCGACGACCTGGCGCCGCTGGTGCGCGAGCGGCTCAACCTGTCGGCACGCCAATTGCCACTGGCGTGCATGCTCGAAGGCGGCAGCTGGGCGGCGGGCCGGCAAATCGCCGCCGAGCGCCGGCCCGGCGGCGCGCCGCCGGTGACGATCGTGAGCGACGGCACGGTGTTTTGAACAATCCCTGATGGAGAGAAGCAGCGATGAGCGAACGAGTCGTCCACGTCATCAACCACCCGCTGGTGCAGCACAAGCTCACGCTGATGCGCCGCAAGGACGGCAGCACCAACAGCTTCCGCCGTATGCTGCGCGAGATCGCGGTACTGATGGCCTACGAGGTGACGCGCGACATGCCCACCTCGCTGATCGCGATAGAAACGCCGCTGGCCACGATGCAATCCCCGGTGATCGACGGCAAGAAGACGGTGTTCGTCGTCATCATGCGGGCCGGCGACGGCTTTCTCGACGGCATGCTCGATGTGGTGCCCGGCGCGCGTGTGGGCCATGTGCCTGTACCGCGATCCCAAATCGCTGGTGGCGGTGGAGTATTACTTCAAGATGCCGCAGGACATGCACGAGCGCGATGCAATCGTGCTCGATCCGATGCTGGCCACCGGCAATTCGGCGGTGGCGGCGGTGGAACGGCTGAAGGAGACGCGGCCCAAGTCGATCCGCTTCGTGAGCTTGCTGGCGGCGCCGGAAGGTTTGAAAACCTTTCACGACCACCATCCCGATGTGCCGGTGTACACCGCGGCGATCGACAGCCATCTCAACGATCACGGCTATATCGTGCCGGGTCTCGGTGATGCGGGCGACCGACTCTTCGGCACGAAGTGAATCCGCCGGGTAGCCCCAAGGATGAATGGCGCTGTGCGAAGCACGGAACCGGTCTTTTGAGCCGCGCGCGGCACGGAGCGAGGCCATCATGCTGATCCGCAACGCTACCCTGCCTGATGGCCGCAGCGGCATCGACCTGCTCGTGCAATCGGGCCGTATCGCTGCCGTAGGCGCCGCACTGCCGGCGCCCGAAGGCGTCGAGCGCATCGATGCCCAAGGCTGGCTGCTGAGCCCGCCGTTTGTCGATGCGCACTTCCATATGGATGCCACGCTGAGCTACGGTTTGCCGAGAGTGAACCGCAGCGGCACGCTGCTCGAAGGCATTGCGCTGTGGGGCGAGCTCAAGCCGCAATTGACGCAAGACGCGCTGGTCGAACGCGCCTTGGCGTATTGCGATTGGGCGGTGGCCAAGGGCTTGCTGGCGATCCGCTCGCATGTGGACGTGTGCGACGACCGCCTGCTTGCGGTGGAAGCCCTGCTGCAGGTGAAGCGCCAGGTCAAGCCTTACCTGGATCTGCAACTCGTGGCCTTTCCGCAGGATGGTGTGCTGCGTTCACCAAGCGCGATGCACAACCTCGAACGCGCGCTCGATCTGGGCGTGGACGTGGTGGGCGGCATACCGCACTTCGAGCGCACGCTGAGCGAAGGCGCGCGGAGCGTGAAGTGGCTGTGCGAGCTGGCGGCCGCGCGCGGCCTGCCGGTGGATATGCACTGCGACGAAAGCGATGACCCCCTCTCGCGCCACATCGAGACGCTCGCCTTTCACACCCAGCGCCTGGGGCTGCAGGGCCGCGTCACCGGCTCGCACCTGACATCGATGCATTCGATGGACAACTATTACGTCTCGAAGCTGATTCCGCTGATCGCCGAAGCCGGCGTGAACGCGATCGCCAACCCGCTCATCAACATCACGCTGCAAGGCCGTCACGACACCTACCCCAAGCGCCGCGGCATGACACGCGTACCCGAGCTGATGGATGCCGGCATCACGGTGGCGTTTGGCCACGACTGCGTGATGGACCCGTGGTACAGCGGGGGCAGCGCCGACATGCTCGAAGTGGCGCAGATGGGCCTGCATGTGGCCCAGATGACCTCGCAGGCCCGCATGCGCGATGCGTTCGATGCGGTGACGGTGCATCCGGCAAAGATCCTCGGCCTGACCGGTTACGGCCTCGATGTGGGCTGCCGCGCCGACATGGTGCTGCTGCAGGCACGCTCGCCGGTGGAGGCGATCCGCCTGCGCGCGCAGCGCCTGCTGGTGGTGCGCGATGGCCGCGTCGTGGCGCGTGCGCCCGCCTGCGCCACCACCCTCAATCTGCCCGGACGCCCGACAAGCGTGGACTTCACGCGACACGCCTGACCGATGTGGCCCGGGCGCGATCACCAGCGACCTTGAACCGGGGCTCGTTCTATAGAATCAAAATCCCTGGCACCCGTTGCCGCTTTCCGCGCCGTGGCGCACACCCCTCCGCATGAAGCTGCTCGGCTCCCTCACCAGCCCCTACGTTCGCAAGGTGCGCATCGTGCTGGCCGAGAAGAAACTCGACTATCAGCTCGTGCTCGAAGACGTGTGGGCCACCGATGCGGTGGTGTACGCCAATCCGCTGGGCAAGGTGCCTTGCCTGGTGCTCGACGGCGGCGAGGCGGTGTTCGATTCCCGCGTGATCGTCGAATACGTGGATGTGCTTTCACCGGTAGGCCGGCTGATTCCGGCATCCGGCCGTGAGCGCGTGGAAGTGCGCACCTGGGAAGCCCTGGCCGACGGCATCCTCGATGCCAGCATCGAAGCGCGCCTGGAGAGCACCTGGGGCGGCCGCGGCGAGGCGCAGCGCAGCACGGCATGGATCGATCGGCAGATGAACAAGGTGAGCCTGGGGCTCACCGCGATGAACAAGGGCCTGGGCGAGGGCGCCTGGTGCGCGGGCAGCCACTTCACGCTCGCCGATGTGGCCACCGGCTGCGCACTCGGTTATCTCGGCTATCGCTTCCCCGAGATCGCGTGGCGCACCGATTACCCGAACCTCGCGCGTCTGGCCGACAAGCTCGACACGCGGCAGAGCTTCATCGATTCGGCGCCTCCCGCGGTAGCCTGACGCTTCGCGTCAGATCGCCTGCGCGATCGACTGCGGCCCGGCCTGCAGCGCATCGAAGCTGTCGCTGCGAGCCAGCGGCCAATACACCCGAAACACATTCTGCGGCCATTCGGCCTCGCCGCGCATAGCCTGCAACAGGGCGCCGGGCTGCACGAAGTTCAGGTCGTTAACGAGCAGTTTTACTTTCTGATCGACACCGCGTCGCACGATGTGCCAGGCGTTGATCTGGCTGGGGTGGTTCAAGCCGGCGGCCTGCACCAGTTCCTTCAGGGCCTCCAGCGTGTTGGCGTGAAAGCGCCGCACCCGCTCGGCCTTGTCGGGCACCACCAGAGCGCGCTGGCGCACCGCAGCCTGCGTCGTCACGCCGGTGGGGCAGGCGCCGGTATGGCAGGTTTGCGCCTAGATGCAGCCGAGCGAGAACATGAAGCCTCGCG
>JANMAS010000054.1:0-1693 GCA_031359975.1 Burkholderiales bacterium
CGGGCTGGCGCCGGCCTATGGCGCACGCCACATCGGCTCGGGCCCGGGCTTCGTGACCAAGGACACCCTGCCCAAGGTCGAGAAGTACGCCGGCCAGTACCGCTGAGATCGAGCATGCAGAGCCCTGCCACCAAACCCGCCGCAGCCGACGAGCGCGTGCGCCAGATCGGACGCGTGCGCAAGCTGCTGGCCCGCCCCGAGTTCGGCGCCCTCGCGGGCACCGTCATGGTCTTCCTGCTGTTCGGGCTGTCCGCGGGGGGCTCGGGCATGTTCAGCGCCGAAGGGGTGATCAACTGGGGCACCGTGGCGGCCTTCCTGGGCATCCTGGCGGTGGGCGCAGCCCTGCTGATGATCGCCGGCGAGTTCGATCTGTCGATCGGCTCGATGGTCGGTTTCGCCGGCATGATGCTGGCCATTCCCTGCCTGTATTGGGGCTGGCCGGTGTGGATGGCAGTCCTGTTCGCCTTCGCATTGGCCATGGCGCTGGGCTGGCTCAACGGTTGGTTGGTCATCAAGACCGGCCTGCCGAGTTTCATCGTCACGCTGGCCTTCTATTTCATCCTGCGCGGGCTGAGCCTGGCGATCTCGGTGCTGCTCACTGGCAAGACCATCCTGTCGAGCAATGGCGACGCCATCCTGCGCGACCTGATCGCCACCGACCCGCTGGTGCAGTGGCTCTTCCAGGGCCATGTGCTGAAGGACCTGTTCAACACCCTCGCCCACGCCGGCTGGATGGCCTCGCGCGACGACGGCACGGCGCTGGCGATCGGCGTGCCCAAGGTGATGGCCTGGTGGTTGCTGCTCACCGGCGTGGGTGCCTTCGTGCTGGCCCGCACGGCTGTGGGTAACTGGATCCTCGCCATCGGCGGCGATGCAAACGCGGCTAAGAACGTCGGCATCCCGGTGGCCAAGGTGAAGGTCGGCCTGTTCGTCTTCATGGCCTTTTGCGCCACGATGTTTGCGGTGTTGCAGGTGGCCGATGCCGGTTCGGCGGCCGCCGACCGGGGGCTGCAGAAGGAGTTCGAGGCGATCATTGCGGCGGTCATCGGCGGCTGCCTGCTGACAGGCGGCTTCGGTTCGGTCATCGGCGCCGCGCTGGGTGCGGTGATCTTCGGCGTGGTGCAGATCGGTATCGGCTACACGAGCATCGACAACAACTGGTATCGCGTGTTCCTCGGCGGCATGCTTCTGGCCGCCGTGCTGTTCAACAATTACGTCCGTCGGCGCGTTGCGCTGGGCCGGGCGTGAGGGGGCGGGCGATGGCCGACTACATTCTTCAGCTCGAAGACATCAGCAAGTTCTTCGGGCCGGTGATCGCGTTGAACGGCGTGACGCTGCGCCTGAAGCGCGGCGAGGTGCACTGCCTGCTGGGCGACAACGGCGCGGGCAAGAGCACGCTCATCAAGACCCTGGCGGGGGTGCACGCGCCCGAGAAGGGGCAGTACCTTGTCGACGGCGTACCGGTG
Organism: Burkholderiales bacterium; assembly: GCA_031359975.1. Taxonomy (GTDB): domain Bacteria; phylum Pseudomonadota; class Gammaproteobacteria; order Burkholderiales; family Burkholderiaceae_C; genus JANMAS01. The sequence goes on from JANMAS010000054.1 coordinate 1,467, forward strand.
CGCTTCCAGTCGCCCCGCGCCGCGCTGGATGCCGGTATCGCCACCGTCTACCAGGATCTGGCCCTGGTGTCGCTGATGAGCGTGGCGCGCAACTTCTTCATGGGCCGCGAGCCGCGCAAGAAACTCTGGGGTGTGGTGCCTGTGATGGACCATGACGTGGCAGCGCGCACGGCCATGGAGCGGCTGGCCGAGATGGGCATCCGCGTGCGCGATGCCGATCAGATGGT
>JANMAS010000092.1:0-3468 GCA_031359975.1 Burkholderiales bacterium
GAGCGACCCTCCGAGAGGGTCGGGCCTTGCTTGGGGCTGAGGCCGGACACAAAAAGTCCCTGCGGACTGTTTGTCGCCTGCCGAAGGCCATCGGCCTGTGGCCGATGGCGGCCCGGCGTAAGTTAGCTGTCGTTAGCGCCCCTCGCGCTGCCGCAGCGCTTCGTACAGACACACGCCCGCAGCCACCGACACGTTGAGGCTTTCCACCGCGCCCATCATCGGGATGCGCACCAGCGCATCGCAGCTCTTGCGGGTGAGTTGGCGCATGCCGGCACCCTCGGCGCCCAGCACCAGCGCCAGCGGGCCGGTGAGATCGGCCTCATGCAAAGACAGCGTGGCGTCGTCGCTGAGGCCGACGATGCGGATATCGCGCTCCTTCATCTCCCCCAGGCTGCGGGCCAGGTTGGTCACCATCAGATAGGGCACCGTCTCGGCGGCGCCACTGGCCACCTTGGATACCGTGGCATTCAGGCCCACCGCGTGATCCTTGGGTGCGATCACCGCATGGGCGCCGGCGCCGTCGGCCACGCGCAGGCAGGCGCCGAGGTTGTGCGGATCGGTCACACCGTCGAGCACCAGCACCAAAGGCGCGTGGCCGGCGCCGTCGAGCACATCGTCAAGCGAATGGCTGCGCGCCAGCGGCTCCACACGCGCCACCACACCTTGATGGCGATCGGTGCCGCTCAGCTTGCGCAGGCGATCGTCGTCGCTGGCCACCAGCTTCACGCCAGCGGCTTCGGCGCGTTCGACAAACTGGCGCATGCGGGCATCGCGCCGATCGGCATCCAGATGCAGCTCGATGATGGAGCGCGGCGCCGTCTTCATGCGCACGGTGACAGCGTGGAAACCGAACAGCAGCTTGGTACTCATCGCGCCATTGTCGCCGCCATCAACACGCCGATGAACAGCGGCTGGTGCAGCATGTAGAAGCTCAGCGACCATCGCCCCAGCAGGGCCAGCGGCCGCAGCGCGGCGGGCAGCGGGCCGGTCAAGACCGAACGGCGATGCAGCAGCAACCACTGCCCCGCAGCCAGCCCCCACAGCATCACGCCCAGCCAGGGCAGCACCGGCACGAAGTCTTCGGTGACCGGCTTGTGCGTCACCAAGCCGATCCAGTTGGTGGCGCGGTGGTCGAACAGCGGATGCGCCAGCAGCCGAGGCAACGCGATGGCCAGCAGGCCCAAGGGCCACAGCCACACGCGCCATGGCGCCAGCCAGCGCGTGAGGAGGAGCATCACCGCAATGCCGTGCAACACGCCAAAACTGATCCAGCTCGCGGGAAACATCCACGCCGAGCCGATCGACACCAGCAGCGCGCAACCGGCCACCTGGGCCCAGCGGCGCCAGAAGCGCGACCAGCCGCCACCCGACTGCAAAGCCACCGCCTGCGACACGCCCGCGCACAGCAGAAACAAGCTCACGATCGCGGTGCGTTGCCAAGTCCAGAACGGATCGAGGTAGAAGTTCTGCGGCGGGCTGAGCCGGCCGAAGTGGTTGAGATCGAAGCTGAGATGGAAACCCGCCATCCACACGATGGCGAGGCCGCGCAACGCATCGAGCCGATCGAAACGATCGCTTCCCGAGGCGGCCTCACGCGGCAAGGCACTCAATCGAGCTTCTCGTAGATATCGGTGAAGGCGGCGCCATCCCAGGCATACAGCAGGTAGGCGGCGTGCAGGCAGGCGCTGGCTCCGCGCGGCCTGAAGAGCCCGGCGCATTGCCCGCCCGGGCGGCGCACGCTGCGGTACACCACGCCGGCCGAGCCGGCCGCCCACAGCTGTTTGCCCAGCGTGCGCGAGGCGACGTAGCTGTCGGGGTCGTGCACGGCGGCGTCGCTGGCACCGATGGGCCGCAGATCGTGCAGCCGCGCATCGACGGCCACGTGGTACAGGCGCATCGGCAGGTGCATCGGCGCCTCGCCGGTGGCGGCGAGAAAGCGGGCGTGGTGATAGCGCGTTTCGGCCACCGCCACTTCGCGGTTGGCACCGGCATAGAACACGCCGTAAGAACCATCCGAAAAGCGGCTGCCCTGCGGGCTGAGGTGGGTGAACGCCGCCATGATCGGCCCGGAGCCGGTGCCGAACAGGCGATCGGCCCGGGGCACCAGCTCGATCTGTCCGAGCTCGTCGCGCACACGCGGGTTGGTCATCGCTTCGAGCGCATACAGGGCGTCGAAGTCTTCGGCATCGGCCACGCGGTCGAAGAGGTAGATGCTGGGATAACGCGTGGGCACGATGCGACACGCGGCCGACCATCGCAGCCGGCGAGTTTCGATCGATGGGTCGGGGGCGGCCGGCGCCGCGTCAGGCTGCAAAGGCATGGATCAGGACCATCCTCCGCCGCGCACCCCATCGAGATAACTGCGCACCGCATGCAGATCGCTCACATTGCCGGCCAGCATGCGATCCAGCGCTGATCGGCCACCGAAGCTGGTCGCCGCGTTGGGCTTGCGCACCCAGGCATCGGCGGCTTGCGTCTGCGGCAACAGGATCTGCAGCGATTTGTAGATGCCCAGCAGATACGACAATCGCTCCAGCGTGTCGCGCGGCACGCTCGCTTTGTCGGGCTGCTTGCGCCACGCGAAGAAGGTGGAGCGAGGCGGCTCGCCGAGCAGGCACAACTGCTCGTCCACGCTCAATTGCCATTGTTCGGCCAGGCGTGTGAAGGCACGCAGGCCTGCCGCGGCCATGCGCTGTGGCGATACGGCGACTGGGGCGTCATCCAGTAAAGCGTTCATTTCATTAATCCTTGGTTGGACTATTTTTCTAATGTAATCCATTAGAAGACTTATCGCCAACCCCAGCCGATTCGGCTCATCACGACCGGGCTGATAGCATTCCGGTAAAGGAGTGCACGCCATGCAACTGGTTTGTCTTGATCTGGAGGGGGTATTGGTGCCGGAGATCTGGATCGAGTTTTCGCGCCGCACCGCCATCGCCGAGTTTTCCCGCACCACCCGCGACGAGCCGGATTACGACAAGCTGATGCGCTTTCGAATCGACCTGCTCGGCCGCCACGGCCTGAAGCTGGCCGATATCCACCGCGTCATCGGCGACATGGCCCCGATGCCCGGCGCGCGGGCCTTTCTCGACGACCTGCGCAGCCGTTACCAGGTCATCATCCTCTCGGACACGTTTTATGAGTTTGCCGATCCGCTGATGCATCAGCTCGGCCGCCCCACGCTGTTCTGCCATCGGCTGGTGGTGGACGACTCCGGCGTCGTGCGCGACTACAAACTGCGCCAGCCCGACCAGAAACGCGCCGCGGTGAACGCGCTCAAGAGCCTCAACTACCAAGTGCTCGCCGCCGGGGATTCATACAACGACACCGGCATGCTGAGCGCGGCCGACGCCGGCTTCTTCATCCATCCACCGGCCGACATCGCCGCTGAATTTCCACAGTTTGCGGTGCATCACAACTATGCCGACCTGACGGCCTCGATCGACCAGGCGGCTGCGCGGCTGCGCA
>JANMAS010000106.1:0-30576 GCA_031359975.1 Burkholderiales bacterium
AATCACCAACTGCTGCGCCGCGACGCACCAGCCCAGATAGAGCGCACTCAGCACCAGACCGGCGGCGTTCCAGTTCAGCCCCCGCTCATTGCGCAGCGCCAGCGCCACGCCGGTACCGAGCAGCAGGGGCAGGGTGACCAGCGGATCGATGATGAAGATGCTGCCCACGGCGTAGGGGTGGTCGCTGAACGGCAGGGCGAGCTGGGTGCCGTAGACCGTCATCACGTCGAGCAGCGGATGGCTGATCAATGCCAGCCAGACCATCAGCCACCAGCGGCCGAACATCGATGGGTTGCGCTGGATGAGCGTCAGCCCCCACGCGATCAGCGGCGCCAGCAGGCTGAGGTAGACGATCGAATGGCTGGGCCCCCGGTGCAAGACCATGTCGAGGATCGGATCGCCGTGGCGGATGAACACATCGAGATCGGGCAGCGTGTTGCACACCGCGCCCACCAAGGCCGCCTTCCACAAGGCGGTGCGGCGCCCCATCGTGGCCATGCCGATGGCCGCACCGAGCGCCACATGCGTGAGCGAATCCATCTCAGCGAGACACCCCGCCGCCCAGGCCCGCGCCCGATCCACCGCCCATCCCCATGCCGGGGATCTTGGGCGGCCTGCCGGGGCCGGCGGGTGGGATCATCAGGTCAGGCGGCAGCGCTTCGAGGCCGAGTTGCACCCGCAGGTCGGCCCGCAGGCTGTCGACCAGCGGTTGATAGTCCACCTCGCCAAACCCATCGACGATGGCCTGGGCGTAGCCCGCGGCCAGTGTCACCTGCGCCAGCGTGCCGAACAGCACCACCTCGGCGAGCGCCTCTTCCACCTGTCGGGCATCCTTCTCGACGGCTGGCGTGAACGAACCGGCCAGCAGGCGATAGGCACTCACCAGGGAACGCAGGCGCTGGGTGGCCTGGCGGTTTTCGCGTTGGCGCTTGCGCTGCGCGCGCTGCATCAGGACAAGGCGCAGTCCGATCAGCACCACGGCCAGCAAGACGGTGGCAAGGATGGTCCAGGGCAGGGCGCCCATATCAAGCACGTGCACGGCGGTCAGGGGAATAGTTTTTTCAAGGCGTGCATCTTCACACAGCATGCCGGGCCGCCTGTTGCGCGTGCGGGCGGCGGCCCTTGGCGCTGGCTCACGGAATAATGCGGGCTTCGACGCGTGAAGGGCATGGCATGAAGGTGATGGTTCTGGGCAGCGGTGTCGTCGGGGTATCGATCGCGTACTACCTGGCGCGATCGGGCCACGCGGTCACGGTGCTTGAACGCCAGGCCGGGCCGGCGCTGGAAACCAGCTTCGGCAACGCGGGTGAGGTGTCGCCGGGTTATTCGTCGCCCTGGGCCGGGCCCGGCGTGCCGCTGAAGGCGATCAAGTGGATGCTGATGACGCACAGCCCGCTGGTCGTCAAGCCGCTGCTCGATCCGGCGATGTGGCGCTGGGGCCTGAGCATGCTGGCCAACTGCACCGAAAAGGCCTATGCGCTGAACAAGAGCCGCATGGTGCCGATTGCCGAATACAGCCGCGATTGCCTGAAGGCCTTGCGTGCCGAGACCGGCATCACCTATGACGACCGCGCCCAGGGCACGCTGCAACTCTTTCGTACCCAGAAGCAGCTCGACGGCATCGCCAAGGATCTGAGCGTGCTCAAGGAATACGGCGTGCCCTACGAGGTGCTCGATCGCGCGGGCTTCATCGCGGTGGAGCCGGCGTTGGCCTTGACGCAGCACAAGTTCGTGGGTGCGCTGCGCCTGCCGGGTGATGAAACGGGCGACTGTTTCAAGTTCACCAACCGCCTGGCCGAGATGGCCACGGCGCTGGGGGTCGACTTCCGCTTCGGCACCCAGATCCATCGCATCGATGTGCAGGGCGGCCAGATCGCTGGCGTGCACTGTTCCACCGGCATCGAGCGGGCCGATGCCTATGTGCTGGCGCTGGGCAGCCATTCGCCGCTGATGCTGGCGCCGATCGGCATTCACATCCCGGTGTATCCGGTCAAGGGCTATTCGATCACCGTGCCGATCACCAACGCCGCGGGTGCGCCCGAATCCACCATCATGGATGAAACGCACAAGGTGGCCGTCACCCGCCTGGGCGATCGCATCCGCGTTGGCGGTACCGCCGAACTCTCGGGCTACAGCCTGGCGCTCAACGAATCACGTCGCCGCACGCTGGAGCATGTGGTCACCGATCTGTTCCCCCAAGGCGGCGATGTGAGCCAGGCCAGCTTCTGGTGCGGCCTGCGCCCGATGACGCCCGACGGCACGCCGATTGTCGGCCCCACGCCCTACCCGAACCTCTACCTCAGCACCGGCCACGGCACGCTGGGCTGGACGATGGGGCCAGGCACCGGCAAGGTGATGGCCGATCTGATCTCCGGCCGTACGCCGGAAATTTCGATCGAAGGGCTGACGATGGCGAGGTATCCGAAGGCCTGGCGCGGCGTTTGATCGGGCACGACGCTGCCTCAGTCGATCCGCACCCACTGCACCTTCACCTGATTGCTCGGCAGGATCACCGGATGCACGTTGGCGCCGGAGAGCCAGGTGAGGGAAGGCCGGTGCAGCGGGAGGTAGTAGAACTGGCTCGCGGTGCGGCGCAGGGCTTGTTGGAGCAAGGTGGTGCGCTGGGTGGGGTTCATTTCGACGGCGGCGGCTTCGATGAGGTGGTTGAGTTCGGGGTCGTCGACGCGGCCGCCGTTGTCGCCGCCGCGTTGGGTTTTTTCGTCCCAGCCGTGCAGGATCGGGTCCATCAGGGTTTGCGGGTCGAGCGTGCCGCCGCCCCAGCCGTAGATGTAGAAGCTGGTGTCGTTCTTCATCACCTTGGGGAAGTGCAGATTCTTGGAGCGCGCCTGCACCTTCAGCCGCACACCGATGCGGCCGAGCATGCCGACGAGGGCGACGCAGATCGACTGGTCGTTGACGTAGCGGTCATTGGTGCAGTCCAGCGTGAGATCGAAGCCCTGTGCGTAGCCGGCTACGGCCATCAGGCGGCGGGCGCGCGCGGGGTCGGCCGGGGCACGCGTTTCGAGTTCGGTGGCGGGGCAGCCGAGCGGTGACGTGGCCATGCAGGACGTGGGCACAGCCTGGCCGCGCATGATCGATGTCTGGATCGCCTGCGCGTCGATCGCCAGAAAGAGCGCTTCGCGCACGCGCACGTCCTTGAGCGGATTGCCTTTCACGCCGCTGCCCGGCAGCTCGTCGCGGAACTGGTCCATGCCGAAGAAGATGATGCGGTTCTCGGGGCCGGTGGTGAGGCGCACTGCCTGGTTGCGGGCCAGGCGATCGGCGTCCTGCGTCGGGGCGCTGGGCGTGAAATTGATGTCGCCCGAGAGCAGCGCGGCCACACGCGTGGCATCGCTTTCGATCGGCGTGAAGACGACCTGCTGCACATTGCCTTCGAAGCGGCCCCACCACGCCGGGTGACGCGAGAACTCGGTGCGCACGCCGGGCTCGCGCCGCTTCAGCACGTACGGGCCGGTGCCCAGCGCATGCTGCGACGAATACGACTCTTCCTTGTCGTTGAAGCTCGGCACCCGTTCGGCCTTGTTGGCCTTGCACCAGGCGCGGCTCATGATGAAGATCGCCGACACATGTTCGAGCAGGATCGGATCGGGCTTGGCCATGCGCAGTTCGACGGTCGAGGCATCGATGGCCACCGGCTTGCCGAGCGCCAACGCGGAGGCCGAGAACTGCGAACTGGGCTGCTGCGCGCGTTCGATCGAGAAGACGACGTCGTCGGCGCTGAACGGCGTGCCGTCGTGGAAGGTGACGCCCTTGCGCAGCGCGAAGCGCCAGGTGAGGTCGTTGACGATCGTCCAGCTCGCGGCCAGCGACGGCACCAGCTTCTGCTGGCGATCGCGTTCGACGAGCGATTCGTAGACCAGCCCGTTGACGGTGTTGGTGATGTTCTCGTTCGCGGCGTACGGGTCCATCGACTGCGCATCGCCGCGCGAGCCCCAGCGCAGCGTCTGCGCCGACACGCTGGCGGCGATCCCCATGCCGCAAAGCGTGGCAACGACGATCCCGATCCCGATCCCGCGCATGGCCCTCTCCTGGTTCGTCCGGCGCCCCATGCGCCGCACAGCGGAGAATAGGCGACGCTTCACTCCGAACCAACCATCCATCCGCATGCCCAGCAAGCAGTCCGCCTACGCCGAAGCCTCGATCCGTGTGCTCAAGGGCCTCGAGCCCGTCAAACAACGGCCGGGCATGTACACCCGCACCGACAACCCGCTGCACATCGTGCAGGAAGTGATCGACAACGCCGCCGACGAAGCGCTCGCCGGCTTCGGCCGCCGCATCGGTGTCACGCTGCATGCCGACGGCTCGGTGAGCGTGGAAGACGACGGCCGGGGCATCCCATTCGGCCTGCACCCCGACGAGCAGGTGCCGGTGGTGGAGATCGTGTTCACCCGCCTGCATGCGGGCGGCAAGTTCGACAAGGGCGCGGGCGGGGCCTACAGCTTTTCGGGCGGCCTGCACGGCGTGGGCGTGAGCGTCACCAATGCCTTGTCCAAACGCCTGCAGGTGAGTGTGCTGCGCGAAGGCCAGGTGGCCACGCTGGCCTTCAGTGGCGGCGATGTGATCGAGCCGCTGGCACTGCGCAAGGCGGTGGCAGCCGACACCCGCGAACGCAAGACGGGCACCTTGGTGCGCGCCTGGCCGGATGCCAGGTACTTCGACAGCGTGGATCTGCCGCGTGCCGAGATGATGCACTTGCTGCGCAGCAAGGCGGTGCTGATGCCGGGTGTGAGCGTCATGCTCACGATCGAGAAAACCGGCAAGGAGCCTGAGGCGCAGACCTGGCTCTACCAAGGTGGCCTGCGCGACTACCTCATGCAAAGCCTGATCGCCGACCCGCTGATCCCGATCTTCGAAGGCGAGCACTACGCCGGCAGTGGCGAGGTGGACAACTTCGCCGAGGGCGAGGGCGCGGCCTGGTGCGTGGCCTTCACCGAAGAAGGCGCCACGCTGCGCGAGAGTTACGTCAACCTGATCCCCACCGTGGCCGGCGGCACGCACGAGGCGGGTTTGAAGGATGGCCTGTTCACAGCCATCAAGGGCTTCATCGAGATGCACGCGCTGCTGCCCAAGGGCGTGAAGCTGATGAGCGAGGATGTGTTTTCGCGCGCCAACTTCGTGCTCTCGGCCAAGGTGCTCGATCCGCAGTTTCAGGGCCAGATCAAGGAGCGCTTGAACAGCCGCGATGCGCTGCGGCTCGTCTCCGGCTATGTACGCCCGGCCCTGGAGCTGTGGCTGAGCCAGCATGTGGCGCATGGCAAGAAGCTCGCCGAACTGGTGATCCGCCAGGCGCAGACGCGCCAGCGTGCTTCTCTGAAGGTGGAAAAGCGCAAAAGCTCCGGCGTGGCGGTGTTGCCCGGCAAGCTCACCGATTGCGAAAGCCGCGATCTGCTCGACAACGAACTCTTTCTCGTCGAAGGGGATTCGGCCGGCGGCAGCGCCAAGATGGGCCGCGACAAGCAAACCCAGGCCATCCTGCCGCTGCGGGGCAAGGTGCTCAACGCGTGGGAGGTGGAGCGCGATCGCCTGTTTGCCAACAACGAGATTCACGACATCTCGGTGGCCATCGGCGTGGATCCGCACGGCGCCACCGACGACCCCGATCTCACCGGCCTGCGCTACGGCAAGATCTGCATCCTCTCGGATGCCGATGTGGATGGCTCGCACATCCAGGTGCTGCTGCTCACGCTGTTCTTCAAGCACTTTCCCAGGCTGATCGAGCGTGGCAACGTCTACATCGCCAAGCCGCCTCTGTATCGGGTGGACGCACCAGCGCGCGGCAAGAAGCCCGCTGCCAAGCTCTACGCGCTCGACGATGGCGAGCTGGCGGCCATCACCGACAAGCTGCGCAAGGAAGGCGCCCGCGAAGCCTCGTGGTCGGTCAGCCGCTTCAAGGGCCTGGGCGAGATGAACGCCGAGCAGCTGTGGGAAACCACCCTGAACCCCGACACGCGCCGCCTGCTGCAAGTGGCCTACGGCTTGATGGATGCATCGGCCACGAGCGAGCTGTTTACCCGGCTGATGGGCAAGGGCGAGGCGCAGGCCCGGCGCGATTTGATGGAATTGCGCGGCGACGCTGTGGAAATCGACGTGTGACCGGGTGCCCCTCGCCTCGCGAGCGCGCCCACCCGAACAAGGATATCGATGAGCGACCTGAGCTTTGACCTGATCGTGATCGGTGCCGGCAGCGGCGGCCTGGCCACTGCGCAACGCGCCGCCGAGTACGGTGCCAAGGTGGCCATCATCGAGCCCAAGCCGCTGGGCGGCACCTGCGTCAACGTGGGTTGTGTGCCCAAGAAGCTGATGTGGAACGCCGCCCATCTGCACGAGGCCTTTCACGATGCCGCCGGCTACGCCTTCAGCGGTGGCGAGGCGATGTCGTGCGACTGGGGCCTGCTGAAGCAGCGGCGCGATGCCTTCATCGCGCGGCTGAACAGCGTGTACGAATCCAACCTCGCCAAGAAGGGCGTCGAGCTGATCGTGGCCACCGCCGCTTTCGAAGGGCCGCACACACTGCGGCTCGATGACGGCCGGCATCTGCAGGCGCCGCAGATCGTCGTCGCCACCGGCGGCAGGCCCACGCGCCCGGAGATTCCCGGCGCTGAACTGGGCATCACCTCCGATGGATTTTTCGCGCTCGAATCACGCCCGCGGCGGGTGATGGTGGTGGGCTCGGGCTACATCGCTGTGGAGCTGGCCGGCATCTTCAACGCCTTTGGATCGCAGGTGCAGATGATCGTGCGCGGCAACCAGCTGCTCAAGAACTTTGATCCGATGCTGGGCGAGGCGCTGGCCAGAGAGATGCATCGCGACGGTGTGGCGATCCACTTCGGCGTGAAGCCCACATGCTGCCGCGCCATCGAGGCGGGCGCGGCCCCGGCGCTGGAACTGCTCGATGTGGAGGGCAAGGCCCACGGCCCGGTCGACGTGGTGCTGTGGGCCGTAGGCCGCGAGCCGATGACCGACACGTTGCACCTCGAGCGCGCCGGCGTGGCCAGCGATGCCATGGGCTACGTGGTCACCGATGACTGGCAGCGCACGAATGTGCAGGGCATCCACGCGGTGGGCGATGTCACCGGCCGCGCGCAGCTCACGCCGGTGGCGATTGCCGCCGGCCGGCGCTTGGCCGATCGCCTGTTTGGCGGCCAGAGCGAACGCCATCTCGATTACGCCAACATCCCCACCGTGGTGTTTTCGCATCCGCCGATCGGCACCGTGGGCCTCAGCGAGCCGCAGGCCCGCGCGCTGCATGCGCAGGTGGAGGTGAAGTCGACGAGCTTCGTGCCGCTGGGCCATGTGCTCACCGAGCGCAAACCGCGCACCGAGATGAAGCTGGTGCTCGCCGGGCCTGAGCAACGTGTGGTGGGCTGCCACGTGATCGGCCCCGGCGCCGACGAGATGCTGCAGGGTTTTGCGGTGGCGGTGCGCATGGGCGCCACGTTCGCCGATTTCACCGACACGGTGGCTATCCACCCCACTAGCGCGGAAGAGCTGGTGACGATGCGATAAGGGGTGCTGCGCGTCTACAGGATGGGCGCCAGCAGCCGGATCGCGTGGGCCAAGGCGCGGTAGCCGAATGAGCGGCTGGCCAGCTCGTTCTTGCGGGCCGGCTTGCTGGCTTCGAGATCGGCCTGCAGCATGCGCGCCACGCTGGCATTGAAGGCCGCATCGATCACCGCCACCGTCATCTCGAAGTTGAGGCGGAACGATCGGCAATCAAAATTGGCCGTGCCGACAAACGCCAGGTGGTTGTCCACCAGCAGCACCTTCTGGTGCATGAAGCCCTTGCCAAACCAGAAGAACTGCACGCCCGAATCCTGCAGCGGCTTCATCAGCGCGATGGTGGCCATCTTGTTCCAGAAGCCGTCGTTTTGCGCCGGCACGATCACCCGCACATCCACCCCGCGCAGCGCCGCCAATTGCAATGCCGAGATGAACTGTTCATCCGGCACGAAGTAAGGGGTGGCGATCCACAGCCGTTGCCTGGCCTCCTGCACGGCAGACATGTGCAGCAGCGTGGCCGTCTCGAAAGGATCGGCGGGGCCCGAAGGCACGGCGAGCACGGTCATGTTGGATTCATCGCTGGCTGCCAGCGTCCAGTCGAGATTGAGCTGCTCCTGCCGCGCCCAGTACCAATCTTCCTGGAAGAACAGCTGCACGCTCAGTACCGCCGGCCCTTCGAGCCGCAAGTGCGTATCGCGCCAAGGGGTGAGCACGGGGTGATGGCCCAGGTACTCGTCACCGATGTTCAGCCCGCCTACAAATGCCGTGCGGCCATCGATCACCACCGTCTTGCGGTGGTTGCGAAAGTTGATCTGGTAGCGCTTGCGGCGCCGGCTGTTGGTGGTGTTGAACGAATCGATCACGATGCCCGCGTTGTGCATGCCGGCCAGAAACTCGCGTGGCAGGCTGGTGCCGATGTCGTCGTAGAGAAAGTGGATGCGCACGCCGGCCGTGGCCTTGGCCACCAGGCGATCGAAGAGCTGCGTGCCGATGCGATCGGCGCGGTAGATGTAGAACTGCACCAGGATGTAGCGCTGCGCCTTGTCGATCTCCTCGAACAGCCGCTTGAAAGTCTGCTCGCCGTCGATCAGCAATTCGGCGTGATTCCGGTTGGTGAACGGCACGCGCACCAGCCGCGCTATGCCCTGGGTGAACGGCGTGTGCACCGGGTCTACCGAGATGCCGGCATCGCTGAAGCGGCGTTCGATGTCGGCGGTGATGGCCTGGGTGGCCTGGGTGACGCGAAGTCGCGGTGATTTGTAGCCGACGAACTTCTTGCGCCCGAAAAACCAGAACGCCGGCAGCGCGAACAACGGGAACGACAGCAAAAACACGATCCATGCCGCCGTGCCTTGCGGCGTGCGTACTTCGAACAGAGCGCGCAAGGCGGTGGCGATCGCCAGCAGGTAGAACCCGGCGGCGAGCCAGGCCACCAGGGCCGATGGGTGATCGAGCAGTACGAGAATGTCCACGCGGTGAGTCAGTCTGATTGAGGAAGACGACCAGCCCTCACACCATAGCCGGATTCAGCGGCGCGCCGGTTGGCGGCGCGCCGGCGTTTTCTTCGGGGCTGGCGCATCCCCGGCCAGCGCCGGCCGCAGCACCGCCAGCATGGCGGCGCCCAGCGCGCTCAATGGCTGCTGAGACGGCCCACCCAGGCCTGGGCCAGGGCCGGGGAGTGGGCCCAGCAGGCCTTCGAGGGCCAGCGTGGCAAAGCCGTGCACGGCCGCCCAGGCCAGCACGGTGCGCTGCGGGACGCTTTCGGCCGGCAGCCTGGCCTGGCGCATGGCTTGCGCGAGGGTGTCGGTGAGCATGGCAAAGGCGCGTCCGCTGGCCTCTTGCAGGCTGTCTTCAAGCTCGTCGAGGCGATCGTGTCGGTGCATGAGCTGGAAGTGCGCGCGATGCGCCAGCGCAAAGTCGATGTAGGCCTGGCCGACCGCGATCAACCGGGCTGCGGGATCATCGCCGGCCTGCTCGCGGTAGGCGGCCATGCGCTCTGTCATACGCTCGAATCCCACTGCGGCAAAAGCGGTGAGCAAGCCGCGTTCGCCGCCGAAGTGGTGTGCCGGCGCGGCATGCGATACACCGGCGCGCCGTGCGCAGGCACGCAGGCTGAAGGCTTCGATACCGCCTTCGAGCAGGATCTGCTCGGTGGCATCGAGCAGCGCTTCGCGCAGCCCGCCGTGGTGGTAGCCATGCGCAACGGTCACCGGCGCGGGCGCCTTGGTCGCACGTGCGGAGGGGGGTGGTCGGGTAGGTGGGCGCACCATGCTCAAAGTATATCTTGACAGTGTCAAGACGACTGCTTAAAGTCGGGCCCCATGTTGACACTGTCAAGTTAAAGGCTCACATGACACCCGCCCAGTGGTTTGATCTCGCCAACCCCTTGGCCTTGCTGGGCTGGCTCTTGCTGGGCGTGGGCTTCGTGCTGGCGCCAGGCCGTGCGCGCAGCGTGCTGCTGCTGATCGCCGGCCGGGTGCTTCCGCTGGTGTTGTGCGTGGGCTATGTGAGCGCGCTGGTGGCGTTTTGGGGCACGGCGCCCGGCGGTGGGTTTGGATCGCTGGAAGCTGTGGCCGCGCTGTTCCGCTCGCCGGGTGTTTTGCTCGCCGGCTGGGTGCACTACCTCGCGTTCGATCTGTTCATCGGCCGCTGGATCGTCGACGACGCTTCGGCCCGTGCGCCCATGCGGGCATCCGTGTGGCGGCGGGCAATCTGGCTGCCGGTTTTGGCGCTCACCTTTCTCTATGGACCCGCGGGGCTGCTCGCCTGGTTTGCGTTGCGGCGGCTGGCTGGCCCGGCTCCGGCTGGTTTGGCTGCCCGCGGCGCCTGAAGGAATCATCATGATGCTCACCACACCGCCTCGTCAGGCGGGGCAGCTCGGCGCTGCCGGTCGCACCCCTGCACACCCTTTGCCCTCGGCCATGACATGGCTGCGTGGCGCCAGGGCCGCGTCGCCCGCGCTGTGGTGGACCAGCCTGCTGATGCTTGCCGCGTCGATCGTCACAGCGGCGCTGGCGGCCTTCGATCCGCGCCTGATCCAGGGCGTGAGCGTGTGGCTCAAGCCGGGCAAGTTTCAGGTATCGACAGGCCTCTATCTGCTCACGCTGGCGATGGTGCTGGCGCTGTTGCCGCGAGAAGCACGCAAGCCGCGCGCGGTGCGCTACGTGGCGTGGGCCTCCGTGGCCGGCGCGGTGTTCGAGGTGGTGTACATCACCTGGCGGGCCTCGCGCGGCGAGGCCTCGCACTTCAACATCAGCTCACCAGGCGCGATCGCGATGTACTCGCTGATGGGCGTGGGTGCCGTGGTGCTGGTGAGCACCTCCGGCGTGCTGGGCGCGCTGGTGTGGCGAGCCCGTTCGTTTGCCTACGGCGACACGCTGCGCAGGGGCATCGCGCTGGGTTTGCTGATCGGCTGTGTGCTGGGTGCGATCAGCGGCGCCATCATGTCGAGCCAGGCCAATCATTGGGTGGGCGGTGCGCCCACGGATGCCGGCGGGCTGCCGCTGTTCAACTGGTCGCGCGACGGCGGCGATTGGCGTGTGGCGCACTTCTTCGGCCTGCACGCGATGCAGGTGATCCCGGTGTGGGCCTGGATGGCCCAGCGTGTTGCCACGCCCTTGCCGGCGTGGCGTACGACGTGGGTGTTTGCCGCGGCCTATGCGTTGCTGGTGGTGTTTACTTTCTTGCAGGCGGCGAGCGGTTATCCGCTGTGGCGGTAAGCGGCTTCGCTCCTCACGGCTCCCCATCCCAGTAATCCAGTGTTTGCGATGTGCGCTGGATCGCATCGAAGAAGCTGCCGTCGGCCTTTTTCGTCACGGCAAGGTATTTGTCGGAATCCGGATACTCGACGATCTCCGGCCACTCGCGTGTGCCGATCGACAGGTACTTGAGATCGGCGAGCGATGTGTTGATGAACTGGTGCGGATACGCCGGCCCGGGCGGGATGAACACCACGTCGCCCGCGCGCACCGGCAGCATTTCGCCGGCCACCCGCAGCGTGCCCTCGCCTTCGAGCACCACGAACATCTCTTCCTGCGCATAGTGAAAGTGGTAAGGGCACGATCGCTTGCCGGGCGCGACGATGTCGTAGGAGGCGCCCATCTTCAGCGCCGCCGTGCCCGTCGCGAGCCGCGAGCCCGAGCTGTCATACAGCGGCTCGCGTTGTTCGCGCTTCATAGGCGCATCGTTGAAGTTGCGGATCAGCAGGCTGGCCAGTTCGGCGGCTTTGTCGGTCATGGGAGTTTCCTGCTGAGTCGTTTGAGGCCGAAGACGTCAAGCGCCTGGGCCTGAAGCCGCCGCAAGCGGTTTCTGCATGTTGATCCCCGTCACCCCGAACCCGAGCTTTTGATACAGCGCCTGGGCGCCCGGGTTGTTGCCGAAGACATGCAGGCCGATGTGGGCGGCGCCGAGTGACTGGGCGAAAGTCTCGATGGCCTTGAAGGCGCGCTCGGCGTGGCCTTGGCGGCGGTGCTGGGGCTGGATCTCCACGTCGTACACGAAGCTGGAAACGATGCCGTGCTTGCGCCCGATCGCCAGCCAGATCACCCCGACGGTGGCGCCGCCTTCGCCGGCCAGGATATCGAAAATGTGGTTATCGGGCGTGGCCAGGCCTTGCGGCAGCAGGCTGTTGAAATCTTCTCGGGATCGCTCCAGCGCGGTTTCCTCGGTCCAGCGGCCGGTGGCGATGTTTTCCTGCGCGTAGCCCACCACGGCGGCCTCCAGATAGGCGGGGTACGAGGCCTCGCGCATGGGTTGCAGGGTGGTTGACATGGTGTTGAGATCTCAAGCGTCGGGATCGATGGCACGGGGCGGCGTTGTCCAGCTGTAGACCGCAAACCCATTGTCGCGCTGCCATCCCAGCGATTCATACAGCCGCTGGGCGCTGGTGTTGGTGTGGGCGGTGCTCAGGTCCATCCGCGCGGCGTCGGTGGCGGCTGCAAAGCCGTGCGCGGCGAGCATCAGGGCCCGCGCGACGCCACTGCGGCGGCAGGCCGGATCGACGAACAGGTCGTACAGCACAAAGATGCGCGCGGCCGCCACCGAACAGAAGCTGGGGTAAAGCTGGCAGAAGCCGGTGAAGCGACGTTCATCGTCTTGCGCCACCAGGATCACCGATTCGCCGCGGCCCACGCGCGCCTCGATGAACGCGAGCGCCAGGGCCGCGTCGGCGGGCTGCTCGTAAAACTGGCGGTACTGATCGAACAGCGCCGCGATCGCGGGTGCGTCGTCGATATTGGCCAGGCGGACAGCGGGTTCGGTCATCGGGTGCCTCGACACGGGCGTGCTGCCCGGCACGGGCCAGTCTATCGTGGCACCACGCGCTCGGGGCGCCGGCTTCAAAACCCCAAGGGCTCGGCCCAGCCGCTCATGCGTTTGGGCAGCGGCGTGGCGTAGTCGCCGTGTTTGGAGGTGCGCAGGCCCAGTGCGGCCAGGGCTTCGGCAAATTTGACGGCGGCGCCCACGCCATCGATCACCGGCACGCCCAGGCGCTGCTGCAAGGTGGCGGCGAGATCGGCCATGCCGGCGCAGCCCAGCACGATGGCGCCGCTGCGGTCGTGCGCCAGCGCGGCGCGGGCGGTGGCCTCGATCTGCGCCGCCACCGCGTGGGTATCGTCTTCGAGCGCCAGCACCGGGATGTCGGTGCCGTGCACACCGCGGCATACCCGGTCGAAGCCGTACTGGTGCAACAGGTGTTCGGCGATCACGCAGGTGCGCGTCATCGTGGTGACCACCGAAAAGCCGGTGGCCAGGAACGCAGCCGCATGAAACGCCGCTTCGGCGATGCCGATCACCGGCGCATCGATCGCCTCGCGGGCGCCGGCCAGGCCCGGATCGCCAAAACACGCGATCACCACGCCGTCGAAGCCGGCATCTCGGTGCAGCCGCACCTGCTCGACCACGGCGGCCGCGGCGAAGACGTCGTCGTAGTGCCCTTCGATCGACGGCGCGCCGAAGCGCGCGTTCACCGCCACGATCTCGGTGCCCGGTGCCGCCACCGCGCGCGCCGCCGATGCGATGCCTTCGGTCATGGTGGCGGAGGTGTTGGGATTGATGACGAGCAGTTTCATGGTGATCGGTTCTGGTGCGGATTGCATACAAAACAAGTGCGTGACCAGTGTGACATGCCTTGCGGCGGTGCATTGCTCAAGCCAACACACGCTCCGATGCCGTCAACGAGCAAGACGCACACCCGCAAGCACCACCCTATCGGCCAATGGGCCGATGACTCGGTAAACTGGCACACCGATTGCATACAAAGCAACCCACGATGGAACGCACCGACCTGGAACTTGTCTCCTTGTCCAAGCACTACGGGGATGCCGTGGCGGTGGCGGGCATTGATCTCCGGATCGCAGGCGGCAGCTACTGCTGCCTGCTGGGGCCCTCGGGCTGCGGCAAGACGTCCACGCTGCGCATGATCGCCGGCCACGAGGAGCCGACCACCGGCCGCGTGTTGCTCTCCGGCCGGGACATCACGCACCTCGAGCCGGCGCAGCGCGGTACCGCGATGATGTTTCAAAGCTACGCGCTGTTTCCGCACCTCTCGGTGCTCGATAACGTGGCCTTCAGTGCACGCATGAAGCGCGTGTCGAAAGCCGAGCGCGACAAGCGCGCCGGCGAGCTGCTCGACCTGGTCGCCATGACGCCCTACGCCAAGCGCCTGCCGGCCGCGCTCTCCGGCGGCCAGCAGCAGCGGGTGGCGCTGGCGCGTGCGCTGATGATGCAGCCGCGGGTGCTGCTGCTCGACGAGCCGCTCTCCGCGCTCGATCCGTTTCTGCGGGTGAAGATGCGCGCCGAGCTGCAGCGCTGGCACCGCGAACTCGGCATGACGTTTGTTCACGTGACGCACTCGCAGGAGGAAGCCATGGCCCTCGCCGATCTGGTGGTGGTGATGAACCACGGCGCGATCGAGCAGGCCGGTTCGGCCCGCGATGTGTTCGAGCGCCCACGCACCGCCTTCATTGCCCGCTTCATCGGCGCGCACAACGTGATCGATACCCCCGGCGGTGCGATCGCGGTGCGCAGCGATCGCACCGAGCTCGCGGTGGCCGGCGGCCCGGGCGTGGCGGTGAACGTGCGCGCGGTGGAGTACCAAGGCAGCCATGTGCAGGTGCACCTGGTGTCCGGCAACGTGCATGACGACGACGCCGCCGACGACAGCCCCGATCGTGGTGCCTGGGTGGCCCTGGTGCCCGATGCCACGTTCCACGCGCACCCGTTCGAGCCCGGCCAGCGGGTGGCCATGAGTTGGCATCAGGCCGATGCCCATGCGCTTCAGGCGTGAATGACGCGCCCAGCCGCGCACTGAACCACCTGATCTGCCCCACCGATCCGAATCGTTTCCCCAACCGTTCCAGAAGGAGCGCACACCATGACGCAGCCACTCGATCCGCAAGCCGCAACCCCTGTCGCCCCAACGGATACCGTCGGCCACACCGACACCGCCGCGATCTCGCGCCGCAGCGTGCTCAAAGCCGCCACCGGCGCCGGCGTGGCCGCTACCGGCCTGATGGGCTTTCCGTATGTGCATGCGCAGGAGAAGATCACGCTGCGCTACCTCGGCACGGCAGTGAATCAGGACAAGAAGATCGCGGAGAAGTTCGAGGCCGACACCGGCATCAAGATCCAGTACATCCCGGTCACCACCGATGAGGTGACCAAGCGTGCCGTCACCTCGCCCAACAGCTTCGATCTGATCGACACCGAATACTTCTCGCTGAAGAAGATCGTGCCCACCGGCAACCTGAAGGGCATCGACACCAGGAAAATCAAGAACTCGGACAAGATCACCTCGCTCTTCACCACCGGCCAGGTGGGTGGCAAGGCAGTGGGCGATCAAGGCACCGCGCCCAAGAAGGTGATCTATCTCGAAGGCGAAAAGAGCAAGGTGTTTGCCACATCGCCGACGCAGTTCATGAGCCTGATCCCCACCGTCTACAACGCCGATACGCTCGGCATCCGGCCCGATCTGATCAAGCGCCCGATCGAGAGCTGGAAGGAACTGCTCAACCCGGAGTTCAAGGGCAAGGCCGCGATCCTCAACATCCCGTCGATCGGCATCATGGATGCGGCGATGGTGGTGGAGGCGATGGGCATCTACAAATACCCCGACAAGGGCAACATGACGAAGAAGGAGATCGACCTCACCATCAAGACGCTGATCGAGGCCAAGAAGGCCGGGCAGTTTCGGTCGTTGTGGAAGGATTTCAACGAGAGCGTGAACCTGATGGCCTCGGGCGAGGTGGTGATCCAGTCGATGTGGTCGCCGGCCGTGACGGCGGTGCGCACCAAGGGCATCGACTGCGTGTTTCAGCCGCTGAAAGAAGGTTATCGCGCCTGGGCTGCCGGCTTCGGCGTGCCGGCCACGGCCAGCGGCAAAAAGCTCGATGCCACCTATGAGTTCATCAACTGGTTTCTCGATGGCTGGGCCGGTGCCTACCTGAATCGTCAGGGTTACTACAGCGCCGTTCTCGACACTGCCAAATCGAAGATGGAAGCCTACGAGTGGGCCTACTGGATGGAAGGCAAGGCCGCCGAGAAAGACATCAAGAGCCCCAATGGCGATGTGCTCGCCAAGGTGGGCGCCAAGCGCGATGGTGGCTCCTACGAACAGCGCATGGGCGGCATCGCCTGCTGGAACGCGCTGATGGACGAGAACACGTACATGGTGCAGAAGTGGAATGAATTCGTCGCGGCATGATGACGACACCCGGCCGCAGGGTACTGCGGCCACCCTCCGAGAGGGTGCTCGGCCGCTTCGGAGCGGCCGGGCGCTGGCCTCGCGCAACTGATCGACGATGAAGACTCGGCGATCCGCCCTCACCGCATGGCTCCAGGCCGCGCCCCTGGCGGCCGTGTTCGTCGTCTTCTTCGTCATACCGCTGGTGCTCATCATCGCGGTGAGTTTCTGGCAGGCGACCGACTACGAGCTGATCCCCGCGTTCAGCGGCCAGAACTACATCGATATCTTTCAAGGCTGCGCGGGCGGCAGCGAAAGCGGTGACATGTGCGTCACCTTCAAGACGTATCTCTCGACGATCAAGTTCAGCCTGCTGGTGTGGCTGGTGACGGCGCTGCTCGGTTTTTCACTCGCGTACTTCATGGCCTTCCATGTGAAGAGCACGCTGATGCAGACCGTGCTGTTCATCATCTGCACCGTGCCCTTCTGGACAAGCAACGTGATCCGCATGATCTCGTGGGTGCCGCTGCTGGGGCGCAACGGCCTCGTCAACCAGGTGCTGGTGGGCTCGGGTGCGATCGACAAGCCGCTCGACTGGTTGCTGTTCTCCGAGTTCTCGGTGGTGCTGGCCTTTGTGCACCTGTACACCATGTTCATGATCGTGCCGATCTTCAACTCGATGATGCGCATCGATCGATCGCTGATCGAGGCCGCGCGCGACAGCGGCGCCACACCCTGGCAAACCGTGCTGCATGTGGTGCTGCCGCTGTGCAAGACCGGCCTGATCATCGGCTCGATCTTCGTGATCGCGCTGGTGATGGGCGACTTTGTCACCGTGGGTGTGATGGGCGGCCAGCAGATCGCCTCGATCGGCAAGATCATCCAGGTGCAGACCAGCTATCTGCAGTTTCCCGCCGCCGCCGCCAACGCGGTGATCCTGCTCGCCGTGGTGTTGATGATGATCGTGGCCCTGATGCGGCTGGTGAACCTGCGCAAGGAGCTTTGACATGGCCGGCACCCGCGAAAAACGAGCAGCCGGCTTCTGGCCTCTGGCCATCTTGTTCGCCTTGTTCGTGATCTTCCTCTACGGCCCGATGGTCACGATCTTCGTGCTCAGTTTTCAGGGGCCGGAGGGCGGGCTCACCTTTCCGATGCGCGGCTGGTCCACCCACTGGTTTTCCAAGCTGTGGGAGGGCATCGGGGTGATCGACATCGGCGCGGCCTTTCGGCGTTCGCTGCTGCTCGGTGCGGTGGTGATGGTGCTCACCGTGGTGTTGTCGCTGCTGGCCGGCCTGGCCTACCGCAAGAAGTTGCCGGGCGGCACGCCGCTGTTCTACGTGGTGGTGGCGAGCTTGATCATGCCGTCGATCATCGTCTCGCTGGGCGTGGGGTTGATGTTCCGCCTCATCGACACTGGCCTCAAAGCGGTGTTCGAGATTCACTTTCCCAGCCTGTTCGAGAGCTACACCACCGCGCTGGGCATGTTCAGTTCGGGCCTGGGCGCGCAACTCACCTGGACGCTGCCGTTCGGCCTGCTCATCATGTTTGCGATCTTCAACCGCTTCAACCCGGCGTATGAAGAAGCGGCACGCGATCTGGGCGCCTCGCCGTGGCAGAGCCTGTCGCATGTGGTGCTGCCGCTGATCGGGCCCAGCCTGGTGGGCATCGGCATGTTCGGCTTCACGCTCAGCTGGGACGAGATCGCCCGCTCGTCGCAGGTGATGGGCGATTTCAATACCCTGCCGCTCGAACTGCAGGGCTTGACGACCACCGTCACCACGCCGGTGATCTATGCCCTCGGCACGGTGACGACGGTGGTGTCTTTCGCGGTGATGGCCATCACGCTCACCGTGGTGGTGCTGTGGCAGCGACGCCGTCGCGCAGCGTGAAGAAGGCCGCGCCAGCCGGCAGGGCCACAGCCGTGCGCGACGCCACCGCCACCCAGCGCATTTACCAGGCCGTCCATGCGGCGATCCTCGAGCACCGCATCGCCCCGGGCACGCGGCTGCGCGAGGCCGATCTGGCGGAATCGTTCGATGTGTCTCGCACGGTGGTGCGGCAGGCCTTGAACCGCTTGTCTCAGGATCGTGTGGTCGAGCTGCAGCACAACCGCGGCGCGGCGGTGGCGCAGCCAGCGCGTGACGAAGCGGCGCATGTGTTCGATGCGCGCCGCGTGATCGAAGGCGAGATCACCCGCCGCCTGGCCGGCAAACTGGATGCGCAGGCGATCGAGCGCCTGCAAGCGGTGTTGCAGGCCGAAGCGCATGCCGAAGCGCGCGGTGACCGGCCCACCACGATCCGCCAATCGGGCGAGTTCCATCGCGAGCTGGCGCGTTTGTCCGGCAACCCGGTGTTCGTGAGCATGCTCGACGAGCTGTTGCCGCGCAGCTCATTGCTGCTGGCGCTGTACCAGCAGCCCGGGCGCCCGGCGTGTGTGGCGCACCGCCACCAGGAACTGCTGGCTGCTCTGCAGGAAGGCAGCGCCGCGCGCGCCGCCACCGAAATGCGCAAACACCTGAGCGAGATCGAGCGCTCGATCGCGGCACCAGCCGGAGCCGCAGCGTCTTCCTTGCGCGACCTGTTCGCGAATTACCGCGCCGGTTGACGGCGATCGCGGCGGGTGGCGTTCAGCGAGGCTTGCTGGATCAGCTTCGGGCTGCGCCCTGCGGGTTTTGCCCGTCGGGCTCCTGTTTCAACCCCCTGCACACCGCCGCGAGCTTGTTGCCATCGGGATCGCGCACATACGCGGCGTAGAAATCGTCGTTGTATTGCGGGCGCAGCGCCGGTTCGCCTTCGGAGCTGCCGCCGTGGGCCAGCGCCGCCGCATGAAACGCCTGCACGGCGGCCCAACTCGTCGCGCTCAACGCCACCATCGCGCCATTGCTGACCGTGGCGGCCTGGCCATCGAAGGGTGTGCACAGCCACAGCGCGAGTTCGCGCTCGCCTTGCGCTTCGTAGGTGCCCCAGCCGGCCCAGTTGTCCCAGTCTTCTTCGCCCGGGGTTTGGCAGCGCTGCAGCCCCAAAGGCGCCAGCACCGCGTCGTAGAACACGATGGCGCGGCCGAGATCGTTGGTGCCCAGGCAAATGTAGGAGAACATGGTGGAGGTGGGGTTGCAGGCCGTGTCAGGTCGGCGTGAGTTGCAGTTCGTGGATGGCGTGTTCGATCACCTCATGGCGTATCGAATCCAATCAAAGGCCTTCGGTGACGATGAGGTGCGAGCGTGTGGTGCGTTCGCGGATGGGGCGGATCGCGCAGTATTCGGGTGAATCCCACCACGCCTGAAACTGCGCCATGCTGGGGAATTCGAGCAGCACGGTGCGATGCGGTTGGCGTGATCCTTCGAGCAGGCGCGTGGCACCACCGCGCGCCATATAGCGGCCGCCGTAGGCCGCAATGGTGGCCGGCGCCAGCTGTCGGTACGCTTCGTATTCGACGGGTTCGAGCACTTCGACATCGGCGATCACATAGGCACTCATGGGTTTGTCCTTTTCAGGTTTGTGTTCAGGCGTCCACGAAACCGAGCATCGCCAGCAGCCACAGCGCGGCAAACACAAACGGCAGTGCTTGCGCGGCCCACTTGCCGCGGTGGCCGCTCTTGCTGTCGGGCACCAGGCTGCACAGTTTGTCCAGCCCTTGCTCGTCGTAGTGCCTGCGGATGGAAGCGGTGGCATCGATGGCCGCGAAGATGCTCACGCCGATCACGGCCGCCACCACCATGCCGAAGAAGGGGAAGCCGATCACCAGCCACTTGTGCTTGGCTGTGGACAAGGTGCCGTAGGCGGTGAACAGCAAGCCCTGCGACAGGATCAACCACATCAGGCGATGGTTGACGAGGTTGTCTTCATGCGTCCACTGTTCGCGCAGCGCGCGGTACAGATCCCAGTCTGGCAGGCGCTGCGACTGCTGCTCCTCGGCCATCGTTGTTCTCCTCGTGGGTCGTCCTCGTGGTGTCATCCTCAAGCCGACCGGCAAACGGCCGTGCGCCAGATCACCTTGCGGATTGTGGCCGAAGCATCTGCCGGTGCCCTGTCAACCGTCGAGCGGAAACCGCGCGGCCAGCGCACGCGCTTGCAACGCAACCGATTGCTCCGCCGCCGTGTTGTCGCCTTCGTTGACCCGCAGGCCTTCCAGCACCTCGGCGATCAAACGGCCGATCGTCTCGAACTCGGCGACACCAAAGCCGCGCGTGGTGGCCCCCGAAACACCGAAGCGCAGGCCCGACATGACCTTCAAATCCACCGTGTCCGACGGAATCGGATTCATGTTCGCGATGACGCCGGCGCGCTCCAGGCTTTGCGCGGCCGGTGCGCCGGTGAGGCCCTTGCCGCGCAGATCCACCAGCATCAGCGGCGTATCGGTGCCGCCGCCCACCAGGTCGAATCCCCGGCGCTGCAGGCCCCTGGCGAGCGTGCGCGCATGGGTGAGCACGGCGGCGGCGTAGACCGCAAACTCCGGCCGCAGCGCTTCACCCAGTGCCACCGCCTTGGCGGCCACGATGTGCAGCGAGGGTGTGCCTTGCAGCCCGGGAAAGACGGCGTTGTCGATGCGCTTGCGCAGATCGGCATCGTTCCACAGGATCAGCGCACCGCGCGGGCCGCGCAGCGATTTGTAGGTGGTGGTGGTGACGATGTCGGCATGCGGGAACGGGTGCTCATGCACGCCGCCCGCCACCAGGCCGGCGAAGTGCGCCATGTCGACCAGCAGCCGCGCACCGCCGGCATCGGCGGCGCGGCGAAAGGCGGCGAAATCGAGCGCACGCGGGCAGGCCGAGCCACCGGCGATTACCAGCTTGGGTTGGTGGCGGCGCGCCAGATCGATCACCTCGTCGTAGTCGATCAGGCCATCGCTGGCGCGCACACCGTAGCGCACCACGTTGAACCACTTGCCGCTGCAGTTGACTGCCGCGCCATGGCTCAGGTGGCCGCCGGCGTTCAGGTCCATGCTGAGGATGGTTTCGCCCGGCTGCGCCACCGCGTGCAGCACCGCGTGGTTGGCCTGGCTGCCGGAGTGGGGCTGCACATTGGCGAAGCGGCAGCCGAACAGGCGGCACGCGCGCTCGATGGCGGCACGCTCCACCACATCCACGTTGACCGCACCGGCGTGATACCGCTTGCCCGGGTAGCCCTCCACCGTCTTGTTGGTGAGGATCGAGCCCTGCACATCGAGCACCGCGCGGCTGACGATGTTTTCGGAGGCGATCAGCTCGATCACCTCCGCCTGGCGCCGGGCTTCGTTGGCGATCGCCTCGGCGATGAGCGGGTCGGTTTGCGACACCGGGGCACTGAAATAGCCGGGGTGGGGGACGGCCGACGTGCGCATATCAATCTCCGCAGTGAAGCGCGAATCCGGTGAACCCGGGCCTCATCGATCGGAGAGCGCGAGATTGGCGCCGAGCCCTGCGAACGCCGCTGCGAATCCGCGGCGAAGCCAGGCTTGAACGCGGGCCGATTCAACGACGGCCTTGCGGAAGGCATGCGCGAGAAAGCCGTAGGCCACAAACACCAGAAACGTCATCGCCATGAACACGCCGCTGAGCATGAGCAACTGCCCGAGCGGCGACGCTGCCTGAGGCTCGACGAACTGCGGCAGAAACGCCAGAAAGAAGATCGTCAGCTTCGGGTTCAGGATGTTGAGCAGAAAGGCTTTCACCACAAGGCTCCGCGCGGAGCTGACCGAGGGTGCGCTATCGACCGCAAACGCCGATTTGTCGCGCCAGGTGGCATAGGCCACGTAGAACAGATAGGCCACACCCGCCAGCTTGAGCGCCTGAAAGGCCACCGCGCTGGTGTGCAGCACCGCCGCCAAGCCAAGGATCGTGGCCAGCAGGTGCGGCACGATGCCGGCGGTGCAGCCGATCGCGGCAAATACGCTGGCGCGTCGGCCTTGAATGATGCCGGTGGACACGGTGAACACCACGCCGGTGCCGGGTATCAACACGACGATCAGCGAGGTGATGAAAAATTCCAGTGTGATCATGCGATGTACCTTGCTGGAGATGGGTGCCCGGCACCCGGCCCAAGAATCTTGCCCCCGTGCGGAGCCTAGCTCTTCTTGCCGCCGAGCAGGAGAAGCAACCCGCCGACGATGATGGCGCCAACGCCGGCCCACACCGGAACATTGACAGTCTTCGTTTCCTTCAGCGCGAGCTCGATGGGGCCCAGTTTGACGGCCGTCGTGTCCTTGGTGTAGCTGAAGCCGCCATAGAGCAGGCCCAGCGCGCCGGCCACGATCAAGGCGATGGCAACGATTCTCGTGATGTTCATGAGGTTCTTCCAGTTGCATGAGCAAAGGAGCGCCCTGCGTCAGGCCTGGCGCGCATAACTCACCGTCAGGATTTCCCACTGATGCCCGTCGGGTTCGTTCCAGTAGATCATGCTGCCGCCGTAGGTGGTGTTGATTTGCATGTCGACCGGGCCGCGAACCGAACTGCGAAACCCGATGCCGGCTTTCCGGATGCGATCGAGGATTTGCGCGAAGCGCTCGTCATCGACCCGGAAACAAAAGTGATGGATGGGGAACGCTTCATCCGTCTCGATGTAGTCAAGCGTCAAACCGTCGTTGACGTAGACCGCGAAGAAGGGCCCCTCGCGCGCGGGGCCACACGGCACGCCCAACAACTCGGCGAGACGCTTCGCTGAAGCGTCTCGGGTGTGCGAAGGCACGATGACGTGATCAAGCTGGATGCTCATGGCGCTGTTCCTGCTGGCGATGCGGGCGGTAGGAGGGGCGTACCGGTTCAGGCAGCCGGGTTGGGGCCGCTCGCGGACGACGCAGCGGGATGGCCGAGCCTTGAATCGCCATACGTTCGAAGCACCTGCGCAACGATCACCTGATACCCATCGAGCCACTTCGATTGAGCCGCCTTGGCTTCGAGATGCGTGGGATGTTGCATCAGCACCTGCAACGATTCGAGCGTTTCCCAGTAATACACGTTCGAGACCAGGCCCGTCACCGTGTTCTCCCAGGTTTCTTCGCCCAGGTAGCCAGGAATGTTCTTGGCCGCCGCCGCGATGGCCTGATCCAGCCGGTGAAAGTCGTCGTCGAACTGCTTCGTGGCGAAGATGAAGGTGGATGAATACATGCTGAAGCTCGGTAGCGATGGTGATGGGGAGAGGGCGCTAACGCTCGAAACGAGCGCGCCGCTCAATCCCTGCAGTAGCCCTCGCCGGGTTGAACGGTCAGGCAGTTTGACTTGTCGGTAAGCCACTTCATGCCGGTTTCAGCGCCGTTGGTGGCGCGAATCGCCTGCTTCACGCCGTCGCGCTCGAACGCGATTCCCGTGCCTGCGGCGCTACCCCGGAAAGTGCGTGGGCCATCCAGATTCTGGATCGTGATCTCGTATTTTCCCTGGCCGCCGGCCAGTTGCAGCGATGTGCCCTCGGGGCCGTTCCACCGGCCTAGCCACTTGTCAGCGGCCGGCTCAGAGGCAGGAGAGCTGGCGCCCGCGGGCTTTGCTGCGGGAGAGCCCGCATCGCGCTCGGTGCAGCCGACGACGAGAAGCGTCAGCGCGAGGGATGCGGCCAAGGCTCCGGACACAGGTTTCATTTGTGAGGCCCGGCAAGACCAGTCAACCGTGTGGTTAGGCATTTTCGTTCGCACGCAAAGTGCTCTCCTTGGTGACGCGCAGCACCCGAGCCCTTGCGGCCCTCAGAAGCAGACGCGAGTACAGGCGATGGAAGCCGAGGAGTGCCTGAAAGACGACGCTCATGCGCTGCCCATCCGCGCCGCGATCGCCTCTGGGTAGAACGGCTGAACCGAAGTAGAGAAGCGTCCCTGGCGTGGCGCTGGCGGTGTTGGCGATGGTCGCCGGCTCGGCCATCAGCCAGGAGCGGGTGCGGCCGGTCAGGTCAGCCAGCAGCAGCTGATTGGGTGTTCGGCCCTCAACCTTCCAGGCCGCAAATGTGGTGGCCATGCCCTCGGCCAGGCTGCGTGCGCCCAGATCGGTGGATGGGCTGCCCGCGAACCACTTCAGAATGACGCGCTCGACCTTGAACAACGGGGTGGTGTAGAACGCCTCGACGAACGCGGCTTGAGACACATGGCCATCGACTTCGGTGACATAGCAGTCTGCAAAACCAGAGCCGCGACGGTACGGTTGAAGCAGTGCGGTTGGCGGCAACTCGCAGGGTCGGAGTTGGATGGACATGGAGTGACTTCTCCAGAGGGACAACGCTTGAAATGAGCGGTAGCGTATGAAGCCGCTGAAATGTTGACCCTCGTGGCTCAGCAAGCTGATGCGGCAGATCTCACGGCTTGGCATTTGTATTGGCCGATTCAAGCCATTGCGCCAAGGCTTGGGCTACCAGCGCACTCATGCCGCCTTCTCTGCCGATGGCCTGTTCGCGCACGCGATTGACCAAGTCAGCAGGAAGCCTGCAAGACAGCGGAACCAACCTGGCCACCGCGGGGTGCGCCTTCTCGTCGGGCTTGGCCGCCCCGGAGCCCTTTCCGAAGCGCTGAGGCACAGCGCTTGTCTTCATTCGTCCGTCGAGCTTCTTGGCCAAGTGTTTTTCGAGATCGGCTTTCTTCATGCTCATGGCTGGCCCCTGGGTGCGTATTGCCTCATTGTCTCCTGCGGCCAGGGTGCGCCGCAGACAACCCACCGCTCGCGCTCAGCGTGGCATTTGGCTTGCTTGTACAATAAAGCGTACTTACTGAGGGATTGGCGATGGATGCTATTACATACTCTTCAGCCCGCGCAAACTTGGCTCGCACGATGGATCGTGTGTGCGACGACCACGAGGCTTTGATCATCACGCGCAATGGCGAACAGTCTGTTGTGATGCTCTCGCTCGAAGACTTTCAAGCGCTCGAAGAGACCGCGTATCTCTTGCGCAACCCCTCGAACGCCAAGCGCTTGCTCTCGGCTGCGGCGCAGTTGGCTGCGGGAAAGGGCGTACCGAGGAGGCTGGTGAAGTGAAGCTGATCTCTGCTGACGAGGCCTGGGAAGACTACTTGTACTGGCAGAAGCAAGACAAGCGGATGGTCGAGCGGATCAACAAGCTGGTCAGTGAAGTGATGCGAGAGCCATTTGCCGGGGTTGGGAAGCCTGAGCCGCTCAAGCATGCGTTGTCAGGCTTTTGGTCGCGGCGCATCAATGACGAACATCGCATGGTCTACAAGATCGAAGGCGGCGCCCTGCTTCTTGCTCAGCTTCGATATCACTACTGAGATACCCAACGTTTGGCATGGGGGGACTTCCAGCCTGCTGGCAACGGAGACGGTTATGAACCCCGCGCCGTTTGCACCGTCTGCGCCGCTCCGGCCGTTGCCACCATGACCGCGCCTATGGCGAACCATTGCAGCCCGGTCAGCTGTTCGTGCAGAAAGACGATGCCGCAAAGCGCGCCCACCGCCGGCTCCAGGCTCATCATCATGCCGAAGGTGCTGGTGGGCATGCGAGTCATGGCGAACATTTCCAGCGTGAATGGCAGGGAGACGGCCAGAAAGGCCACGGCCATGCCGGAGGGCAACAAGCCGGGTGACAGCAATGCGCTGCCCGCCTGCGACACACCCCAGGGTACGACGAACAGCGCAGCGATGCAGGAGCCTATCGCCACCGACTGCAGGCCATACGCCGAGCCCGACCTTTTGCCGAACACGATGTACAGCGCCCAGCAGGCGGCTGCACACAGTGCATAGGCAACGCCCAGCTTGTCCAGCGCGGCTGGTTCGTCCGACCAGGGCAGCAGCACGGCCACGCCGGTGATCGCCAGCGCCACCCAGGCGAAGTCGATGGCGCGGCGCGAGCCCAGCAAAGCCAGCAGCAGCGGCCCGGTGAACTCCAGCGCCACCGCCACGCCCAGCGGAATGCGCGCCAGCGCCAGATAAAATGAAGCGTTCATCGCGCCCATCGCCAAGCCGTAACCCAGCAATGCTTTCCACGGCAGCGTTGCCAGCGGCGTGCGCCATGGGCGGAACGCCACCAGGAGGAAAATGGCGCCGAATCCCAAACGATAGGCCGAGACGCCCGGAGCCCCCAGCTCCGGGAACAGGCTCTTGGCCAGGCTCGCGCCGGAGTGGATGGACATCATCGCCAACACCAAAACGCCCATCGCCAGCCACATGGAAGAAAATTTCAAAGTGGAATGGCGCATGCGGGTGACTCTGTATCTATCGACGGAGTGCGCAGTATATTGCGCATCCGAGGTTGCGCATGGGCACGCTTGAGCAAGTTGCCCGTAATCTGAAGCGTTTTCGCACCCAGGCCGGCATGGGCCAGCAGGCGCTGGCCGAGCGCTCCGGGGTCAGCCGCCGCATGCTGGTGGGCATAGAGTCCGGCGAGGCAAACGTCAGCCTGAACACCTTGGACCGGCTGGCCGAGGCGCTGGGGCTGAAGCTCAAGGATCTGGTGCAGGACGACCTCGCCCAGGACAGTGGCCGCATCGAGGCTGTTGTCTGGCAGGGCGAGCAACCCGAATCCCAGGGCACGTTGCTGGCTAGCTACCCGGCCAAAAGCGAGGTGGAGCTGTGGAGGTGGTGCCTGATGCCGGGCGACCGCTACAACGCCGCACCCGACCCCGCGGGCTGGCGCGAGATGTTCTATGTGATTGAGGGCGCTGTGGTTCTGGAGCTCATCGGCGGCGAGCACACCGTGCGAACCGGCGATTTCCACGTGTTTTCCAGTGACGTGGGGCCTTATGCGTACCGCAACGACGGGCAGACGCCAGCGCGGTTTGTTCGCAATGTGCTGTATTGATATCCCTCATGCAGTCAGACGCGCGGCCGCGTTGAATGGGCTCTGACGAAAGGGCAACGGCGCCCCGGCGCAAGGCATCCGGTCAAGCAAATAGTTAGGCAATGCCCTTGGGCAGCGTGAGGAAGAACCCAAGCCAAAGTGCCACCAAGCCGGCAAAACCCACCATGAAGACCGGGAAGCGATGCATGACATTGTTGTACGTGCAGTGAATGACGCTGTGCGCAATTCGTAGCATCACAAAAGCCCACGCACCCATGGCCAGCCAGGTGGGAACATGCGAAGTGGCAAGGGCGATGCCTGCGAGCGCGTAGAACAAGACGGGCGGAGCAGCACCAAGGCGAGGCAACTTGCGACGAGGAGAGTGGAATTGCTCACGGGTGGTGGACGTGACGCGCTACGACTACTTCGTGCCCTCGAAGAACTCCCGAACGAACTCGTGCACGTTCCTGGACGACCCACGGGGGCCAACCGTTGTGGTGTGGATCGCGGCGAGTTGGCCGGCAGTACCCAGACCGGCCAGGCTACCGGAGAGCGGCATCGTGATCCAGGAGTTTTCGGTGTCGATGGTCGCGGTGACCGCCTCGTACGCGATCAGCGGGTTGGGCAGCTCCGCGGTGACGACCAGGCCAAGGTTGTGGCCCTTGGCGAATATCCGGTCATCGGCGTTGATCTCCCAGCTCAACGTGTACCACTTGCCCGGTACCAGGTCGCGTTTCACGCCCCAAGACTTGTAGTGGCCGAGGTCTGCCGGGGTGCGCGAGACGATGTAGGCGGAGCTGTTGTTGTAGTCGACCACCCGCGCCTGGAATCCGGCCGCCCGACGGTCGACCTTGACGCGCAAGGTG
Organism: Burkholderiales bacterium; assembly: GCA_031359975.1. Classification (GTDB taxonomy): domain Bacteria; phylum Pseudomonadota; class Gammaproteobacteria; order Burkholderiales; family Burkholderiaceae_C; genus JANMAS01. The sequence continues at coordinate 27,747 of JANMAS010000106.1, forward strand.
ATGGTGGCGGTACCGGACTGCCGCACCGGGTCGGTGAGCGTATCGCTCAAGAACACCAGCCTGTCGCTGCGCGCCTGGGTAGGGTTCGCCACGATGGCGTCATCCGAGTAGTCGGTCGATTGCGTGAAGGTCAGGTTGGTCGTCGCCTGGCCAACGACGGCGGACTGCGTGGTGAGTGCACCGGCCAGCCGACCCAGCGGAGACGACAGCCTCAGCTGACGATCCGTGGTACCGGCCGGTGGCCACACCGTGTCGGTCGACCAGGACATGTCTTCGCGCTGGATGATGGCCTGCGGCTCGTTCGGCAGCCCGTTGTCGATCCCCTGCAGGTAGTAGTCGAACCACTGCAGCAGCGGAGTGCTGTAGTTGGAGCCGTACGAGTAGAACGGCTCGACGTGCTCGCCCTGGTGCAGGAAGATCCGGCGCTCGACGCCGTACTTGGTCAGCTCGTCCCACCACTCGCCGAACTGGCGGGTCTTCACGTTTTCGTCGTTCAGACCGTGCACCACGAAGACGCTGGCCTTGATCTTCGAGGCGTCGATCCGGTAGTCGCGAACCGACCACCACTTGTTGTAGTTCCCCGTCGGGTCGTCCGAACTCTGCTGCAGCCGCGGCGTCATGTCTCTGCAGAACTGGCTGAAGTAGTTGCTCACGTAGTCGTTCAGGAACGCCACGTGCTGTTCGTAGAACGGAATGCCGTTGCCGCGGGTGTAGTCGTACCAGCTGGAGATGGCGGCCACCGGCACGATGGTCTCTAGGCCATCGACGCCGGTGGCTGCGACCGAGTTCGCGATCGTGCCGTCCCACGAGACGCCGATCATGCCGGACTTGCCGTTGGTCCACAGGGTGGCATCTGCCCTGGTGCCGTCTTGGTAGAAGCCATCGGCCCGTCCGTTGGCCCAGTCGATGACGGCCTTGGTGCCCAGCACCTCACGCGCGCCGCCGACATCGGCACAGCCGGTGGAGAAGTCGGTTCCGGGCAGTGCCACGGTTGCTACGGCATAGCCGCGCGGGACGAAAAAACCGGTTTCCCACGCACCGCGTGTCTGCTGGAAGAAGTACGGCGATGCGTGGATGATCAACGGCACCTTGGCGCCCGGGGCAGTGTCCGGGCGAGTGATCTCGACCCGGATGGTGTCGACCACCCCGTCGCGTTCCCTGTCGAAGCCGGTCTCGACGTAGACCACCTCCTTGATGGCCGCCGCCATCGTGAAGACGGGCACCGTGTGGCCGCCGACCACCCACGGCCGGTCGGGCAAGGTGGCCGAGTTGGATCTCGCGCCTGGGGCGGCGGAGGTGGTCGTGGTGAACGACGCAAGCGCCGCACCAGCGGCAAGCGCGTACGCGCCAATCAAGGCCAGCGATCTCGAGCTGGCGCCGACGCCGCCCGGACGGGTGAAAGCCATATGTCTTGCCTCAGAAGAATTGATCGTGCAGCATGATCACACGCGCCAAAGGACTTGGCGAGTTTGCCTCTCGCCAATCCATATGCGGATCCTCCGAGAGTGGGATTGCTCACTGCGTGGACCATCCCGGCTGAACTGGCCGTGTGCTTGGCCCCACCAGACTTCGGAAGTCCCTGCAAAGGGTCAGGCGTCGGCATGGGAGTTGTGCCGCTGTCCTGTGCCTAGTACAGTGTGTAGCCTGGACCACTTTTATGCACACTATGAGAACCAACATTGTGATTGACGACAAGCTCATGGCTGACACCCTTCGTGCCACGGGTCTGCGCACGAAGCGCGAAGTCGTAGAGCTTGGATTGAAGACTCTCCTCCAGCTCCGCGGCCAGGCTGAGATTCGCAAACTCCGAGGCAAGGTTACGTGGGAAGGTGATCTCGACGCCATGAGGCGTGACAAGTGATTCTTGTCGATTCGAGCGTTTGGATTGACTACTTTCGGGGCAAGCCTACGAGGCAAACAGAGCGCCTTGAAGTTCTTCTTGATTCTCAGGCGCTCGGAATTGGTGACCTGAACTTGACCGAGGTTCTGCAGGGCTGCAAGTTTCAGAAGGAATTCAATGTGGCGCGCCGGCTTCTTGGTCGTCTGCAGTTTGTTGTGCTCGGTGGCAGTGATGTAGCTGTCCAAGCTGCCGTGAACTATCGAAAGCTTCGCAGTCTTGGCCTGACCGTGCGCGGAACGGTGGACGTTGTGCTTGCAACCCGCTGCATTGTGAGTGGCTATCAGCTGCTCCACAGCGATCGCGACTTCGATGCGTTCGAACGGCATCTTGGGTTGCGGTGCGTTGGTTCCGATGCCAAACGTTTGACATGAGCGGCATGGCCCGATATCCCGGAGTATGTCCGCTCGATGGAAAGGTTAGCGAAGTAGTCGGCCCGTTGCCGCAAATCGCGCCGAAGAAGCGCTGTTCACGCGAGTTGTGTCAAGGTGGAATGCGTCGCTGCGGAAGATCGATGTAGCGGTGGTGCGCGACTAGCGCGAACTCCCGGGATTGATTCCAATGGGCCTCAGTTCCTGGGAGTTTTGGAGAGCGCATCGATGGCCACCGACGACTCTTTCCGCGCCCGGCTGGACTCGATGATCGTCATGTGCCATCCGCTGGCGGTGCTGGCCACGCGCATGCCCTGGGCCCAGATCGAAGTCTCGCTCGCCCCGCTGCTCGCGCACAAGGTCAAGCGCTTGGACTGGCTATCGGCCTGGCTTGGTCGAGTGACCTCTTCATCGACGAGGTCAACGATGGCGAAAGCGACCTGCTGTAGTCGCCTCGCAGCTCCACCGTCACGAGGGCCTTGAGGCCACGCTTGCGCCCCACCAGACTGGCTGCTGATCTAGACCGGTTGTGCTGTCAGGCGCACACCAAGTGCCCTGGCCA
>JANMAS010000495.1:0-5295 GCA_031359975.1 Burkholderiales bacterium
GCATGGTCTTGTGCACCGGCCCCACGGGCTCGGGCAAGTCGACCATGCCACGCGGCTTGAGCGACAGCTCGGCAAACACCTTGGGGGTGTTGAGTTGCTCCAGCGTCAGTATCTTCGACGGAATGGTGCGGAACACCGCGCCGGCCCCGCGGCCATGGTTGAACGCATTCACCCGAAAACGCGCCAGCCCCTGCACCTCGAAGCTGAAGTCGCACTCCAGCTGATCCTCGTAGTGCTTGCGCTGCGTGTCGTTCATGATGTCGTACACCATCGCGTGCACCGCCTTGTGCGGCAGCGCTTCCACGTTGATGCGGCGCACGTCGCCATGCACCCGGATCATCGGGGGCAGCCCGGCGGAAAGGTGCAGGTCGGAGGCCTGGTGCTTGACGCCGAATGCGAGCAGTTGAGTGATGTCCATCGTGCGAGGCGAGAGCTTATGCTCGCCCGATTATGTCGAGCATCAACAAGAACTTACAACAATTGAAGGGTCGTATCTTGGCAGCTTCTCTGGCGGCCGGCCGACCTGACGCATCCGTGCGACTGATGGTGGTCAGCAAATCACAGACCGCGGGCACCGTGCGCGACCTGGTCGAAGGGGCGGGTTCATCCCAGGTCAGCCCGATGCTGATCGGCGAAAACTATCTGCAGGAAGCGGTTGACAAGATGGTCGAACTGGCCGACCTGCGCGATCGCATCGAATGGCAGCTGATCGGGCCCTTGCAGTCGAACAAGACGCGTGTTGCCGCCGAGCGCTTCGACGGTGTGCAGTCGGTCGATCGGCTGAAGATCGCGGAGCGCCTGTCCGCCCAGCGGCCACCGGAACTGGGCGATCTATCGGTATGCATCCAGGTGAATATCGACGCCGCGCCCACCAAACATGGTGTGTCGCCGGCTGAACTGCCCGCGATCGCCGCACAGATCGCCAGGCTGCCGCGCCTGAAGCTGCGCGGGCTGATGGCGATTCCCGAGCCAGCCGATACGCTGGCGGCCCAACGTGCGCCGCACGCCCGCATGAAGCTTCTGTTCGATGCGTTGAGGGCGCAGGGCCTGCCGCTGGACACGCTGTCGATCGGCATGAGCGCCGATCTTGAGGCAGCAATCGCCGAAGGCTCGACGATGGTGCGGGTGGGCACCGCGGTTTTCGGCGCCCGCGCCTGAATCAGCCGAAAGCTGCAGCGCTCGCCGCGTCGTCGAACAGTTCGATCACATGCAGGCCTTCCTGCAGATCGAGGCTCGAATCGAGCCAGCCGCCGCTGGGCTCATCGTTCGGTGTTTCAGCGGCCGCCACGAAATCAGCGCCAGCGGCCGGCTTTGACCGGCGGCCATGACGTTGAACGTTGCGCCCAGGGCGCGGTGCGCCCCAGGCAAACCACTTGGGGCTCACAACCAGCGTCGCGATCTGAAACATGACAAGTCCCCCTGCTCATTGCTTTTTGTAGGCTTGGGGGCCGATTGCGCATCCCCAGCTGATGACGAGATGGTCGCGGTTCCGTGCCGTGGGCGGTATACCCCCGAAGGTGGGTTTGGTGTCGCTGCGTCACCCCCAAACGGGGGAGGGGGGATTCGGCCGGCTCCCTCCGTACACTGTGCCCATGAGTACTTCCATCGTGGCCTTCATCGGGGGCGGCAACATGGCTTCGGCCATCGTGGGCGGGCTGCGGCGCGCGGGGTTTCGCGGCGATCAGCTGATCGTGGTGGATCCATCGCTCGCACAGCGCGAGAGGCTGGCGGCTGACCATGGCGTGCACACGCTGGATCGGGCCGATGCCTCGCTGGCTGCCGCCGATCTGGTGCTGTGGGCAGTCAAGCCACAGTCGTTTGGTGATGCTGCACGCGCCGCTGCCGGGCATGTGGCAAACGCCCTGCAGCTCTCGGTGATGGCCGGTATTCGCAGCGAAACGATCGCGCAGACCACCGGCACGCAGCGCGTGCTGCGCGCGATGCCCAACACGCCGGCCTTGATCGGGCGCGGCGTGGCTGGGCTGTTTGCCCGCGAGGCCGTTGACGCCGCCGGGCGCGAACTCGCCGAAGCGGTGTTGGCGCCCACCGGCGAGCTGTTGTGGGTGGCGCGCGAAGACGATCTCGATGCCGTCACGGCCCTGTCGGGCTCGGGCCCGGCTTACGTCTTTTACTTCGTCGAAGCGATGATGCAGGCCGCGCAGGAGATGGGTTTGAGTGCCGAGCAGGGCAAACGCCTGGCGCTGGCCACGTTTGCCGGCGCCACGGAACTGGCCGCGCGATCCGACGATCCGCCCAACGTGCTGCGCGAGCGTGTGACCTCCAAAGGCGGAACCACCCATGCCGCGCTGACATCGCTGCAGGACGACGGGGTTGCGGCATCGTTCATCAAGGCCTTGCATGCGGCTCAGCGGCGTGCGGCGGAGCTGGGGCGCATCTGAGTGAGCAGAATTCACTTTGGATCCACGCGCGCCAACGCCGCGGAGGGAAGCGCTACCCGGCGTCGTCAGGCGTAAGCCAGCACGATCCCCGCAAACACCGCAAGACCCAACCAGTGGTTCAGGCGGAATGCCTTGAAACAGCCGTCGCGGCTGCGCTTTTGGATCAGGGCCAGGTGCCAAACGGCCTGCGCGGCGGCGGCACCCACACCGAGCACAAACACAGCGGGCACCTGCAGCCGCCAGCAGATCGTTGACCACAGGGCCAGGTAGGCCGCGTAGAACAGGCCGATAGCCAGCACATCGAATCGGCCCAGCGTGATGGCCGAAGTCTTGATGCCGATACGCAGGTCGTCGTCGCGATCGACCATCGCGTACTCGGTGTCGTAGGCCAGCACCCAGAACAGGTTGGCCAGCAGCAGCCACCAGCCTTCGGCGGGCACCGCACCCGTCAAGCCCTGCCAGGCCGGCAGCGGGCTGGCGCGAACGGCCGAAAATGCCATCGGAATGCCAAAGCTGAATGCTACGCCCAGCACCGCCTGCGGCATCGAAACCAGCCGCTTGGCATAGGGATAGCCGATGGCGATGGCCAGCGCCGCGAACGACAGCGCAATCGTCGATGAATCGGTCGTGAGCACCAGGCCAAACGCCAGCAACGCCAGCAACGCACCAAGCACCAAGGCCTCGGACACCGGTACGGCGCCGCTGGTGACCGGGCGCTGTGCGGTGCGTTTCACGTGTTTGTCGAACTCCCGATCGGCCACGTCGTTGACGCAGCAGCCGGCGCTGCGCATCAGGATGGTGCCGAGTACAAACACCAGCAGCAGGTGCCAACCAGGGAATCCACGCGCCGCGATCCACAGGGCGGACAGCGTGGGCCACAGCAGCAGCAGCCATCCGGCGGGGCGATCCCAGCGGATCAGGCGCAAATAAACCGGCAAGCGCGAGGCGCGCAGCATCGCAGTGCTCACCGGTGCACCCCGATCGCCGGATACGGCGAACGACCCTCCGAGAGGGTCGGGCCTTGCTTGGGGCGGCCCGGCGCGGCGGCCCGTGGCGAATGGGTTGACACCGGATGTCTCATTGCCATCGATTATCTGGCCCGCTCAAGTTCAGAGCGGCATCGGCGCGTGCTGACTCAGCGTGTCGCGGCGCCGCTGCCGTGCTGGCCGCTGGTGGCCGCCGACGACCGCGCATCACCCGACTGAGCGGCGTGGCTGCCACTGGCCTCGCGCGCTTCTGGCGCCACGGTTTCGGGTGCGGCGGCCTTGCTCCCCGGCCCCGCCCCGGTGGGCGGCAGGTTGTTGAGGGGGTCTGCCATGTCGCGATCGTGCAGCGCGGCCTTGGCGGCATAGGCATACACCTCGGGCTGGTGGAAGACACCCGCCACACCGCCGGGCAGATACACCACATCGCCCACCACATCGCCCACGCCGAACAGTTTCACGACCACATCGCCGCTCAGGGTGAGCGAGGTGATATTGGCCTTGATGCGTTGGCGCGTGCCGGGAACGTCTCCGCGGGCCAGCTGCTTGAGCAGCGTGCGATCCAGGCCCATGTCGCCGAAGACACTGCCGACGGCACCGTATTTGGCTGCCAGGTAGTTGCCGAACTGGGATCCGAGCGAATAGCCGATGAGTTCGATGGTCTGGATGCGTGGGTCGCACAGCGCTTCGGTGTAGGCCTCTTCGGCCCTGACGAACTGCGCGTTGGCGGTGCCGAACTTGGCCTGGAGGATCGCGCCCAGATCGGTCAGCACGCCGCCGAAACCGCCGTTGTCGATGAACAGCCGGTCCATGCCCTTGAACAGGATCAGCGCATGGGCTTGGGTGGTGTCGAGCAAAACGCTTCCGGAAAGGCCGGAGTCGGGGTCGTCGAAGCGTTTGTAGGGCTCGTAGGCCACCCCCTGAACGACCAGGGCGACCGCCGGGTCGGGGCGTCGGCCATAAAACAGGTCGTCATACAGGGCGGGCGCGTTGAGCGGATCGAGCCGGCGAACCTGTTTGCCCAACTCGGCGCCGTCAGGCTCGTGCGCGCGGCATGAGGCCTCGTCGTTGACCGCGGCGGATTTGGCCACTGGCCGCAGGAACGCCGGCGCTGGAACGACCCTGCCGTCTTTGGTGACGGTTTGTCCACGCTGACGTGCGGGTGCGGAGTCGGGGCTGCCGGCGCAGGCGATCAGCGCCGCGACAGGGCCGACGATGCACAACGCCGAGCCAGCCAGGCGCCAGGTGGCGGCGCCGGAAAATACAAAGAAGGGCATGGCACGCGGCTCGGTGATTGTTGTGGTGAGCGGCCCAAGGAAGGCTGTTCCCCCGCTTCAGCAGGCCGCGAAGCCATTGCAGCCTACCCGAAAGGGCATTTCGTAACAATACGTTTCGAGTGTTCTAGGGGATGAACCCCTGCGATTGCGGGCTTCTACACCTGATCGCGCCGCTGTTCGCGCGGCTGTGCACGCCTTTGCCGGATCAACCGTCCAGCCGCTTCTGAAACACCAGCCCGGCGTGTTCGCGCAGCGCATGCATGCGAATCTTGGGCCAGTTGCTCTCGATGGCGCGCAGCTCGGGTGCGTACTCGACGAGCAGCGTCGGTGCATTGACGGCGTCGTAGGCCACGCGGTGGGCGTTGGCGTCGATGAAGCGCTGCAGCTCTTTCTCGCCGCCGTCGGCTGCGTCGCAGGTGATCCAGCGGGCGATGGCAAACCGTGCGGGGGTGATGCGCGCTTTCACGCCGTACTCATGTTCGAGCCGGTGCGCCACCACCTCGAACTGCAGCTGGCCCACGGCGCCGAGCAGCAGCACGCTGCCGGTGACCGGGCGAAAGACCTGGATCGCGCCCTCTTCGCCGAGCTGCGTCAGTCCGGCCTTGAGCTGCTTGGTGCGTAGCGGGTCGGCGACTT
>JANMAS010000156.1:0-1792 GCA_031359975.1 Burkholderiales bacterium
CACTCGAAATCGCTGGTGCAGCACTTCGACCCTCACCACGCCTACCAGTTGGAAACCATTCCGGGGATCAAGAACATGATCGCCAAGTTCAAGTGAGCCACCTCCCGTGCTGGTGAACCTCAACGACTTGCTGCCCGCGGCAGCGAATGCGCGCCACGCGGTACCGTGCTTCAACGTCTTCGGCAACGAGGAGGTGGTGGCGGTGATCGCCGCCGCCGAATCGCTCGGCCGCGGCGTCATCCTGGCCTGCAACAAGGACATGGCCAGCCACTTGGGCGTGGTCGGTTTTGCCGGCATGGTGCGCGGCCTGGCCGCCGCCGCCAGCGTGCCGGTGTGTGTGCACCTCGACCACTGCTATGAAGAAGACACGGTGTTCGCCGCATTGCGCGCCGGCTTCACCTCCGTGATGTTCGACGGCTCTCAGCTGACGCTCGAGGACAATATTGCCCGCACCGCCCGGGTGGCCCTGGTGGCCCATGCATTCGGTGCCACCATCGAAGGCGAGATCGGCTCGGTGCCCTACACCGAAGGACGCGACCACATCCGCAGCGAGCTGACCGAGCCGAGCGACGCACTGGCCTTTGCGCAGCGCAGCGGGGTCGACGCGATGGCCATCTCGGTGGGCAATGTGCACCGCCTTCAAACCACGACCACCGAGATCGACTTCGAGCGCGTCGCGCGCATCGCGGCACTCACCGATCTGCCACTCGTGATCCACGGTACCAGCGGCATCCGCGAGGCCGATTTGCTGCGCCTGAAGACCCTTCGGGTGGCCAAGTTCAACATCGGCACCACGATGCGCATGACCTTCGCGCGCAGTCTGCGCGCCAGCCTGGATGCTGACCCCGCTCAGTTCGACCGTCTGGTGCTGATGAGGCCGGTGCTGGCCGCGCTGCAAGGCGAAGCCGCGCGTGTCATGCAGGTGCTGGGGTGAGGCGATTTTCGGGGGTGATGCCATGGTGATTGAACGCATCGGTCGGCGCCTGCGCATGGCCGTGATCGGCGGTGGTGCCGGATCCTTCATCGGGCCGGTGCACCGCATCGCGGCGCGGCTCGATGGGCACTATGACATCGTCGCCTCGGCGCTGTCGTCCGACCCGCAACGCGCTCACAGGGGCGGGCTCGAACTGGGCATCGCACCCGACCGTGCCTACGGCTCATGGCAGGCGCTGATCGAGGCCGAGGCGCGCCGCGCCGACCGTGTCGACGTGATCGCGGTGATGACGCCCAACGACAGCCACCTCGCGATCTGCCTGGCGGCAGTGGATGCGGGCTTCCATGTCGTCTGCGACAAGCCGCTCACCACCGACCTGGCCTCGGCGCGTACCCTGGCCGCGCATGTGACGGCGGCGCAAACCGAATTCTGCGTCGCCTATTGCTACACCGGCTACCCGATGGTGCGGCAAGCGCGCGACATGGTGCGCAGCGGCCAGTTGGGCACCATCCGTCAGGTCCACCTGCAGTACGTGCAAGGTAACCTCGCCCAGCCGCAGGCCGAGCCCGACACCGGCTGGCGCATGCAGGCCCAGCGCGTCGGTGGCTCGCTGGTGCTGCTGGAGATCGGCACGCACGCCTTTCATCTCGGTGCCTACGTCACCGGGCTGCAGGTCGACACCCTGTGCGCCGACCTGGGCGCCACCCGGCCCGGCGGCGGGGTGGACGACTACGTCAGCGCCTTGCTGCGCTATGCCAACGGCGCACGCGGCTCGCTGTGGGTCACCAACGCGGCGGCCGGTTCCGAGCACGGTCTGGGCTTTCGCATCCACGGGGACCTCGGCGGCCTGGAGTGGCA
>JANMAS010000171.1:0-6507 GCA_031359975.1 Burkholderiales bacterium
CGATCTGGTCGAGGCGGGCCAGTTCCACCATCGCCGGGCGGTTGAACTTGGTGTGATCGGCGGCCACCCACACCTCGCGCGCCTGCGAGAGGATGGCGCGTGCCACGTTCACCTCGCGGTAGTCGTAGTCGCGCAGCGTGCCGTCGGCTTCGATGCCGGAGATGCCCACGAGCGCGATGTCGGCCCGGAACAGGCGGATGAAATCGATCGTCACGGCGCCGACGATGCCGCGGTCGCGCGAGCGCACTTCGCCGCCGGCGATGATCAGCTCGCAATCGGCGTTGTCCGACAGGATCGTCGCCACATTGAGGTTGTTGGTGATCACGCGCAGGCCGCGGTGCTGCAGCAATTCGCGCGCGATGGCCTCGGTGGTGGTGCCGATGTTGATGAGCAGCGACGAGCCGTGCGGCACGGCGCGAGCCACCTCCCTGGCGATGCGCTGCTTGGCATCCTGGTTGAGCAGCTGGCGCTGGCGGTAGGCGATGTTCTCGGTGGTGGAGCCCGGCACGCGCACGCCGCCATGAAATCGCGAGAGCAGCCCGGCTTCGGCGAGCAGCTTCACATCGCGGCGCACCGTTTGCAGCGTGACGCCGAAGCGCTCGGCCAGCGCTTCGACCGAGCACGAACCCTGGCGTTGCACTTCCTGCAGCAGATCGGCTTGGCGGGCGTTCGGTGTCATGGGTGTGCGAGCCTAAACGAACAAAACCGCGCCGATATGAGGGATTACACGGCTAGAAAACGAAAAGACATGCGCAAGAATCGAAAGACTACGAACCGAAGCGAAAGAAGTCAGTGGCCCAAGAGCCTGCTACCTCCCTCACTCACCCCGCTGCCGGCCCGCAGGATGGCGGCGCCCCGTCGTCGTCGCCCCCGGCCGTTTGTGATGTGCTGGTGGTGGGTGGCGGCATCAACGGCGCCGGCATTGCCCGCGATCTGGCCGGGCGTGGATTGCGCGTGGTGCTGTGCGAGCAGGATGATCTGGCCTCGCACACGTCGTCGTCATCCACCAAGCTGATCCACGGCGGCCTGCGCTACCTGGAGTACTACGAATTCTCGCTGGTGCGCAAAGCCTTGCAAGAGCGCGAAGGCCTGCTGCGGGGCGCGCCGCACATCATGTGGCCGCTGCGTTTCGTGATGCCGCATGATGCCTCGATGCGGCCGGTGTGGATGGTGCGCGCGGGTTTGTTCCTGTATGACCATCTCGCGCGCCGCGAACTCCTGCCCGGCTCGCGCACCATCGATCTGCGGCAGCACGAGGCCGGCCGGCCGCTGAAGCCGCATTTCACCAAGGGCTTTGTCTATTCCGACGGCTGGGTCGACGACGCGCGCCTGGTGGTGCTCAATGCCATCGATGCCGCGCAGCGCGGTGCATCGGTGTTCACCCGCTGCCGATGCACGCAGGTGCGGCGTGTCGACAACGGCTGGCAGGCGACGTTGCACCACATGAACGGCGGCGACCATTCGCTCAGCGCGCGCGCGGTGGTCAACGCCGCCGGCCCGTGGGCCGCGCAGTTCCTGCGCCAGCACGCCGGGCTGCCCGATGTGCGTGGCTTGCGCCTGATCAAGGGCAGCCACATCGTGGTGCCCAAGTTGTTCGAGCACGACCACGCCTACATCTTCCAGAACCCCGACAAGCGCATCATCTTCGCGATTCCGTACGAGCGCGATTTCACGCTCATCGGCACCACCGACATCGAGCACAAGGGCGTGATCGGCCAGGCGCGCATCGATGCCGATGAGATCAGCTACCTGTGCGATCAGGCGAGCCGCTACTTCGCACGCGCCATACAGCCCGCCGATGTGGTGTGGACATACTCTGGCGTGCGCCCGCTGCTCGACGATGCCTCCGACAACGCCGCCGCCGTCACCCGCGATTACCTGCTCGATCTCGACCACGGCCCTGGCGATGCCGCGAAGGCGCCGCTGCTCAACGTGTGGGGCGGCAAGATCACCACCTTCCGCAAGCTGGCCGAAGAGGCCTCGGACGCCGTGTGTGCCGCGCTGAATCACCGTGCCGGCGCATGGACGCGCGATGCCGTGCTGCCCGGCGGCGATCTCTCCGGCCGCAAGGCACCGAGCGTGTCGCCCCAGGCTGATATCGCCCGCTTCATCGAAGCCTTGCGCGCCGCCCATCCGGATTGGAGCGCGCGCCTGTGCGATCGCCTCGCCCACGGCTACGGATCGCGGGTGAGCCTCATGCTCGATGCCCAGGGCTCGCTCGGCGCCGAAGTGGTGCCCGGCCTGCACGAAGGTGAATTGCGCTACCTGCACGACCATGAATGGGCGCGCTCGCCGGTGGATGTGCTGTGGCGCCGCACCAAGCTCGGCCTGCACCTGGGCGCCGACCAGCGCGAGGCGGTCGGCCGCTGGTGGCAGGCGCAGTTTGCCGCCGATGCGATTGTCGAAACCGATCCCCGAGACGCTGCCAACGCCGAAGTCGTGGCGCCAGCCCCATCCCAGCCGGGCCCGGCTTCGGCCATCCGGCAACACGCCTAGCCTGGTCACCACACGCAGATGCAACTCATCCTCGATCAAGTCGCCAAGACGGTGGGCCCGAGCACCCACCTGTATCCGCTCGACCTCACCTTGAAGCCCAACGCGGTGACCGTGCTGCTGGGCTCCACACAAGCCGGCAAGACCACCCTGATGCGCCTGATGGCTGGTCTCGATGTGCCCAGCAAGGGGCGTGTACGGGTGGATGGCGCCGATGTCACCGGCGTGCCGGTGCGCGAGCGCAACGTGGCGATGGTCTATCAGCAGTTCATCAACTATCCGTCGATGACTGTTTACGACAACATCGCCTCGCCGCTGAAGATCGGCCGCCGCACCGACGTGGATGCACGCGTGCGGGCGCTGGCCGACAAGCTGCATATCGACATCTTTCTCGATCGCCTGCCGGCCGAACTATCGGGCGGGCAACAACAACGCGTGGCCCTGGCGCGCGCGCTGGCCAAGGCAGCGCCGCTGATGCTGCTCGACGAGCCTTTGGTGAACCTCGACTACAAGCTGCGGGAAGAGCTGCGCGACGAGTTGTCGGCGCTGTTCGCGGCCGGCGAATCCACGGTGGTGTATGCCACCACCGAGCCGGCCGAAGCGCTGCTGCTGGGCGGCTACACCGCCGTGCTCGATGGCGGCGAACTGCTGCAGTACGGGCCCACGGCCGAGGTCTTCCACACGCCGCGTTCGATCCGCGTGGCGCGCGCCTTCAGCGATCCGCCGATGAATCTGCTGCAAGGCCACGCGCTCAAGCTCGGTGTGCACGATGTGCCGGCCAACGTGACGATCGGTGTGCGTGCCAATGCCCTTCGCGTGACGCAGCGCCCCGGCGATGTGGTGTTGCCGGGCCGGGTGGAACTGGCCGAAATTTCCGGCTCCGACACCTTCCTGCATGCCCACACCGAGGTCGGCGACCTGGTGGCCCAACTCACCGGCGTGCACTACTTCGATCTCGGCACGCCGGTGACGCTGTACCTCGATGTGTCGCAGGCCTATGTGTTCGACGCCAGCGGTGCGCTCATGCGCGCGCCGGCCGCGAGGAAAAACTAGTATGGCCCGCATCGATCTCGATCTCGCGCACTCCTACAAGCGGCATCCGCAAGGCGACGCCGACTACGCGTTGCTGCCCTTCAAGATGACGTTTGCCGATGGCGGCGCCTATGCGCTGCTCGGGCCCTCGGGCTGCGGCAAGTCGACCATGCTCAACATCATGTCGGGCCTGCTCGTGCCTTCCCACGGCGGCGTCACGTTCGATGGCCGGGATGTCACCCGCGCCAGCCCGCAGGATCGCAACATCGCGCAGGTGTTCCAGTTCCCGGTGATCTACGACACCATGACGGTGGGCGAGAACCTCGCCTTTCCGCTGAAGAACCGCGGCGTCGCGCCCGATCGCATCAAAGCGCGTGTGGGCCAGATCGCCGAGATGCTCGAAATGAGCGACCAGCTCGACACCCGCGCCGCCGGCCTCGCCGCCGATGCCAAGCAGAAGATCTCGCTCGGCCGCGGTCTGGTGCGCGACGATGTCTCGGCGGTGCTGTTCGACGAGCCGCTCACGGTGATCGATCCGCACCTCAAATGGCAGCTGCGGCGCAAGCTAAAGCAGATCCACCATGAGCTCAAGCTGACGCTGATCTACGTCACCCACGATCAGGTGGAGGCGCTCACCTTCGCCGACGAAGTGGTGGTGATGACGCGCGGCCGCGCGGTGCAGGTGGGCGCGGCCGATGCCTTGTTCGAGCGGCCGCAGCACATGTTCGTGGGCCACTTCATCGGCTCACCGGGCATGAACTTCCTGCCTGCGCAGTGGCACGAGGGCACCGTCTCGGCGGCGGGCCATGCGCTGGGCGTGATGGGCGGCGAGCTGGCCACCGCGCTGGCCGCCGAAAGCCGCTTCACCCTGGGCGTGCGCCCGGAGTACGTCACGATCGCCACGCCGAACGAGCCTGGCGCGCTGCCCGCCACCATCGAGCGCGTGCAAGACATCGGCACCTACGTGCTGCTCACCGCGCGCTGCGATGGCCACACCGTGCGCGCACGGCTGAGCCCCGAGGCCACCGCGCCGACGGCGGGTGAGGCGGTGTGGCTCGGCGTGATGGGCGCACACACCTGCTTCTATCGCACCAGCGAGGAATTGATCGCATGAAAGCCATCGCATGAAACCCGTCAACCAGAAAGCCTGGTTCCTCGTCCTGCCTGTCTTCATCTGCGTGGCCTTCTCGGCCATCCTGCCGCTGATGACGGTGGTGAACTATTCGGTGCAGGACATCATCAGCCCTGAGCGCCGCGTGTTCGTCGGCACCGAATGGTTTGCCAGCGTGATGCGTGATCCGGATCTCCACGAGGCGCTGATCCGCCAGATCTTCTTCTCGCTGGCCGTGCTGCTGGTGGAGATTCCGATGGGCATCATGCTGGCGCTGTCGATGCCGGCGGCCGGCTGGCGTGCCAGCGCGGTGCTGGTGATCGTGGCGCTGTCGTTGCTGATCCCGTGGAATGTGGTGGGCACCATCTGGCAGATCTTCGGTCGTGCCGACATCGGCCTGCTCGGCGCCGCGCTGGAAAAGCTGGGATTCGAATACAGCTACACCGGCAACGCCACCCACGCCTGGCTCACCGTGCTGCTGATGGACGTGTGGCACTGGACGCCGCTGGTCGCGCTGCTTTGTTATGCGGGTCTGCGCAGCATCCCCGACGCCTACTACCAGGCCGCGCGCATCGATGGCGCCAGCAAGCTCGCGGTGTTCCGCTACATCCAGCTGCCGAAGATGCGCGGCGTGCTGATGATCGCGGTTCTGCTGCGCTTCATGGACAGCTTCATGATCTACACCGAGCCGTTTGTGCTCACCGGGGGCGGCCCCGGCAATGCCACCACCTTCCTCAGCCAATACCTCACCCAGAAGGCCGTGGGCCAGTTCGACCTGGGGCCGGCAGCCGCGTTTTCGCTGATCTATTTCCTCATCATCCTGCTGCTGTGTTTCATCCTCTACAACTGGATGCAGCGTGTGGGCACGGCCGAGAAGCCGGAGGTGACGACATGAATACCGGGTTTCAGAAGCGCACGATTTTTCTGTTCGCGTACATCCTCTTCGCGATCCTGCCGATCTATTGGATGACGATGATGTCGTTCAAGACGAACGAAGAAATCGTGTCGACCTTTTCGCTGTGGCCGCAGCATTTCACCTGGGCCAACTACAAGACGATCTTCACCGATGCGTCGTGGTACTCGGGCTACATCAACAGCCTGATCTACGTGGCCATCAATTCGGTCATCAGCATCACGGTGGCGTTGCCCGCGGCCTATGCCTTCTCGCGTTATTCGTTCCTCGGCGACAAGCATGTGTTTTTCTGGCTGCTCACCAACCGGATGACGCCGCCGGCGGTTTTCCTGCTGCCGTTTTTCCAGCTCTACACCACCCTCGGGCTGATGGACACGCACATCGCCGTGGCGCTGGCGCACCTGTTGTTCAACGTGCCGCTGGCGGTGTGGATTCTCGAAGGCTTCATGAGCGGCATCCCGCGCGAAATCGACGAGACCGCCTACATCGATGGCTATTCCTTCCCGCGTTTCTTCATCACCATCTTCCTGCCGCTGATCAAGGCGGGTGTGGGCGTGGCGGCGTTTTTCTGCTTCATGTTCAGCTGGGTGGAGCTGCTGCTGGCGCGCACGCTCACGAGCGTGAACGCCAAGCCGATCGTGGCCACCATGACCCGCACGGTGAGCGCCTCCGGCATGGACTGGGCCACCCTGGCCGCCGCCGGCGTGCTCACCATCGTGCCGGGTGCGATCGTGATCTGGTTCGTGCGCCACTACATCGCCAAGGGCTTCGCGATGGGGAGAGTCTGACGGCTTTGTGGGACAGACCGAGCAAAGCGAGCTCTGTCCAGTCCAATGACCTTGCGGGACAGACCGAGCGCAGCGAGCTCTGTCCAGTCCAATGACCTTGCGGGACAGACCGAGCGCAGCGAGCTCTGTCCAGTCCAATGACCTTGCGGGACAGACCGAGCGCAGCGAGC
>JANMAS010000172.1:0-27386 GCA_031359975.1 Burkholderiales bacterium
CTGGCGGCCGAGCATGCCCGCACCAGCGCGCTGGAGTCGCGGGTGCTGGGGCTGGAAGCCGAGCTGCGGCGCCTGTCCGACGAGGTCAACACCGACGCGCTGACCCAGGTCGCCAACCGGCGTGGCCTGGCCCAGGCCTTCGCGCAGGAGAGCGCCCGGGTGCAACGCGAGGGCGTGGACCAGGCGCCGCTGGCGGTGGGCCTGATCGACATCGACAACTTCAAGAAGCTCAACGACACGCTGGGCCACGCGGCCGGCGACGATGCGCTCAAGAGCCTGGCGGCCCGGGTGCGCGACAGCCTGCGGCCCATCGATACCGTGGCACGCTATGGCGGCGAAGAGTTTGTCGTGATGCTGCCCGATACACCCGTGGAGCAGGCCACCGTGGCCTTGACGCGCTTGCAACGCATCGTCTCGACGGCGCTGTTCATGCATGAAAACCGCGAGGTGCTCGTCACCTTTTCCGCTGGGGTTACCGCTTATCGGCCAGGCGAGACGCTGGAGAGCACGCTGCAACGCGCCGACGAAGCCCTCTACGAAGCCAAACGCGCCGGCAAGAACCGCACCTGCATAGGCGGAGATGGGGCACCCGGCGCCGCGGGTACGCGGCGCCACCCGCCGAGCGGGTGTCAGTCGGCCGTGGTCCACGAAGTGGGCCACCATGTGGCCCATGGCGGCCCGGCGCTCGACTGACGGCGAGCAGCCGGCGCCGGCGGTAGGCCCCGTCGCCCGCCGACCGGGTGGTCAGTCGTCGTGGGGCCTCGCTAACTTTGCAATTTGCCCAGCGAGACGATCGGGCCGGTGGGTGCGCCGGTGGGTGATCCGCCGGTGGGCTCCACGCTCACCGCAAACGCCGCCGTGCCTTCGAGCAGCCTGGTGCGCAGCACGGTGGTGGCGCCATCGGCACGCACCAGGCCCAGCGAGCGCGGCGCGCCGCTGCCGGGCACCGCCCACAGCTCCAGCACGCGGCCGACGTCGATCGCCACCTTGTCGATCGGCTTGAGCACCAGGGCCCGGCCATCCGGCGACACGCTGGCCACGAAGCTGGTGGGCTGGAAGCCCGTTGCATCCGGATTGGCCCCCAGCACGATCACCACCGGCGGTGCCACCGGAGGGGGCTGCGACAGAGCCACCCCCAGGCCGATCGCGGCCACGGTGGCCATCGACGCCGCACCTTGCCACAGGCCGAGCTGCTGCCACCAGCGCAAGGGCGCGGCAGCGGCACCGAACAGGCGCTTCTGGATGCCGGCCCATACGGCCGGGGAGGGCGGTACCGCTTGCACGGCGGTGTTCAGCGGCAGCAGGCGCACCTGCCACTGGAGCACCGCCTGGCGCAAGGCCGGATGCGCCGGCAGCAGTGACTCGAAGCGCCGTCGCGCGGGGCCTCGCAGCGTGCCGAGCACGTATTCCGAGGCCAGTCGATCGGCGAGCGCAGGGCGTCCGTAGTCCATGGTTCAGGCCGCCTGCGCTGCGCGCGAGAGACAATTCTTCAAGGTCTGCAGGGCCCGCCGCACCCAGCTCTTCACCGTGCCCAGCGGCTGGCACAGGTGCTCGGCCACCTCGGCGTGGGAAAGGCCTTGGTAGAACGCCAGCGCCAGGCTTTGTTTCTGCTCGCTGGTGAGCGCCTCCATGCACTGATTCAGCGCCAGCCGCTCGCTGGCCTGGCCCAGCATGTCCAGCGGATCGCTGCCGGCGGCGGCCATGTCCTGCAGCAGATCGTGATCGACCTCGTCGTCATCGGCGTGGCGCACGAAGCGGCTCACGGTGACCGGCTGCGTCTGGCTGCGGCGCAGGCTGTCGATGGCACGATTGCGGGCCACGCTGCCCAGCCAGGTCATCGGTTGGCTCATCGTGGCGTCGAAGCTCGATGATGCGCGCCAGATGTTGACGTACACCTCCTGCAGCACCTCCTCGGCGACGGCACGATCGTGCTGCACCTTGAGCACCATGCCCAGCAGAAACGCGCTGGTGAGATCGTAAAGCTCGGCAAAGGCGCGCCGGTCACCCAGCGCGATGCGCGACATCAGCTGGGCCAGCAGGCGGCTGCGTTCGGTGGGGTCGGCGGAGGCGGTGTGGGCCATGAGTAGGTTGTATTGTGCGTTGGCGGGCGCAGGGTAGTTGGTGCGGGGCTTGGCGCTCCACGTCTTGATGTGGCCTACGCGCCGCACCACGGGGCGGATGCATCGGTGGCCCCGGTGCGGTTCCCGCGCGGTGACGGGCCACGCCAGCCTGTGCAATCCGGCACGGTCGGGGCAGGCTTGCGCGTGCGCCACAATGCGCCGACGCGGCCCGTGCGAATCGCACAGCAGCCCACTCGGAGCCCCATCGATGGTCAAACTCCTGCACATGCCGACCATGATGATGATGGTTGCCTTCGCGACCACTGCCCTGGCGCAGAGTCCCGCCGAACCTCAAGGCCAACCCAGCCGAAACGACATGACCATCACGCAGCCTGCCCCACCGATCGCCCCTCGCGAGCCCAAGGATGTGTCGGTGCACGGCGATAAGCGCATCGACGACTACTTCTGGCTGCGCCACCGCGAGGATCCGCGTGTGATCGAGCATCTCAAGGCCGAGAAGGCCTACGCCGAAGCCTGGTTCGCCCCCCATCAAACCTTGCGGCAGGCGCTCTACGACGAGATGCTGGCGCGGCTGAAGCAAGACGACGAAGCGGCGCCTTACCGTATCGGCCTGTGGTGGTATTCCACCCGCACCCGCCAGGGACAGGCCTATCCGATCTACATCCGGCGCGCCGCCCAGGGCGCCGATCGGCATTTCGACGCAGCCGCGGCCGAGCAGGTGATGTTCGATGTGAACGCGATGGCGCAAGGCAAGAAATACCTGGCCGTGAGCGGCATCCGGATCAGCCCCGATGCCCACCTGGCCGCCTATTCCACCGATGAAACCGGCGGCCGCGACTGGGTGCTGCGCGTGCGTGACCTGCGCACCGGCGCCGACCTGCCGTTCAGCATGCCCGAGGTGGCGCAGGCCGACTGGGCCGCCGATGGCGGTACGCTGTTCTACGTGACGATGGATGAGGCCAAGCGCGCCAACCAACTCTGGCGCGTGGTGCCGGCCAGCGGCAAGCCGCCCGTGCTGGTGCATGAGGAAAAAAACGCCTTGTTCGACCTCGGCGTCGAGCGCACCCGCGACGATCAATGGATCGTCATGGTGAGCCAGAGCAGCGACGAAAACGCCGTGAGCGTGCTCGATGCGCACACGCCCGAAGCGGCGTTTCGCACCGTGCTGCCGCTGCGGCCCGGTGTGCTGAGCGATCTCGACCACCGCGATGGCCGCTTCTATGTGCGCACCAACGACACCGGCCCCGATTTCCGCCTCATTTCGCTCGACGCGCAGCACCCCGACCTGGCCTCCGCACAAGAGCTGATCGCGGTCCAGCCCGGCCTGATGCTGGAGCAGGTGGATGTGTTTCGCCATCACCTGGTGGTGACCGAACGCCGGCAGGGCCTGCTCACCCTGCACGTGCGCGATTTGCGCCCGCACGCCGACGCGGCCGCCACCGAGCACACGGTGCCTTTCGACGAGCCCGCCTACACCGTGCGCGGCCAGCAGAACAACGAGTTCGATACCGACACCTTTCGCTTCAACTACCAATCGCCGATCACGCCGGCCACCGTCTACGACTACCGGCTCGATACCCGCCAGCGCACGCTGATCAAGCAGCAGCCGGTGCTCGGCGGCTACGACCCGACGCAATACACCAGCCAGCGGCTGATGGCGACCGCGCCGGATGGCACGGCAGTGCCGATTTCGCTGGTGTATCGAAAAGACAAGCGCCTGGACGGGCCGCAGCCGCTGCTGCTGTACGGCTACGGCAGCTACGGTTACCCCACCGATCCGCCGTTTTCCGCCTATCGCATCTCGCTGCTCGATCGGGGCGCGATCTTCGCCATCGCCCATATCCGCGGCAGCGGCGATTTGGGCCGCAGCTGGTATGAAGCCGGCAAGATGGCAAGGAAGCAAAACACCTTCAGCGATTTCATCGCCTGCGCCGAAAAGCTCATCGCGCTGCGCTTCACCTCGCCGGCACAGCTGGCAATCCATGGCGGCAGCGCTGGCGGGCTGCTGATGGGCGCGGTGGTCAACCAGCGGCCGGAGTTGTTCCACGCGGTGGTGGCCGAGGTGCCGTTCGTGGACGTCATCAACTCGATGCTCGACGAAACCCTGCCGCTCACGGTGGGTGAATTTCTCGAGTGGGGCAACCCGAAAATTGCTGAGCAATACCGGTGGATGCGGGCCTACAGCCCCTACGACAACCTGAAGCGCGGTGCCTATCCGGCCATGCTGGTGCGCACCGGCATCAACGACAGCCAGGTGGCGTATTGGGAACCGGCGAAGTACGTGGCACGGCTGCGTACCCTGAAAACGGATGCCCAGCCCCTGCTCATGAACGTGAACCTCGACGCCGGCCACGGCGGATCGTCGGGGCGCTTCGAGGAGCTGAAGGAGCGCGCGGAGATTTTCACCTTCCTGCTCGTGCAATGGGGTTTGGCCGCAAGCGCACCAGTGCGCTGAACCAGCCGGCCGCGCGGCCGGCCCGGCCAGCCATCTGCCTCAGGCGCGGCCGGCTCAGGCTTGTTCGGTATTGCCCAGGCGGCAAGGCACGAGTTTGGAGGCTGTCTCCACGGCGCATGCCGCATCGGGCGCGGTGGCATCGGCGCCCACCTCGGCCATCAGCTTGGGGCTGACCAGGAATACCGGCCCGCCCACCATCACCTTGATCGCCGGGTTGAGCGAGGCCTTGCGAATCGCGTCGATCACCCGCTTGAGCGAGGTGATGTGCGCGACCGCGCCCACCGAAAAACCGACCATGTCGAAATGCGTGGCCTTGACCGCGTTCACCAGATCGGCCTCCGAAGCCGCCGGTTCGCCCCAGACGCGCCAGCCATCGCGGCGGAAGAACTCCGCCACCATGAGCAGGCCCAGGGTATGCAGCGAGCCCGGCACCGGCACCAGCATGGCCTGACGCAAGCCTGCCGCGGGCGAGGCGTTGTTCTGGAAGGCAGGGCTCAGTTCGTACATCAATTGCTGAAGCCGCCACAAGCCGATCGTCACCTGGGTGAAATCGCACAGGTCGGCATCCCACAGATCGCCCAGGTGCCGCGCCGCGGGCGCCATCACCTGCAGGTAGATGACTTCCAGCGACACGCCGTCGGTTCGCAGGCCTTCGACAAACGCCGCTGGCGCACCGGCCTGATTGGCCAGCACCAGCTGCGCCAGCGCCGAGGCGGCACCGTCGCGCGGACGCACGGGCTCGCGGGCCGCCGGTTCGACCGCCACTTCGGCCCCATGCACCCGCAGCAGCCGCGGAATGATCTCGGTTTCGATGGTGCTGAGCAGCCAGCCCATCTGGCCTTCGGAGATGTCGTCGCGAGCCACCGGACGAAACATGTCCGTCGTGCTGGCGAAGGCTGGCGTGTCGTGGCAGGCGCCCGGCGTGGCTGCCCCGCTATCGCGTGCAGCGCCATCCGGATGCGAACTGACCTGGGGGGACCGGTTCATCGGGCAAATCCTCTAGGCTGCAGCGGATTCGGCACGCGGCAGCTTCCCGAGGCATGGCCGCATGTGGCTGTTAGACCGACGCTTCGCACTGCAGGGGTTTGAAACGACAGCCCAGGCCCTCACGCAAGCGCAAGAGCTCCCAGCGAGGCGCATCGTTGCATGCCGCACGGCCTTGCGAGGGCAAGGAAAACCCTAGCGGTCGGAGTCGGTGCGCAGATCGCCGAGGTTGTAGCGGCGCAACTTGACATACAGGCTCTGTCGCGAGAGGCCCAGCATCTCCGCGGCAGAGGCACGGTTATCGCGGGTGAGCTCGAGCGCGGCTTCGATGCACAGCTGCTCGATCAGATCCGAGGTTTCGCTGACGATATCCTTCATCGGCACGCGGCCCACCAGCTTGGTGAGCTCGCCGGCCGATCGCGGTAGTTCGCGCGGCTGACGCCCCTGGGCCTCCAGCCGCCGCCCGACATCGCGCACGGTAAAACCCAGGCACGGCTGGCCGATGTGCCGCACCGCCGTGGCCGACACCTCCACCGGTGTTTCGGAGCCGTATTCGCCGCGCAGCGTGGTGGCGAACAGCCGCACCGCACCATGTTGGCGCAAATTGGCGATGAGCACGTTGAGGTCGACCTGCGAGCGCCCCAGCCAGCGGTCGAGCGATGCGCCTTGCAGCTGTGGCAGGGCGGCGCGCTGCGTCATTTCGATGAATGCGCTGTTGGCGGTGAGGATCTGGCCATCCATGTTGGTCATCACGAAGCCGTCGGGCGCGCTTTCCACCACGCTGCGCAGCATCAGGTCGGCCTCCGGCAGCGTGGCGGCCGCATCGGCATGCAGGGGCAACAAGCGCACGAGGTACGCCGAATTGCCGTCCTGGCGCAGCAGCTCGGCCGTCACCCACACCTCCCACGAGGCCCCGGCCAGGCGCGCCTTGACCTTGTCGCCCAGGCCGGACGAGCGCACCCCGGAGAGCATCGTTTGCACCAGGGTCTGGCTGCGGGGCTCGAAGCACGCCGACAGCGTGTCGTCAACCACTTCCTTCACCGAGCGGCCGGCGAGCTGCGCCGCGGCGGCATTCGCCTCCATCACCTTTTCAGTGGCGGCATCCACCACGAGCGTGGCCTCGGCAGTGGTTTGAAACAACAGCCGATAGCGCGTTTCGAGATGGCGCAGGCGCAGGTAGTCGCGCTCGATCGCCTGCTGCGAATCCACCAGCCGCTGCTGCAGCGCCGCAATGGTGCGCAGGTCGCGGCCGAAGGCGACCACCCGACCCTCATCGCCGGCCTTCACGGCGGCATACATCACCGGCACATCGGAGCCGTCGCTCGACGGGTAGTTGATGTGACGCCACTTGCGCGCCGTGCCGCTGGCGGCATCCTTGAGAAGCAGCCCGGCCTTGGAGCGGCTGTCCAGCGACACGGTCTCGGCAAAGGGCCGGCCCACCCATTTGGACGTGTCGGTCAGTCCCAGCTCGCTGTTGCCTATCGCCACATCGCGGATCACGCCGGTTCGGTCGAGGATCAGCGCCACATCGGTGGCTGCCGTTATCAGGCCCGCCAAGGCAATGGCGTCGATGCCTGCCAGGGTGTCATGGGGGTGCCGAAATTCACTCACGCAAGGCAGCCAATCGCCCGCCTCGCGCCGATTTGGCGTGCGAGTGGGATGGGGTGTGATCCAAGCGCGGCTCCCGGGTCATTCGGTCTCTCCACAACAGCGCCGAGACGAATCCGGCCCGCTGCGGTGGCTGAGTCGGCAAGTGAACCCCCAGCTTACTGTCAACTTATGTGTACGTCAATAAGTGTCATTGATAAATGACACTCAAACGACGAATCGCACGCTCGCGCTCGACCCCGGCGCAGGGCCGCCTTGTTCACGCATGGGTTTCAAGGTCGCGCGACGAGGGCTGGCACAAGGGCGGTGCGCTGGTAGATCAGCACACGGCCCTTGTAGGCGTCGACGCTCGCAGCCGCCGGCACGTGGAGGTGCTCCTCGTGCAGCGCAAAGCCGGCGGCGGCCATCTGGCGATTGAAGGCCGGCCGGTTGCCGCGATTGGGATCGACGATCCACACCTCGGCCTCGGCCTCGGTGTGATGCGCGATGAAGCCCGCGAGCAGGGCGTCGACGTCGCGCTCGTAGAGCAGATCGCTGCCGATGACGAGATCGAACCGGCCTTGCACCGGGCCGGCGCCGGGCACGCCGGGGTCGCGCGGGCGTATTTGTCTGGCACGCCAGTCGCCGTGCCGGTATTTCATGGGCGGCAGGTGGTTCAGGCGCAGGTTTTCGGCGAGGAACAAGGCCGCCAGGGGATGCCGATCGCTGGCCGTGACATCGGCACCGCGACGGTGGCCCACCAGGCTGGCCAGCGCGAGCCCGCAGCCGATCTCCAGCACACGCTCACCCGCACGCACCGGCCGCAGCGCCATGCGCGCCGCCAGGTGCGCTCCCGATGGCCAGAGCAACCCGAACAGCGGCCACGAGGCCGACGAGATGCCCATGCGCTCGCTTTCGCCGAGCGGATCGGAGAACTGCTGGCGATCGAGCAGGGAGCGAATGATGAGATCGTCGACACCGGCGACGGCGATCCGCTCTTGCTTGGTCTGGTAGCCGGGCATCGACGGGGGCGCGAAGCCCGCGCGGAGCGCTTCGGGGAAGAAAGGTTCTCCCGAGTATGCGCGTCGAGATCAGGGAAAGATGCGCGCCACGTAATCGAGGCAGGCCGCCTCGGCCTGCTTGACGGTGAAGACCTTCGGATCCAGGCACCACTGCAGCCACAGGCCATCCATCATGGCCAGCAGGGCGGTGGCGTGGGCGCGGCAGTCGATATCCATGCCACGCTTGGCGGCGATGCGTTCGAAGAGCGTCTGGAAGACCGCCAGATCCTGGCCGCAGACATCGCGATTGAGCTTCTTGAGGGCCGGTGATTTGCCGATCACGCTCCAGAAGCCGAGCCAGATGCCCAGCACTTCGGGCTTGAACATGCTCGGGCTGAAGCTGATGCGGATCACCGCGCGCAACTCATCCTCGGGCTCGCGCTGGGTGTCGAGCGTGTCGTTGGTGTGGTATTTCCAGTCGTCGCAGAGCACCTTGTACGACTGCCGGATCAGCTCTTCCTTGGAGCCGAAGTGGTGGTTGATGAGGCCGCGCGACACCTGCGCTTCGTCGCAGATCTTTTCGATCGTGGTACCGGCGTAACCATGCTTGGCGATCGAACGCATGGTGGCCTCGATCAACGATTTGCGCCGCACCTCGGGCACTTCGCGCTGGCGCGGCGCACGGGTGGCCCGGGTTGGCGCGGCTGCCCGCGTGCGGGAGCGAGCGGGCGAGGTGGAGGTGTTGCGGGTGGCTGCGGGCATGGCGGGACTTTATCGCCCCGATTTGAAACGCAGCCAGAGCTTGTTCATCTGACGGGAGATGTCGGCCTCGATCGGCTGGAACACGAAAAACGTGGCCAGCTGTTCCGCCGTGGGGTAGGAGGTGGGGTCGCTGACGATCTCGGGGCGGATCATCGGCTTGGACGACGGCACCGCGTTGGCATAGGTGATCTGGTTGGTCACCGAAGCGGCCATCTCGTTGCTGATCAGGAAGTTGAGCCACTTGTAGGCGCTTTCCTTGTTGGCGGCGTCTTTCGGGATGCCCATCAGCGTGAACCACACGCCCGTCTTGCCGGCCGGCGCGATGTAGGTGAATTCGAAGGCCTTGCCGGCTTCCTTGGCGCGCCGCTTGATCATGCCGGCGTCGCCGGACCAGCCCATGGCGATGCACATGTCGCCACTCACCATGTCGCTGATGTAGGCCGAGCTGAACTGCGAAATGTAGGGGCGGATCTTCTTCAGCTCCTGGTAGGCATCTTCGTAGTCGCGCGGATTTTTGCTGTTGGGGTCGCGCCCCATCCAGGCCAGCACGACCGGGAACACATCGGCGGACGAATCCACCATCGAGACACCGCAGTTCTTGAGCTTGGACACCAGCTCGGGCTTGAACATCAGATCCCAGCTGTCGAATTTGGCGGCCGCACCCAGCTCGGCGCGCGCCTTGGTGAGATTCACCGTCATGCCGTCGGTGCCCCACACGTAGGGCACGCCGTACTTGTTGCCCGGATCCTGCGCCGACACCCGCTTCATCAGATCGGGATCGAGGTTGGCGCGGTTGGGGATCTTCGACCAATCCAGCTCTTCATAGATGCCGGCTTCGATCTGCTTGGCCATGAAGGTCGAGGAGGGGTAGACGATGTCGTAACCCGATCGCCCGCTCAGCAGCTTGGCCTGCAGCGTGTCGTCGCTGTCGAGGATGTCGTACTTCACCTTGATGTTGGTGGCCTTTTCGAACTTCGTCACCGCATCGGGGGCGATGTAGTCGGACCAGTTGATCACGTTCAGCATGCCTTGCGCGAGGCTCGCCTGCGCGGCGAAACCAAGGGCCGCGGCGCCGAGCAGGCGGGTGAATCGACAAGGGATCATGGGGATAGTCCTTCCGTGAGCATGCCGGGGCCAGAATACTATTAAACGATCATTCAATCAACGCGACGAATCGAGTTTGCGGATCGTCGTGCCGAAGGTGTGCGCCATCATCGATCCGCCGGCGGCGTGGCCTTCGCGCGCTCCGGCGCGAAGAAGGGCCGTTCCACGATCCAGGCGCGGCAGATGCGGCGCTCCCAGTGCAGCTCGCGGTGCAGGTAGATCTCCACCCAGAACGACTCGGTGCTGTTGAAAAACGGCGCGTCGATGCGCGCCAGCGCGATGTTGCGCTTGCAGGTGGGCGACCACAGCGCCGAGGTGACATGGCCGATCTGCTTGTTGCCGGCCTTGTCGGCATAGATGAGGGCATCGGCGCCCGGTTTGTTGCCTTCGATTTCCAGGCCCACGATCTTGCGGCGCACCCCCCGGGCCAATTCGCGCCGCAGCGCGCGGCGGCCGTTGAAGTGGCCTTTGTCCATCGCCACCGCCCAGCCGAGATCGAGCTCGAAAGGCGAGCTTTCGCGGCCGATGCGCACGGTGTGGTTGGCCGAGATGAAATCCACGTCGGGCAGCATGTACCCGGCTTCGATGCGTGCGATCTCCAGGGCGGCCTGGCCGATCGGCCGGATGCCGCGTGTCTGGCCGGCGGCCATCACCGCATCCCACAGCAGATGGGCATGCTCGGGTGCGATCCACAGCTCATAGCCGAGATCGCCGGTGAAGCCGGTGCGCGACAGCATCAGGGGCTGGCCGCCGAGCGTGTGATGGGCGATGCGCATCGGCTTCAGGTCGTCGATGCCGGGCAGGCCCATGCGCCGCAGCACCGAGGCCGAGGTGGGGCCTTGCAGCGCGAGCGCGGCAATCTGGTCGGACACATCCTCGATCGTCACGTCGTAGCCGATCGCCGCATCCATGAACCAGTCGAGCTGGCGTTCGCCCGGGCAGAGGCGAAATTCCTGTGGGCCGAAGCGGAAGATCGTGCCTTCGTCGATCACATGGCCGGCGTCGTCGCACCACACGGTGTAGGTGACGCGGTCGATCTTCTGATCACGCACATCGCGCGTCACCAGCCGGTTGAGGAAACGCTCCGCATCGGGCCCGGCGATGCGGTACTTGATCATCGGCGAGATGTCGAACACCGAGGCCGAATTGCGGATCGCGAAGTACTCCTGCTCCGGGCTCGACAGCACCTCGGGTGAGCTGTAGCCGGCCCAGTCGACAAACGCGTCGGTTTGCTGATAGGGCCGCACCCGATCGGCAAACGGCGAACGCTTGAGCGGCCGGCGGTAGTGCGACGGTGTTGCTGAAGGTGTGGCCGAAGTTGCGGCCGAAGTTGCGGCTGCCGCCGACTCGTTCATCTGCATGGCATCTCCTGCTGGGGCTGTGCCCTTGAACATCATGCGGCCGACGCCAGCACCGCCTTGGCGGCGTTGCGCCCGGCGATGCCCATCAGGCCGCCACCCGGGTGGCTGCCGGCGCCGCACAGGAACAGGCCGTCCAGCGGCGTGCGGTACTGGTGCGCGCCCGGCACCGGGCGGTTGAAGAAAAACTGGTCGAAACTCATCGCGCCGTGGTGCCAGTGGCCGCCGGTCATGCCAAAGGCTTGTTCCAGGTCGCGCGGCGTGAGCACCTCGCTGGCCCGCACTTGCTGCCGCAGGCCGGGGGCGTGGCGCTCGAGGGTGTCGAGCACCGTGTTCAGCAGCATCTGGCGAGCGCCTTGCGGATCGGCGCCGAGGTCGTAGGGCACAAACTGCACGATCACCGACATCACATGCCGGTCGGGCGGCGCGAGGCTGGGATCGTTGGCCGTTGGCAAGGTGATCTCCAGCGCCGGATGCGGCGGCATCTCGCGGTATTTCGACGGGTTGAACGCGCGTTCGAGATCGTCCATCGACGGGCTCACCAGCAGGCGGCCGCCGAGCGCCGCCGTGTTCAGCCCGGTGAAGGCAGGCAGGCCATCGAGCGCCAGATGCAGCTTGGCCACCCGGCCGCTGGCGCGGTGGTGGTCGATCTTGCGCACGAAGCCGGTATCGAGGAATTCCGTTCCCACCAGCTTGAGGAAGGTGGTGCGGGGATCGGCATTCGAGATCACCGAGCGTGCGGGAATGTGCTCACCCGAGACCAGCCGCACGCCGGCCGCTCGATCGTCTTCCACCGTTACCCGATCCACACGCGCATCGGTGCGGATCTCCACACCCAGCGATCGCACCGCGGCCGCCATCGCCTGCGTGAGCGCACCCACGCCGCCGACCGGCTGGGCCAGGCCCACAGCGCCTGCCTGCGCATGGCCGGCCAGATGCTGCAACCAGGTGAGCACCGTGCCGGGCGAGCGTGGCCCGTGTTCGGCGCCGAGCACCGCATCGAAGGCCAGCGCGCCCTTGAGCGCAGGAGATTCGAGGTTGTCGTTCAACAGATCGTAGACATTCATGCCGGCGATGCGCAGCAGCTCGCGCATGCTGTCGCGGCCCAGTCGCCGGATGCTCCAGCCCAGCTTGAGCATCGCCAGACGATCCGGCCACTCGTTCAGTGTGAGGCGCGGCGGCGTCATCTGCATCAGGCCGCCGAGCACGCCGGCGTAGCGGTTCATGCGCCGCATGAAATCCGCGTGGCGCGCGGCTTCGCCGTCGGGCAGCGAGGCGGATAGCGCCAACAAGCCATCGATGCGCAGTGCCGGGCCGCCTTCCACCAGCGCATGGGTGGGCATGGCGGTGGCGGCAAACTTCAAGCCATGTTGTTCGAGGCCCATCGACGCGATCAGCTCGGCCGGGAACGACCGCATCAGGTGAGCGCAGCTCGACACCCGATGGCCGGGCGAGAACTCGCGCGTGGCGGCGGCTCCGCCCACTTCGGCTGCCGCTTCGAGCACGATCACTTGCCGACCTGCCTTGGCCAGTTGCCACGCACAGGCCAGCCCGTTGTGGCCGGCGCCGATAACGATATCGCGGGTTGCAGTGGTCATGACTTGCTCCGCCCGAGATCGCCCAGGATCGTGCGCGCCGCATTGGCGCCCGGCGCGCCCATCACGCCACCACCGGGGTGGGTGCTGGAGCCGCACATGTACAGGCCCTTGATCGGCGAGCGGTATTGCGCATAGCCGGGGATGGGGCGGTTGAACAGCAGTTGATCCATCGTCAGCTCACCCTGGAAGATGTTGCCTTCGGTGAGGCCCACTTCGTTTTCGATATCCCACGGCGTGCGGATCTCGGCATGCCGGATCAGGCTCTTGAAGTTGGGGCTGTGCTCGGCGATGGCATTGATCACGGTATCGCCGAAGGCCTGGCGATTGGGGCCATCCCACACGCCGTCGGCCAGCTCGTAGGGCGCGTATTGAACGAACACCGACATGTAGTGCTTGCCATCCGGCGCCATGGTGGGATCGATCATCGAGGGCAGCAGCATGTCGACATACGGCTTGGCGGACCAGCGGCCGGCTTACCAGTCGTCGTAGCCACGCTCCAGCTCGTCCATCGTTTCGGTGATGTGCAGATCACCGCGGATGGCGGGTGAATCCGCCGGGATCGCCGGAAAATGCGGCATGCCGTCGAGTGCGATGTTGAGCTTGCCCGAGGAGCCGCGGATCTTGAAGCGGCGCACCAGATCGAGAAACGGCGCCGGCAGCTCGGCAGCGTCCATCGTCTTCAGGAACGTGCGCTTGACATCCATGTTCGAGACGACGGTGGGTGCGTAGATTTCCTCACCCGAGCTGAGCGCCACACCGCGCACCTGTCCGTTCTTCGCGAGGATCTGCTCCACGCCGCTGGCGATGCGGATCTCGCCGCCGCTGGCCTTGAACGAGCTGGCCATCGCGGCGGTGACGGCGCCCATGCCGCCGCGCGCAAAGCCCCAGGCGCCGACGGTGTCGTCGATATCGCCCATGTAGTGGTGCAGCAGCACGTAGGCGGTGCCGGGCGAACGCGGCCCCAGCGCGGTACCGATGATCGAGCTGCCGGCCAAAGTGGCCTTGATCAGTTCGCTCTCGAAATACTCGTCGAGAAAATCGGCTGCGCTCATCGTCCAGAAGCGGATGGTGTCGTGCATGCGCGATTCGCCCAGCTCATGGAAGCGCTGGCCGAGGTACACCAGCTCCATCAGGTCGCGCGGCAGGAAGGTGGTGGGATCGGGCGGTGTGCGCATCAGCAGCGGCTTGATGAACTTGCACTGGCGCATCACATCGCGCGAAAAGCGTTCATAGGCCAGCGCGTCGCGCGGCGAGTGGCGTTCGATCTCGCGCCGCTGGGCATCGTGGTTGGCATAGGTGGCGTAGTGCCGGCCATCGCGCGACATCGCGCAGCCGCCCTCGTACGGAATCACCTGCAGGCCATGGCGCGGCAGCTCGAGCGCGCGGATGATTTCCGGGCGCAGCAGGCTGCACACATAGGAGCAATTCGAGTAGGTGAAATCCTCGTGCAGCTTCAGGCTGACCGCGGCTCCACCCACCACATCGTTGCGCTCCAGTACCAGCACCTTCAAGCCGGCGCGCGCCATGAAGCACGCGCTTGTCAGGCCGTTGTGCCCTGAGCCGACGATGATCACATCGTGCGCGTTGTTCGCCATCGTGCATGCCCCTTTTTGCGGATTCGCAGTCAACCGGCCTCGACCCGGCGGGGTGCCGGCGAACAGCCTCGTTCGTCAATCTGCGTCTACTATACGTCCGTTCAACAAACAACGGTGTGGCGGTGAAAACGGATTGCCAGACAACCGCTTTTGTATTACCGTTCAATAGCGATGCATGCCCGATTGCACCGTCCGACCCCACCACAACGAGCGTTCCATGGCCTATCCCCTGTCGCCCTCCACCCTCGAATGGCAGCGCAAGGCGCGGGCCTTTGCCGAAGATGAACTGATCCCGCACGAGGAATACGCGGAGTTCAACGAGGGCCTGCTGCCCGAAGGCGTGGCCGGTCGCCACAAGCACATCGCGCTGGAGATGGGCTTCAGCTGCATGGATGCGCCCAAGGCGTATGGCGGCCTGGAGCTGCCGATGCTCGACCAGGTGATCGTGTGGGAGCAGCTGGGCCGCGTCACCAATGCCCTGTGCTGGTGCGTGTCGGAAGCCCATGCCTGGATGTTCGAGGCCTGCACGCCCGAGCAGATCCAGCGCTATGTGCAGCCGCTGATCCATGGTGAGCGCACCGAGTGTTATGCGATCACCGAGAGCGAGGCCGGATCCGACAACGCCACCATGCGCACCACCGCCACGCAGGCGGGTGATGGCTACCTCATCAACGGCGAGAAATGGTTCGTCACCAGCGCCAACAAGGCGGATTTCATGTTCGTGCAGGCGGTGCTGGCCGATGGCTCGCACGCGCTGTTCTTCGTCGACATGGATACGCCTGGCCTTTCGATCACCGACAACCCGCAGTTCGGCCACACCTTCTCGGCGCATCACCCGGCGTATCGGTTCGACCAGGTGCGCGTGCCGGCGGCCAACCGCATCGGCGCCGACGGATCGGGCATGGACTATGCACGCAGCTGGTTCCGGCGCGAGCGCCTGATGATCGCGGCGCGGTGTTGTGGTGCGGCGGGGCGCCTGCTCGACATGGCCTGCGAGTTCGCGCAGGGGCGCGTGGTGTCCGGCCAGCCGATCTCGGAGTACCAGATGATCCAGGCGATGCTCGCCGACAGCCTTGTCGAGCTGCAGGCGGCCAGGTTGATGACCTACGAAGCCGCGGCGATGCAGGATCGCGGCGAGAACCTGACGCTGGTGCACACCCACTGCTCGATGGCCAAGCTGTATGCCTCCGAAATGGCCGGCCGGGTGGCCGACCGGGTGGTGCAGATCTTCGGCGGCCGGGGCTACATGCGGCGCAATGCGGCGCTGCGTTTCTGGCGCGAGCTGCGCTGCGATCGCATCTGGGAGGGCACGAGCGAGATCCAGCGGCTGATCGTGGCGCGCAGCCTGCTCAAGCGTGGCGTGTCAGGGGTGCTGGGTTCATGACCGTCGGGCCGCGTATCCAGAAGGCGCCTTCGGCCATAGGCAGGCCGGATTTCCTGCGCGTCATCGATGTCGTCAAGAAGTTCGGCGATGTCACCGTGGTGGATCACCTGAACCTGGATGTGGCGCAGAACGAACTGTTCGCCCTGCTCGGCAGCTCGGGCTGCGGCAAATCCACGCTGCTGCGCATGATGGCCGGGCTCGAAACACCCACCTCCGGCCGCATCCTGCTCGATGGCGAAGACATCACCGCCCTGCCGGCCCACAAGCGTCCGGTGAACATGATGTTTCAGTCGTACGCGCTGTTCCCGCACATGACGGTGGCTGCCAACGTGGCCTACGGCCTCAAGCGCGAGCGTGTGCCCGCCGCCGAGATCAAGGAGCGCGTGGCCGATGCGCTCGA
Source organism: Burkholderiales bacterium (assembly GCA_031359975.1). Lineage (GTDB taxonomy): Bacteria > Pseudomonadota > Gammaproteobacteria > Burkholderiales > Burkholderiaceae_C > JANMAS01. Next base: position 16,310 of record JANMAS010000172.1, read on the forward strand.
TCTGGTGCAGATGCGGCCGTATGCCTTGCGCATGCCCTCGCAACTCTCCGGAGGGCAGCAGCAGCGCGCGGCGCTGGCGCGCAGCCTGGTCAAGCGGCCCAAGCTGCTGCTGCTCGACGAGCCGATGTCGGCGCTCGACAAGAAGATCCGCCAGGAAACCCAGTTCGAGCTCGGTAACATCCTGTGCAAGGTGGGTGTCACCTGCGTGCTCGTCACCCACGATCAGGAAGAGGCGATGACGATGGCCGATCGCATCGCGGTGATGAGCGAAGGCTCGATCGTGCAGATGGGCACGCCGGAGCAGATCTACGAATCGCCGCAATCGCGCTTTGCCGCCGAGTTCATCGGCTCGACCAACATCTTCGAGGGCAAGCTCCGGGACGATGGCTCGAAGCTGGTCGATTGCCCCGAGCTGGCGCAGCCGCTGGAGCTGCCACATCCGATGAACGCCCGCGGCGGCGTGGGCGTGAGCCTGTCGCTGAGGCCCGAGCGCATCTCCCTGGCGCTTGCCGATGACGCAGCAGCCACCAACGCCGCCACCGGCACTTCCATGACCAACGCCGCCTTCGGCGTCGTGGAACAGATCGCCTACATGGGCAGCTATTCGCTGTACTACCTGCGGTTGCCCGCCACCGGCGCCGGCCTGGGCCGGCTGGTGGTGGCCAGCGTGCCGCGCGCTGAACTCAATCGCATGCCGCGCCGGCCCGATTACGACGAAACCGTGAGCTTGCGCTGGAGCGCCGGCAGCCTGATTTCGCTCAATCCATGATCACCTCCGCGGCCACCGTCCCCGCCATGTTGCGGCGCCAGATGCAGCGGCTCACGCCGTCGGGCCGCACGCTGGTGATCGCGGTGCCGTTCGGCTTTCTGCTGCTGTTTTTCATGGTGCCGTTCCTGGTGGTGGTGAAGATCAGCTTTGCCGACATGCGCCTGGCCGTGCCGCCCTACACCGATCTGCTCTCGCTGGTGGGCGACAAGCTGCAGCTCAGCTTCAGCCTGGCCAACTACCGATCGGTGTTCACCGACGATCTCTACATCGTCGCCTATCTCAGCTCGCTGAAAGTGGCGCTCATCACCACGCTGGTGTGCCTGCTCATCGGCTACCCGGCCGCGCTGGCGATCGCGCGGGCGCCGGTGGCCTGGCGCAATCTGCTGATGATGGCGGTGATCCTGCCGTTCTGGACGTCCTACCTGATCCGCGTGTATGCCTGGATCGGCCTGCTCAAGGATCAGGGCCTGATCAACCAGCTGCTGATGGGCGCGCATCTGATCGACACACCGCTGCGCTTGCATCAAACGCCCACCGGCCTGTACATCGGCATGGTGTATTCGTACCTGCCTTACATGATCCTGCCGCTGTATGCCTGCCTGGTCAAACTCGACCGCACGCTGGAAGAGGCCGCCACCGATCTCGGTGCGCCGCCGTGGCAGGTGTTTCTCACCATCACGCTGCCCCTGAGCGCACGTGGCATCGCGGCCGGCTCGCTGCTGGTGTTCATCCCGTCGGTGGGTGAATACGTGATCCCCGAGCTGCTCGGCGGCCCCGATGCGCTGATGATCGGCCGCGTGATGTGGGATGACTTTTTCAACAACATCGCCTGGCCGCTGGCCGCTGCCGCCACCTGCGTGATGGTCGCCCTGTTGCTGGTGCCGATGGTGTGGTTCCAGAGCCTGCAGAACCGCGAGTTGAGGGCGCGATGAAAGGCTGCCCATGAGACGCCCTGGATTCCTGCTTGGCGCTGGCTTCCTCGGACTGGTGTTCCTGTTCCTGTACGGGCCCATCCTGAGCGTGATCGTCTATTCGTTCAACGAATCGAAGCTGGTCACCGTGTGGTCCCGCTTTTCGCTGCAGTGGTATGCGGAGCTGGCCAAAGACGACGAGCTGATGCAGGCCGCCTGGGTGAGCCTGCAGCTCGCGGTGGCTACCGCATTTGCCTCGGTGGTGATCGGCGCGTGGGCCGGCTTCGTGCTGGCGCACTTTCGGCGCTTTCGCGGCTTCTCGATGTTCACCGCCATGATCAACGCGCCGATGGTGCTGCCCGAGGTGATCTCCGGCATCTCGCTGCTGCTGCTGTTTGTTTCGATGCAGCAGCTGATCGGCTGGCCGGATGGCCGCGGCATGGTGACGATCTGGATCGGCCATGTGATGTTGTGCGTGTCGTACGTCGCGATCACCGTGCAGGCCCGCCTGGCGGCAATGGATGCTTCGCTCACCGAGGCCGCGCGCGATCTCGGCGCGCCGCCGTGGCGGGTGTTCTTCGATATCACGCTGCCGCTGATCTCGCAGGCGCTGGTCACCGGCTGGCTGCTCTCGTTCACCATCTCGCTCGACGACGTGATCATGTCGGCCTTCCTCTCCGGCCCCGGCACCACACCCTTGCCGCTGGTGGTGCTCTCAAGGGTGCGGCTGGGCCTCAACCCGGAGATCAACGCGCTGGGCACCTTGTTCATCGGGGTGGTGGGCGTGGTGGTGATCTTCAACAACCACCTGATGGTCAAGCGCGAGCAGCGGCGCGACCGCGATCTGCGGCTGGCGATGGCTGGCCACCGCCCCGCACCGGAATCCTGACGGCCATCCCCGCCTGCCGACCGCCGACTCCGCCCTTCACCGAATCCTCCCTCCGCCTCACCATGAACGCCGTCTCCACCCCCATTTCCACCCCAGTTTCCACCTCCGTCGACACCGCGGCCGCTCATGCCGCCGCCCTCGAACAAACCCGCCACGACGACAACCACACCTGGTTCCACCCGTGGGAATACATGCCCACCGCCGGCCAGGCCGATCGCACCATCATCGATCGCGCCGAAGGCATCCACGTCTACGACGAAGCCGGCAACGCGCTCATCGACGGCCCGGGCGGCATGTGGTGCATGCAGATCGGCTACGGCCGCCGCGAGATGGCCGAAGCCATCGCCGAGCAGGCGCTGCGCATGCCTTACATGAACCCGTTTTCGCTCACCCATGCCACGCCGGTGCGGCTGGCCGCCAAGCTGGCCGAGCTGGCACCGGGCGACTGCAAGCATGTGTTCTTCACCACCGGCGGCTCCACCGCGGTGGATACCGCGCTGCGCTTCGTTCACTACTACAACAACATCCTCGGCCGCCCGCACAAGAAGCACATCATCTCGCGCGCCAATGCCTACCACGGCAGCACCTACTTGTGTGCGCTGGTCACCGGCAAGGATCGCGACAAGAACTGGTTCGACGTGGCCTCGCCGCATGCGCACTTGCTCTCCACCGTCAACCCGGTGATGCGACCGGCCGGCATGACGGTGGAAGCCTTTTGCGACGCGCGCGTGGCCGAGCTGGAAGCCAAGATCCTGGAGCTGGGCGCGCAGAACGTGGGTGCCTTCATCGCCGAGCCGATCCAGGCTTCGGGCGGTGTGATCGTGCCGCCGGAGGGTTACCTCAAGCGCTGCTGGGAGCTTTGCAAGCGCCATGACGTGCTGTTCATCGCCGATGAGGTGGTTACCGCCTTCGGCCGCCTGGGGCACTGGTTTGCATCGAAGGATGTGTTTGGCATCGAGCCCGATCTGATCACCTGCGCCAAGGGCCTCACCTCCGGCTACCTGCCGCTCGGCGCCTGCCTGATCTCGGATCGTCTGTTTCAGGATATTGCCGGCGAACAAGCACGCGGCGCGTCGTTCGGCCATGGGTTTACCTACTCCGGCCATCCGGTGTGCTGCGCCGCGGCGTTGAAGAACATCGAGATCATCGAGCGCGAAGGGCTGCTGGCCCATGTGCGCGAGCTGGCACCGCACTTCCAGGCCCGCATGCACGCCTTGCGCGAGATCCCGCTGGTGTTCGATACCCGCGGCATGGGCCTGGTGGGCTGCGTGGAGTGCACCGTGCGCGGCCTGGCCGAATCCGGGCTCGATGAAGACGCCATCCTGGCAGTGGATACCGAGCTGGGCGCGCGCATCGACAAACACTGCCATGTGCTCGGCCTGATGGTGCGGCCGCTGGTCAACCAGTGTGTGTTCTCGCCGCCGCTGGTGATCACTCGCGAGGAGGTGGATCGTATGTTCGACATCCTGCACGAGGCGATCGTGCGCGCCATGCACGAGGTGGAAACCGAGATGGGCTACGCGGTGGTCTGAACAGCACCGTGTCGCACCGCCTCGAGCGACCATTCACTTCCACAATTGAATATACGTACAACCCGTTGAATGCCAGAATGTCTGAGCCCTTCATCGGAACACGACTCGCAACCCCGGAGACGCCCGTGAACCAGCCCTCCAACACGATCCCCCGCCGTATCGCCCCCGGCGCGATCCTGCTTGCCATCGGCCTGCTGCTGCCGGCCACCGCCGCCCAGGCCGCGCCCACCGAGGAGCAGATGCAGGCGATGGAAGCGCGCCTGAAGGCCATGGAGGCACGGCTCGAATCGATGCAGAAGCTGCTCGAGGCCAAGGCTGGCCCTCCCGATGCGGCGGCTGCCGCATCCGGCTGGGGCAAGCCGGTGGCCGACAGCAAGGATGCGCCGGCCCGGCTCACCCAGGGCGAGCTCGACACCATCAGGCAAAAGGTGGCGCGCCAGGAGCTGAAGGTGGGTGAGCTGTATGAAGACGCCCACACCGGCCCGCTGGCGGGCCTGAGCATCAGCGGCTATGTGGATCCCGGCTTCGTGATCAGCCGCAATCAGCGCCAGGCGTCGTTTGTCTTTCTCGACGGCGGCGATCCGTATACCTACTACAACTCGTCGATCGGCGATGTGTTCCTGCAGATCAAGAAGACCTTCGGCGAAGGCACCTATGCGCCGAGCGTGGATCTGCAGATCATGCCGTACCGCGGCTATGGCGCCTTCACCACCAACGGCAGCGGCGCCACCTTCGGCAACATCTTCACTTCGGCGTTGGTGAACATTCCGATTTCCGAGTACACGTCGATCTTCGCCGGCTACTCGCCCAGCTTCGCCGGCTACGAATACCAAGGCGCGCTGCAAACGCTCACCGTCTCCCACGGCCTGCTGTACGACTGGGCGGAGCCCGGCACCTACATGGGCCTGGGTTTGAGCAGCTGGAAGGGCGATTGGTCTTGGAAGGCCATGATCGGCAACGAGGAGTACCGCGCTTCGGGCGCCACCGTGGCGGGCGGCAGCAATCGCATTCCCACCGTCACCGCGCGGGTGGATTACGCCTGGGCGAGCTCGCTGTACATCGGCGGCTCGGTGAGCCTGGGCCGCAATTCGCTGCTCGACTGTGGCGATGGCACCTATGGTTATCAATGCACCGCGTCGAGAGCCTTTGGCGACAAGGCCTACATCGAGGCCGATCTCACCTATGCCACGCCGGATCGGCAGGTCAACGCGCAGATCGACTACGGCCAGTTGCAGGAGGGCGCGTGGAATGGTGGCAACGCCAGCTGGTGGGGCTTCTCGTTGCTCGGCCATCAGAAATGGTCGATCGACACGCTGGGCCGCATCGGCGCCACCGCGCGCTTCGACTATCTCAACAACGCCCGCAACGGTGGCGGCGGTGGCGGCCTGTATCTGGGCACCGGCGATATCTACGGCACCGACACCGTCAACGGCTTCGGCATCGACCAGGCCTGCCTGGCCAACGATCCGGATGGCCTCGGCTTGAGCTGCAAGGGCGCCAACCGCATGTCGCTCACGTTTGCGCTGTTGGCCTATCCCACCGACCAGATCACGCTGAAGGCCGAGTACCGGCACGATTGGGCCAACCGCCCGGTGTTCGGCCGCACCGATGGCAGCTACGTGAAGAGCAACGATGTCCTGGGCATGCAATTGATCTATGCCTATTGACGCAGCAGCCCACCGCGAACGCACGCCGCTGCAACGCCTGCTTCGCCCTCGAACCATCGCGGTAGCCGGCGGCCTCGAAGCCGCCGAGGTGATCCGGCAATGCCGGCAGATCGGCTTCGCGGGCGAGATCTGGGCCATCCATCCGCACCGCGAATCGATCCAGGGCGTGCGCTGCGTACGCAGCGTGGCCGAGCTGCCGCAAGCGCCCGACGCGAGCTTTCTCGCCATACCGCCGCAGGCCACGCTGGTGATGGTGGCCGAGCTGGCCGCGCGCGGCGCCGGCGGCGCGGTGTGTTACGCCTCCGGCTTTGCCGAAATCGGTGGCGAGGGTGTGGCGCTGCAGCGCCAGCTCGTCGAAGCCGCGGGCGCCATGGCGCTGCTCGGCCCCAATTGTTATGGCCTCATCAACTACCTCGACGGTGTGGCGCTGTGGCCCGATCGGCACGGCGGCGAGCGCCTGACCAGCGGCCAGCGCGGCGTGGCCATCCTCACCCAGAGCGGCAACATCGCGCTCAACCTGACGATGCAGCGCCGCCACCTGCCGGTGGCCTGCATGATGGCGCTGGGCAATGCGGCGTCGGCTGATTTCCATCATCTGATCCAGGCGCTGATCGCCGACGATCGCATCAGCGCCATCGGCCTGCACATCGAGGGCCTCACCGATATCGCCGCATTCTCGGTGGCCGCGCAGGCCGCGTTGGCGCGCGGTGTGCCGATCGTCGCCTTGAAGACCGGCGCCTCACGCCTGGGTGCGCAGCTTGCCGCCAGCCACACCAGCGCGCTGGCCGGTGGCGACGCGCTCTACAACGCGTTGTTCGATCGCCTGGGCATCGCGCGCGTCTCCGATCTCGGCGAGCTGCTCGAAACGCTCAAGCTGCTGCACGTCGGCGGCTCTTTGACGGGCAGGCGTGTGGGCGCCTTGAGCTGTTCCGGCGGTGAAGCCTCGTTGCTGGCCGATCTGGGCGATGCGGCGGGCCTTGAATTTCCACCGCTCGATGCGTCAGCGCAAACCAGGTTGCACGATGTGCTGGGCGCGAAGGTGCCGCTGGGCAACCCGCTCGACTATCACACCTACATCTGGGCCGATGTGCCGGCGCTCACCGAGTGTTTCGCCGCGATGATGGCGGTGCCGATCGACCTGGCCTTGCTGGTGCTCGACTTTCCCTTCCACGAAGGCGAGCGGCCCGAAGGCTGGGATGAGGCGCTGTCGGCGTTCGTCGTGGCCCGGCTCAGGCAACCGGGCCGGGCCGCCATCGTCTGCACCTTGCCGGAGCTGATGCCGCGCGATCAGGGCCGGCAGCTGCTGGCCGCCGGTATCGCACCGCTGCAAGGGCTGCGCGAAGCGGTGGTGGCGATCCGCGCCGCTGCCTGGATCGGTGCGCGACAAGCCGCGGCGCTGTCGATGCCGGCGCTGTTGCCCCCCACACCGCTGAATGGCGGCACGATGCACCCGCTCGATGAAGCGCAGGCCAAGCGCGCGCTCGCCGCGTACGGGCTGGTGGTGCCGCTGGGGCGGGTGCTGGCGGCCGAAAGCCTGGAGGATCGCATCGCGCAGGCGCTGGTGGCGGCCGATGAGCTGGGTTATCCCCTGGTGCTGAAAGCTGTGGCCAGCGATCTCGCCCACAAGACCGAACAAGGCGCGGTGCAGCTCAACCTGCGCGATGCCGTGCAGGTGCGCGAAGCGGCGCTTGCCTTGGCAGCGCATCCGCGATGGCTGATCGAGCGCATGGTGACCGGCGGCGTGGCCGAGCTGATCGTGGGCATTACCCGCGATGCGCAATTCGGCCAGGCGCTCACCCTGGGCGCGGGCGGCGTGCTGGTTGAATTGATGGCCGATTCGGTGACGCTGCTGCTGCCCACCAGCGCAGCGGAGATCGAACGCGCCTTGCGCCGCCTGCGCTGTTTTGCATTGCTCGACGGCTTTCGCGGCCGACCGCGGGCACCGCTCGATACCGTGGTGGGAGCGGTGATGGCGATCAGCCGCTATGCCGGGGCGCATGCCGACCGCCTGATTGAGCTGGATGTGAATCCGCTGGTGATCACGCCCACCTCGGCGGTGGCCGTGGATGCGCTGATCCGCGAGGTGTCGAACTCGCCTGATCACCCCGATTGACATCATCTGCAACTCATTCGATCCTCCTTGCCTCACACTGCCTTGGACGAACGATGAAACCCACACCCGCAGGCTGGCCGCGTATTTCGTCGGGCCTCTATTACCGCGATGCGGCGGCCATGATCGACTGGCTGTGCAAGGCCTTCGGCTTCGAGGTTCGCCTGAAGGTGGAGGGCGAGGGTGGCCGCATCGAGCACAGCGAACTCACTTTCGGCGAGGGGCTGATCATGGTCGGCCAGGAGCGCACCGCGGGCGACACCCGCTTCCAGACGCCGATGCTCAGCCCGCTCACCGCCGGTGGCAACACGCAGGGCATGATGATCTACGTGGACGATGTCGACGCGCATTGCGCCCATGCCCGCGCGGCCGGCGCGAAGATCGTCGAGGAGCCGACGCTGCACGACTACGGTGATGACTACTGGGCCGATCGCAGCTACGGCGCCGTCGATCCCGAAGGGCATCTGTGGTGGATCAGCCAGCGCATCCGCGGCGATTGACGGCGCGCCCGTGCGCCGCCCTCAGCGAGGCGTCACGGCGCGCGCGATTTCAACCGGGTGTTTGAGCTGGTAGCTGCCGGGCAGCGTCAGCCACTCGGTGCTGCTGCTCATCAGCTTGGCGTTGCTGTAGAGCAGCTCCGCTTTGGCGGCGCCACGGCCGCATCGAGGGCAACGATGTAGCCGCCGTCGATCGTCATGCCGATGCCTTCGAACTTGGCCGTGAGCTTGATCCGCAGGTGATCGGTAACCGCAGGCACCCCGGCGAACTCGAGCGCCACATTGAGCTTGTTCTCGCAGATCACGTCGTGCTTGGCGAGGAATACGTGGGTGGTCTGCCCCGGTGTGCGGCGCGAGGCGTCGGCCACGTCGGCCAGATCGTCCACCTTGGCCCAGGCGGTGGCGATGAGCTCGAGCACATCCATGTCGAGCGCGGCCACCACGCCATCGCGTACCTTGTCTTTCACGAAACCGTCGAGCCCGGCAGCGGCCTTCGACGTACCCGCATCCCAGCACAGTTGCGAGGGATCGACCGTCATGCCCAGCGGCAGCAACTGCGACACCGTCAACGTGGACTGGCTCATGATGTGATCTCCGGCCCGGACATCGAGCGGCGTGATGTGTCGACGATCAAGGCCTGGAGTGCGTGGACGGCGGATCCCGTGGGTATCCATTGCGTGCGCACCTGGATCCGCAAGGGCGACCAGCCCGTGGCGCGGTCGACACCGAAAGACCACTCGCCGAGCGACACGCCGATCGTCACCGGCTGCGCGGTGAGGCCGGCTGCCGGCACCGGGCGTACCCGCATGCGCATCACCAGGCCACCGGCCAACCCGCCCACCGCGAGCCCGAGCATGGCCGCCACCGCAGCCGGGAGCCAGCGTGCGCCATCCTGCGCGTCGAGCCGGATCGTGGCTGCGCTCAGCGCGGCCTGCGCAGCGTTGCCGCGCTCGTTGGACTGGGCGAGATCGCGATCCCTGGTGTCGAGTTGCGCGCTGCGCTGGGTCAATTGATCGGACAAAGTCGCCAACTGCCTGCGCGCATCCGCGAGCTGGTCGCTGGTGGCTTGCGCCCGCTTGACCTGGGCCTCGAGCGCCTCGGCCCTGGCCTGGCTTTGCACTTGGTCGCGCTCGGCGCGTTGCGCCGCGTCGCGCTGCGCGGACGTGGTCGCCACGGCATCGGCGATGTCTTGCCTGAGCCTGTCGATGAGGGCGTTGAGGCGCGCGTTTTCGCGCGCCAGCGCTTCGGCGCGGCGGTTGGCGTCGTCACGCTGGTTGGCGGCAAGCTGCGCGGCCAGGCGCGCTGCGTCGGCGGCGGCTGTGCCCAAGCCGGGGCGCACCGGCTGTGTGGCTGGATCGATGGGCCTGGTCTGCCCGAGGCACAGGCTGCCGGCCGCCATGAGCGTGGCCGCGAGCAGGCCGTGATGGGGAAGGTTCGCGCGCATCGCGCGAACTCTATGCCGCGGTCGCCGATGGCGCATCCTTCATTCTGGGGGTGCGCGCGCGCCGCTTCAGCAGTACACCCAGAGCACCCGCGCCGCGTGTTTGCCGAGGTTGGCGTAGCGGGTGGGCACGCCGCTGAGCAGCTGGCCGGCGTCACCGGCTTTCAGCGTGCACTGCTCGTCGTTCACCCAGATCGTGAGTTGGCCCTGCAGCACATAGACGGCCTGCTCCAGGTGCTCGACGATGCGCCGATCACCGGTGTCGGCGCCCGGCTCCAGCACGCTCTCCAGCACACAGAGGCGCCCCGCCAACGAGGGCGAGACGAGGTGATCGGTGAAGCCGTCGGCATAGCGCAGCGTACGGCGCTGCGAAGGGCGGGTGATCCAGCTGCGCTCGGGTGTATTGGCCAGCGCATAGAAGTAGCTGCCCGGCACACCCAGCAACTCGGCGATCACATTGAGATCGCGCACCGTGGGTTGCGACAACCCGCGCTCGATCTGCGATACAAATCCCACCGATCGCCCTGTGGCCTGCGCCATCTGCTGCAGCGTGACGCCCATGCGCTTGCGCAAGTCGCGTATCAGCGGGCCGGGGGCGATCGGCGGCGGCTCGGCGGCGAGCTGCTGGCTCATATGGTTTTCCCTTTCCGTGAAATTCAGGGGCTTCACTTTCATGAAAAAGCGGGCTATTATTTCACGTATGAACTCGACCGCCACACGGCCCTGCGCCGATACCGCCCCCAACTTGTCCAGCACGCTGGCCGCGCCCTTGTCGGCCGCCGAGGTGCGCGAATGCCTTCGCCCCTTCGGCGAATCGCGCATGCTGCCGCGCGCCGCCTACGTCGACGACGATGTGCTGGCCTGGGAACGCAAGCACCTGTTTTCCGGCGGCTGGGTGTGTGTCGGCCGCGCCGATGCCGTGCCTTCCGCCGGCTCGCAGACGGCGGTACGGGTGGGCGATCGCGGTGTGCTGCTCACCCGGGATGCGCAAGGCCAGGTGCACGCGTTCGAGAACATCTGCCGCCATCGCGGCCACGAACTGCTGGCCTGCGGCGCCAGCGTCAATCGGCCCACCGTGCTGTGCCCATACCACGCCTGGAGCTACGGCCTCGACGGCGGCCTGCGCCACGCCCGCGCGATCACCGAGATTGCCAATGCCAAGCGCGAAGAGCTGAGCCTGATCCCGGTGAGTTCAGCCGAGTGGGGCGGCTGGATCTTCATCAACCAGTCCGGCGATGCCAAGCCGTTTGCCGACACCATC
>JANMAS010000196.1:0-2637 GCA_031359975.1 Burkholderiales bacterium
CGAGTACCTGCTCGACGCAGCCGGCGACAACGCACTGCGCCCGGCACGCGGCAGCGCCGATAGCCTGCGCTTCACCTACTGGCTGCACTTCGCCGAAGGCTCGGCCATGCCGCCCTTGGTGATGGCCCTGGTGTTCAACAAAGTGCGCACGGCGCCGATGCCCTTCTTCGCCAAGCCGATCGCCAAGGCGATCGCCGACAAAGTGATGAAGGGTTTCGTGCAACCCAACATCTCGAGCCAACTGGCCTTCATGGAGGCCGAGCTGACCGCGCGGCCGTGGTTTGCCGGCAAGGCCTTCAGCGCCGCCGACATCATGATGAGCTTCCCGCTCGAGGCCGCCGCATCGCGGGGCGGGCTCGATGCACGCTTTCCCAAGCTCAGCGACTTCGTCGCCCGCATCCACGCGCGGCCGGCCTACCGACGCGCACTGGAGCGCGGCGGACCCTTTTCGCTACTGATGAGTTAGTTAGGCCTCAGAGACAACAACCGACGTAGGCACTGGTGGTCATCCTCGAAACTCCAAGGCTTGTGCTTCGGCATCTTGATACAGCCGACCTTGACGCACTCTTTGTTCTCTATCGTGACCCCGAGATTCGCCGCTACTTTCCGGACGGAACACGAACTTTTGCGCAGACCGAGGAAGAGCTGAACTACTTTCGTAACGGCCATCCCGAGTTCACCGAGCTGGGGCTGTGGGCCACTGTCGAGAAGAGCAGTGGCGCGTTCCTCGGACGGTGCGGCCTGCTGCCTTGGAAGATCGACGGAATCCAAGAAGTAGAACTTGCGTTTCTCATCGCCAAAGAACGCTGGAGAGAGGGCTTTGCCACTGAAGCGTCACGCGCGATTCTTGAGCACGCCAGAGACGTTCTTCGTCTCCAACGGCTCATCTGTCTCATACTTCCGGGAAACGAAGCATCGGTCGGGGTCGCTCGGAAGGTGGGCATGTCCTTCGAGCGCGAACATCGAGATGAACTTGGTCTCTGTCATATCTACTCGCGCTCGTTGCCCAACGTACCGTGAGGCCTAACTCAAACGGTGAGAGGTAGCGCATCGATCGACGCCTGCTGCACCAGCGCCGCAAACTCATCTGCGATGCGCTGGCTCTCGGCCACCGCCTTCGACCACACGGCCTGCCGGCCCGCCAGGTCGTCGCCATAGGCTTTGAAGTCACTGCGGTCGGGCAACTTGCCGTTGGGCAGCGCCGACAGCACCCACTCCGGATTCGGCGTCAGCAGCACCACGTTCGACAAGCGCGCGGTGGCGCCGTGGCGATGCTTCAAGCCATTGTCGAGCCAGCCGGGCACCACCGTGCGCTGAAAATGCGGGTACAGCACCAGGCCTTCGCTCATCTGCGCGTAGTCGAGGTGCAAGTGGTAATCGGTGATGCCGCCGTCCCAATAGGCGCCGCGCGGTGCGCCGGGGATGTCGTGCACGGCGTCGAGCCAGAACGGGATCGAACAACTGGCGAGCAGGCTGGCGCAGAGGTTGGCCGGCATGAGCGGCACTTGTTGCGTGCGGTAGTCGTGCAAAGCGAAAGGCAGTGGCTCGCGCGGGTCGGAGAACATCACGCGCTCGAGCCAGCCGCCCATCGCGCGCCGGCTGACCAGGTTGGTGGCGAAGGCGCCCAGGTAGCCCAGCGGCGTGCGCACCCGGCCGTCGCGGCGCAGCACATGGCGGCCGCGGCTGGTGAGCACATGCAGGCGGTAGCGCGGCTGGCTCAACACTTCGCCGCCGCGGCCACCGAAGCGCTGCTCGAGCTTGTTGCCGAACATGGCACTCACGTCGCGCGAAGTCGGCGCTTTGCCGGGCGCGTGCGGGTAGTCCTGCGCGATGTAGTCAGCGGCGAGTTGCGCGAAGGCGGCGTCGGGGTCGGGCAGGCAGGCGCTGGCCATGCGCCAGGCGCCGATCGAAGCGCCGAGCAAGTGCACCGTGTGGGCGCTGCTGGCCAGCCAGTGGCCGAAAATGAAACGGTCGAGCGGGTTGAGCACCAGGCCCTTGGGCCCACCGGCCGCGGCCGGCACGACATGCACGTCGCTGGCCGCCAGGCCGCGCTCGCGCAACTGGGCGCGAGCGCGTGGGCCGGCGTAAACGCGCAGCGCCGCGCTCAAGGCTGGCGCGCGATCACGCCGCAGGCGATTCGTGCGCCCGAGTTGCCGGTCGGCTGGGTGCGGTAGTCGTCGGGCATTGCGTGCACGATCAGCCCCTTGCCGACGATGTCGGCAGCGCCGCTGCCGACGGCGATGCCGGCGATCTCGAACTTGGCATCGACCCGGCCCGCGCCATCGGCCTTCAGCGCAGGCAGGTCGCCGGCATGGCGCTCCGGGCTGTCGTGCGCGCCATGCGGCTTGGCGCCGGGGTTGAAGTGACCGCCCGTGCTCATGCCGTCGCCGCTGCCGCAATCGCCCTTTTCGTGGATGTGAAAGCCATGCTCCTGGCCCGGTTTCAGGCCTTCGACCCTGGCATGCACCATCACCTTGTCGCCCCGCTGGTGGAACATCACCTGGCCCGCGGCGACGTTGCCTCGCGTGGCCTCGAGCTTGGCCGTGGCCATCGGGCCGCCGCCGTGCATCATGGGTGCGGTGCAGCCGGCGAACAGGGCGGCACCCGTTGCAGCGGCGAGGATAGCGAGACGGGTCG
>JANMAS010000204.1:0-6421 GCA_031359975.1 Burkholderiales bacterium
CCCGCCGCGCGCTGGCGCTGCCGGCGGACGCGCCGGTGGTGGCGCTGCTGCCGGGCAGCCGGGGCTCCGAGATCGCGCACATGGCGGCGCTGTTCATCCAGGCCGCGATGGCGATGCGCAAGGCCCGACCGGCTTTGCAGTTCGTGCTGCCCGTGGTGCCGGGCATGCGGCCGGCGGTGGATGCCGCGATCGCTGCCGTGCCCGGCCTGGCCGATCAGGCACAGGCTGTGCGCATTCTCGATGGCCAGTCGCATGAGGCACTCGCCGCGTGCGACGTGACCTTGATCGCCAGCGGCACGGCCACGCTGGAGGCGGCGTTGTTCAAGCGGCCGATGGTGATCGCCTATCGCATGAACGCGGTCAGCTGGCAGATCCTCAAGCGCATGAACTACCAACCCTGGGTGGGTTTGCCCAACATCCTGCTGCAGTCGTTTGTCGTGCCCGAATTGCTGCAGTCGGCGGCCACGCCGCAGGCATTGGCCCAGGAGACGCTGGCCTGGTTCGATAATCCCGTGCGCTGCACCCGTGTGGCGGAGCAATTCACCGCCCTCCACCTCGACCTGCGCCGCGATACCGCGCGCCTGGCTACCGATGCCATCGCCAACCTCATCCGCCGCTGAGCGCAAGCCGCGCCGAACCGCGCCGCCGCTGGGGCGCGGATTCGATGGGCCGGGCCTGGTGGCCGGTGTCGACGAAGTCGGCCGCGGGCCCCTGGCGGGCCCGGTGGTGGTGGCGGCCGTGATCCTGGACGAGCGCAAGCCGATCAAGGGGTTGCGCGATTCGAAACTGCTCTCGCCCAAGGCGCGCGATCGCCTGTACGACGAGATCCGCGAGAAGGCGCTGTGCTGCAGCCTGGCGCAAGCCAGTGTGCAGGAGATCGATGCGCTGAACATCCTGCAGGCAACGATGCTGGCGATGCGCCGCGCCGTGGTTGCGCTGCGCCTGCTGCCGCACATGGTGCTGGTGGATGGCAACCGCCTGCCCGATCTGCAGGTGCCCGCACGGGCGGTGGTGAAGGGCGACGCCAAGGTGCTGTCCATCGCCGCCGCGTCGATCATTGCCAAGGTGCATCGCGATCGGCTGTGCATGAGTCTGCACGAGGCGCATCCGGCTTACGGATTCGATGCCCACAAAGGCTATCCCACCGCCGCGCACCTGCTCGCTCTGCGCCAGCACGGGCCCTGCGAGCACCATCGCCGCAGTTTTGGCCCGGTGCGCGATCTGGTGATGATTCGATGACCGCACCGGTGCACATCAGTTCGCGCGACAACGCTTTGCTGGCGGCGATACGCAAGCTGCAGGCCGACCCCGGCGGCTACCGGAAATCCGGGCGGGTGTGGCTTGAGGGCGAACACCTGGTGCAGTCGGCCGCCGCACGCGGCCTGGTGCTCGACCCTCTCCTGGTGAGCAGCACGGCGTGGTCGCAAGGGCGCTATGCGGGCTTGGCGGCGTCGGCTGCGCGCACGATCACCATCGACGACCGCCTGCTGGCGCAACTGTCTTCACTGGAATCGGCCACGCCGGTTGGCGCCTTGCTCACCCTGCCGGCGGCAGCCCTGCCGCTGGCCGGCGAACCCACCGTCGTGCTCGACCGGGTGCAGGATGCCGGCAACGTGGGCAGCGTGTTGCGCACGGCGGCTGCCTTCGGCTGGCGCCAGGTGCTGGCACTCAAGGGCACGGCGGGTTTGTGGTCGCCGAAGGTGATTCGTGCCGGCATGGGTTCGCATTTCGCCCTGCGGCTGGTGGAGGGGCTCGACATCGAAGCCATCGACGCACTGGGCTTGCCGCTGGTGGCCACCAGTTCCCATGCGCCGCTGGCTTTGCCGCAAGCGCGCTGGCCCAGCCCCTGCGCCTGGGTTTTTGGCCATGAAGGGCAGGGCGTGTCGGCCGAGCTGATCGGGCGTTGCCACACCACGGTGCGCATTCCCCAGCCGGGTGGGGAAGAGTCGCTGAATGTGGCGGCTGCGGCGGCCGTGTGCCTGTACGAGGATCTGCGCCGCCGCGCCGATCAATAGATCAGGCGATCGGGCCGGATGTCTCGCAGGATGGTGGTGGCGATCTCTTCGATCGACTTGTGCGTGGACGACAGCCACGAAATCGCATTGCGCCGCATCATCGATTCCGCCTCGCGCACCTCGTGCCGGCAATTGTCCAGCGCGGCGTAGGTGCTGCCCGGGCGGCGTTCATTGCGGATCTGCGACAGGCGCTGCGGATCGATCGTCAAGCCAAAACATTTGGCCGTATAGGGCGCCAGGGAGCTGGGCAGATGCCCGCGGTCGAAGTCTTCCGGGATCAGCGGGTAGTTGGCGGCCTTGATGCCGTGTTGCATGGCCAGGTACAGCGAGGTCGGCGTCTTGCCGCTGCGGCTCACGCCCACCAGGATCACATCGGCGTCCTGGAGGTTGCGCGCCGACTGGCCATCGTCGTGGGCCAGCGAGTAGTTGATGGCTTCGATGCGGTCGGTGTACTCCTGGCTCTTGGAGACATCGGTGAAGCGGCCGACACGGTGATTAGACTTGATGCCGAATTCCTTCTCCAGCGGCTCGACGAAGGTGCGAAACATGTCCAGCGCGACGCCCTTGCACGCCGGTGCGGTGACGATCGCCCGCACATCGTCATCCACCAGGGTCATGAAGATGATCGGCCGTTTGCCTTCGGTGTGCGCGGTGGCATTGATCTCCTGCACCACCGCCAACGCCTTCTCGGTGGTGTCGATGAACGGCCGGCGCACGTGGCGCGGGCGGGCGGCGAACTGCGCCAGGATCGAATTGCCGAAGGTCTCGGCGGTGATGCCGGTGCCATCCGAGATGAAAAACACGGTTCTGTTGGGCATGCTGGCTCCCGGGGCTGAGGCTTGACGATGTTTCCCGATCATAGGCAATACCTCCTTAGAATCGATCAAGCATCACCCCCGCGCGGCAATTGACGGATGGTCCCCTTCAGCCAAGAACACCAAGAACACGGCACTGGAGCGCCGGGCATCGTCATGACGTGGGCGGCACGGATTTCTCACCCTTACGGAGCTTCCCCATGTCATCCACCCCCCCGGCGACCGCCCTGGTCGCACCGCTTGAATCGCTGAGAATGACCGATGTCGAGGTGGTCGGCGGTAAAAACGCCAGCCTCGGCGAAATGATCAGCCAGCTAGCCGGCGCGGGCGTCAAGGTGCCTGGGGGCTTTGCCACCACGGCGCACGCGTTTCGCGAGTTCCTGCGCCACGCCGATCTCACCGAGCGCATCAATGCGCGCCTGGCGAGTCTGGATACCGATGATGTGCGTGCGCTGGCGGATGCCGGCACCGAGATCCGGCGCTGGGTGGTCGAGGCGCCGTTCCCGGCGGATTTCGAGCGCAGCGTGCGCGATGCGTTCAGTGCGCTCACCGCGGGCGATCCGGATGCCTCGTTCGCGGTGCGCTCGTCGGCCACGGCCGAAGACATGCCCGACGCATCGTTCGCAGGCCAGCAGGAAACCTTCCTCAATGTCGTCGGCATCGAGGATGTGCTGCACAAGATGAAGGAGGTGTTCGCCTCGCTGTACAACGACCGGGCGATCTCCTACCGCGTGCACAAGGGCTACGCACACCATGATGTGGCCTTGTCGGCCGGTGTGCAGCGCATGGTTCGCTCCGATCTCGGCGCCGCGGGCGTGATGTTCACCATCGATACCGAAAGCGGCTTCAAGGATGTGGTGTTCATCACCTCCAGCTACGGCCTGGGCGAAATGGTGGTGCAGGGTGCGGTGAACCCCGACGAGTTCTATGTGCACAAGCCGGCCTTGCGGGCCGGGCACTTTCCGGTGATCCGCCGGGGCCTGGGTTCCAAGCTGCTGCGCATGGAGTTCAGTACCGCCGCCGAGCGGGCTGCCAGCGGCAGGCTGGTGAAGACGGTCGACACGCCGCCCGAGCAGCGCAATCGTTATTCGTTGAGCGACGAGGATGTGATCGAGCTCGCCCGCTACGCGCTCACCATCGAGGCGCACTACGGTCGGCCGATGGATATCGAATGGGGCAAGGATGGCCTGAACGGCGGCATCTACATCCTGCAGGCCCGGCCGGAGACGGTGAAGAGCCAGTCCGAGGGCAAGGCCGAGTACCGCTACAAGCTCAAGGGCGATGGCGGCAAGGATCGGATCGTGCTCAGCGAAGGCCGCGCGATCGGCCAGAAAATCGGCACCGGCCCGGTACGGCTGGTCACGTCCCTCGCCGATATGGATACGGTGCAGGCGGGCGATGTGCTGGTCACCGACATGACCGATCCCAACTGGGAGCCGGTGATGAAGCGCGCCGCCGCGATCGTCACCAACCGCGGCGGCCGCACTTGCCACGCCGCCATCATCGCGCGCGAGTTGGGCATACCGGCGGTGGTGGGCTGCGGCGATGCCACCGAGCAGCTGCAGGATGGCGCGCTGGTCACGGTGGTCTGCTCCGAAGGCGATACCGGCTACGTCTACGACGGCCTGCTCGAAGCCGAGGTGAGCGAAGTCAAGCGTGGCGACATGCCGTACTGCCCGATCAAGATCATGATGAACGTGGGCAATCCGCAACTGGCTTTCGAGTTTTTGCAGATGCCCAACTCCGGCGTCGGCCTGGCCCGGCTCGAGTTCATCATCAACAACAACATCGGCGTGCATCCGAAGGCGATCCTCGACTATCCGAATATCGATCCCGATCTGAAGAAGGCGGTTGAATCGGTGGCCCGGGGCCATGCCAGCCCGCGGTCGTTCTATGTCGACAAGCTGGCCGAAGGTGTGGCCACGATCGCCGCGGCGTTCTGGCCCAAGACGGTGATCGTGCGGTTGTCGGACTTCAAGTCCAACGAGTACCGCAAGCTCATCGGCGGATCCCGCTACGAGCCCGACGAAGAAAATCCGATGCTCGGGTTCCGCGGTGCCTCGCGCTACATCTCGGGCGAGTTTGCCGATGCGTTTGCGATGGAATGCGAAGCGCTCAAGCGCGTGCGTATGGACATGGGGCTGTCGAACGTCGAAATCATGGTGCCCTTCGTGCGCACGGTGAAACAGGCCAAGACGGTGGTGCAGATGCTGGCCGACAAAGGCCTGCGCCGCGGCGAAAACGGCCTGCGCGTGATCATGATGTGCGAGGTGCCGAGCAACGCCATCCTGGCGGACCAGTTTCTCGAGCATTTCGACGGCATGTCGATCGGCTCCAACGATCTCACCCAGCTCACGCTCGGCCTCGACCGCGATTCCGGCATCCAGCTGCTGGCCAACGACTTCGACGAACGTGATCCAGCGGTGAAGGCGCTGATCTCCCGTGCCATCGCGTCGTGCCGGGCCACCGGCAAATATGTGGGCATCTGTGGTCAGGGGCCCAGCGACCACCCGGACTTCGCCCTCTGGCTGGCCCAGGAGGGGATCGTGTCCATCTCGCTGAACCCCGATACCGTGGTGCAGACCTGGAACCAGCTTGCCGCTGCGCGATAGCGTCTGACCCCCATCGTCGGTGCAGCGCAGCAGGCAGGGATGCGGCCCGCTTCTGCTATGATCATGGGCTTTTCCCTTGCCGCACCCGAGCTTCCTTTTCAGGGAGCAATTCCACCAGGCCGCTGACGCAAATCGGCTTGTTCACGGGGCGGCTTCGCTGTGATGGCGAAACCCACAAGGAGTATTCATGCGTCACTATGAGATCGTTCTCCTGATCCATCCGGATCAGAGCGAACAAGTTCCGGCCATGCTGGAACGCTACAAATCCCTCGTCACCGGTTCCGGCGGCAAGGTGCATCGGTCGGAAGACTGGGGCCGCCGCCAGCTGGCCTACATGATCCAGAAGCTCGCCAAGGCGCATTACGTGTGCCTGAACATCGAGTGCAGCAAGGAAATCCTTGCCGAGATCGAAACCGGTTTCCGCTTCAACGATGCCGTGCTGCGCCACCTCACCGTGTCAAAAGACACCGCCGAGACCGCACCGTCGATGCTGATGAAGGCCGCCGAGCGCGAAGAAGCACGCAAGGCGTCGTCGCAGCAGGAGGCCACCGCCTGATCGGTGCGCCCTTCGCGGCGGCTCGGCTGCCGCGCCGATGAACCGGCTGGTTCTTTCGGCGCAGCTGCAGGAGCGCGGCGCTGTCAGATACACCCCGGCTGCCTTGCCGGCCCTGGATCTCGTGCTCAAGCACGAATCCGAGGTCAGCGAAGACGGCCAGCAGCGCAAGGTCTCCCTGGAGATACGCGCAGTGGCTCTCGGGGCGATCACGGCGGCGCTGGTGGATCTGGCACTCGGAACCCCGGCCACATTTGCCGGTTTCCTGGCCACCACCCGCAACGGACGCGGACTGCTGTTTCATGTGACGGCGCTCGATATCGAGCCCGCCCTCGAGTGATTTGAATCGAATTGGAGAGGTCAACATGCCCGCACCCAAAGGTAGGTTCTCAAAGGACCGCAAACTCAAGCCCAAGCGCAACCAGC
>JANMAS010000234.1:0-1849 GCA_031359975.1 Burkholderiales bacterium
CAGCACGCTCGATCCGCACTATGCCGATTGCTGGGCCGGCCTGAAGGATCGGTTCCAACCATGATTCAACTCGATGCCACCCACAGCCCCTCACTGCGCAGCTGGGTTGAATCGGCCAACGCGCAGACCACCGATTTCCCCATCCAGAACCTGCCCTACGGCCGTTTCCGCAGCCGCGATTCGGGCGAACCCTGGCGCATCGGCGTGGCCATCGGCGATGCGGTGCTCGATCTGCGGCTGGCACGCGCGGCGGGCGGCTGGAGCCCGACGATCGACGCCTTGCTCGCACCGCTGGCCCAGGGCGATCTGAACGCCTTCATGGATCAGCCGGCGGCTGAGCGCCGCGCGCTGCGATCGGCCTTGTCGCAGGCGTTGGCCCAGGGCAGCGCGCAGCAAACAGCACTGTCGGCCTGCCTGGTGGCGCCAGCGCGCATCGAGATGGCGCTGCCGTGCCGCATCGGCGATTACACCGATTTCTACGCCGGCATCCACCATGCCACCACGGTGGGCAAGCTGTTCCGGCCCGATAACCCGCTGCTGCCCAACTACAAATGGGTGCTCATCGGCTATCACGGCCGGTCGTCGTCGATCCGCGTCAGCGGCCACACGTTCCGCCGGCCATCAGGCCAGACCCAGGGCGACGGCGGCACACCGGGGTTCGGCCCGTCCAGGCGAATGGATTACGAGCTGGAAATCGGCGCCTTCATCGGCACCGGCAATGCGCAGGGCGAACCGATCGCCATCGAGCAGGCCGAAGACAGCCTGTTCGGCGTGGTGCTGCTCAATGATTGGTCGGCACGCGACATCCAGGCCTGGGAGTACCAGCCGCTCGGCCCCTTCCTGGCCAAGAACTTCGCCAGCACCATCTCGCCGTGGATCGTCACGATGGACGCCCTGGCCCCCTTCCGCCAGCCGTTTTCGCGGCCGACCGACGATCCGCAGCCATTGCCCTACCTCGACTGCGCCACCAATCGCGCCGCCGGCCACATCCAGATCACGCTCGAAGTGTGGCTGCACACCGCCGCCATGCGCGAGGCCGGGCACGATGCGGTGCGGCTCACCCAGTCCAGCTTTGCCGAGGCTTACTGGACGCTCGCTCAACTCGTGGCGCACCACACGGTGAACGGCTGCAACCTGAACGCCGGCGACCTGCTCGGCTCCGGCACGATGAGCGGGCCCGAAGCGGCCCAGGGCGGCTCGATGCTGGAGTTGTCGCTCGGCGGCAATCAGCCGATCCCGCTGCCCAACGGGGAAACCCGCACCTTTCTGCTCGATGGCGACACGGTGCTGATGCGCGCCTTTTGCGAGCGGCCCGGCGCACGCCGCATCGGCCTAGGTGAAGTGAGCGGCACGCTGCAGGGCTGAATCCGCCGGTCGAGGCCGGATATGCGATTACGATGCCGGCCTTCGGCATGGCGCCGGTGCTCGCCATCGATCCCACCCCAATGAACAACTTTGTCGATCCAACGATCCTCTTCTTCATCCTGGGCCTGTTGGCCGGTTTGGCACGGTCGAACCTCGAAATCCCGCCGCCGATCTCGCGCTTTCTGTCGCTGTATCTGGTGATGGCGCTGGGCCTGAAGGGCGGTTTTGCCCTGTCGGCATCCGGCCTCACCGCCAGCGTGGCCACCAGCCTGGTGTGCGCCTTGAGCCTGGCGGTGTTGACGCCGATGCTCACCTTCTCCCTGCTACGGCGCGCCGTGCGGGGCTTCGACGCGGCGGCGCTTGCCGCCATCTACGGCTCGGTGAGCGCGGTAACGTTCATCACCGCGGTGCATTACCTCGAAGCCAACGCCGTGCCCTACGGCGGCCACATGGCGGCGGCGATGGCCCTGATGGAAACGCCGGC
>JANMAS010000293.1:0-7731 GCA_031359975.1 Burkholderiales bacterium
CGCCCAACATGAACAGTTTGTGAATGCTTTGACGTCAACGCTGTGCGGGTGATCCCGGTTGTCGTTGATTGTCGAGGCCACCTAGACTGAGCGACGCCTGTTGCCTGCCTGTCAGCGCACCCAGACGCACCCCGAACGGGCTGTCGGCCGTTTGTTACGGATTCCTTGCTGCCTTGGGGCCCTCCAAAGCGCCTGGCCGCTCATCCATCTTCCCTCAAGGACACACCATGTCGATTTCCTTCAAAAGAGGACAAACGGCGCTGCTTTGTGCCGTCGGTTTGTCGGCCGCGTTCACCGCGTCGGCCGCAACGATGAAGCCCAGGCCGTACATCATTCAACTGGCCGAGGCGCCCGCAGCGTCCTATCGCGGCAGCGTGGCCGGATTGCCCGCCACGCAGGTGCCCGAGGGTGGCCGCCTGAGCGCGCGCAATCCCGCCGTGCAGGCGTACGTGGCGCATCTCGATCGCCAGCGCGGCGCGGTCTTGCAGGCTGCCGGCGTGTCGCCGAAGGTGATGCACCGCTACGTGTATTCGTTCAACGGTTTCTCCGCGCTGTTGTCCGATGCGCAGGTGAAGGCGTTGAGCAAGCTGCCGCAGGTGGTGGCGATCAGCGCCGACGAGCCGCGCGAGCTCACCACCAACTACACACCGCATTTCCTCGGCCTGGATGAGGCCGGCGGGATCTGGTCGCAAACCCGCAAGGGCAGCGAGATCAAGGGCGAGGATGTGATCGTCGGCATCGTCGACGGCGGTTTCCAGCCCGAAAACGCCTCGTTTGCCGACCATGTGGATGCGTCTGGCGCACCCACCCTCATCCCGGGCGCCGGCACGCTGGCCTACGGCCCCGCTCCGGCCAAATGGACAGGCAGTTGCACCGCCGGCCCGGCGTTCGAGCCCGCCAGACATTGCAACAACAAGGTCATCGGCGCGCAGGTGTTCGATGCCACCTTCAAATCCACCGGCCTGCCCTACGCCTGGACGGAGTTCCAGGGCTCGCCGCGCGACGTCACCGGCCACGGCACCCATACCTCCTCCACCGCCGCGGGCAATGCCAAATCGCAAGCCATCGCCAACACCAACGATGTGGGCCCGATCTCAGGCATCGCCCCGCGCGCCCGCATCGCCGCCTACAAGGTCTGCTGGACATGGTTCAACGCCGCCATCGGCGCCAACCAGAACAACTGCTGGACTGGCGACTCCGTGGCCGCCATCGACAAGGCCGTTGCCGATGGCGTGGACGTGATCAACTTTTCGATCAGCGGCACCACCACCAACCTGCTCGACCCGGTTGAACAGGCGTTCCTGAACGCCACCGCGGCCGGTGTGTTCGTATCGGCTTCGGCGGGCAACTCCGGCCCCACCGCCAGCACCGTGGCGCATCCGAGCCCGTGGATCACCACCGTGGCGAACTCCACCCACGACCGCTTCTTCCGCGCCGACGCCAATTTTGGCAACGGCACGATCTACAACGGCGCGTCGCAGTCGCAAGGCCTGCCTGCCACGCCGATGATCCTGTCCACCAACGCCGGCCTCGCCGGCGCCGACCCCGAGCAAGTGCGCCAGTGCTATGTGGGCACGCTCGATGCGAGCAAGGTGACCGGCAGGGTGGTGGTGTGCGATCGCGGCACCATCGCGCGCACCGACAAGAGCCTGGCCGTGAAAAACGCCGGCGGTGTGGGGATGGTGCTCGTGAATGCGCCACTCGCCCTGATCGGCGGCGGCTCCGACACCCTGAACGACGACGCGCACTGGATCCCCACCGTGCACCTGCCGATGGCCAACCGCGATGCGGTGCGTACCTACGCTGCCGCAGCGGGCGCCAGCAGCACGATGGGCGTGCGCGCCCTGGCACCCGGCGTGATCGCGCCAGTGGTGGCGGCATCCTCGTCGCGAGGCCCGTCACTGGCTTCGAACAGCCTGCTGAAACCCGACATCACCGCGCCCGGCTCCAGCATCCTCGCCGCCTTCGCGATGACGCAGGTGGACCAGGCCATGCACGACGCCATCATCGCCGGCACCTCGGCGATGCAGCCCACCGCGGCCTACCTCGACGGCACGTCGATGTCGAGCCCGCACGTGGCCGGTTCGGCTGCGCTGCTCAAGCAGAAGTACCCGCAATGGTCGCCCGCCAACATCAAGTCGGCCCTCATGACCAGCGCGAGCACCGCCGTCTACCTGAGCAACGGCGCCCTGGATCCCTCGTTCTGGAACTACGGCGCCGGGCACCTGCGGCCCAATGGTGCGGCCGATCCCGGCCTGGTGTATGCCAACCAGCCGGAAAACTACATCCGCTACCTGTGCGGTGCGAGCCTGTTTCCGGCCGACGACCCCGACTGCGCCGCGCTCGGCACGCTCAAGTCGAGCGATCTGAACCTGCCTTCGATCAACGGCGACGTGGTGGGCGCCACCACCTTCCAGCGCAAGCTGAAAAACGTGGGGCCGAGCGGCAGCATCTACACCGCCAGCGCCAGCCTGCCGGGCTTCACCGTCTCGGTGAACCCACCCACGCTGACACTCGCGCACGGCCAGGTGGGTACGGTGGACGTGACGATCACCGCCAACGGCGCCGCGCAAGGCGCATGGACGCAAGGCGCGCTCACCTGGAGCGATGGCGCACATGTGGTGCGCAGCCCGATCGTGGTGCGGGCCACCAACTACTCGGGTACCGGCGCCCTGTCCAGCACACGCGCCAGCGATCGCCTGGTGGGCCGCTACACCTACGGCTTCAACGGTGCGCTGGGTGTGGAGCAAAGCGGCATGCAGGAAGCCACACGCACCGGTGGCACGGTGGGCGTGGCCACCGTGGCCGACGGCAATGTCGCCTGCCAGACCAACGCCGCAGGCACCACCAAGCTCAGCTTCACGGCGGGGCCAGGCACGCTGGTAGCGCGCTTTTCGCTGTATGACGTGGATACCTCCGGCTTCGACGGCTCGACCTTCGACGACCTCGACCTCTTCGTCTACGGCCCCACCGGTGCGCTGGTGGGTGTGAGTGCCGGCGCCACCGCCAACGAACGGGTGTCGCTGGTGCTGCCCGCCGCAGGCACCTACACCGCGTGTGTGCTGGGCTTCGCACCGGCCAACGGCGCGAGCAGCGATTTCACGATGTCGTCGTGGACGCTGCAGCCCGGCGCCGGATCGCTGAAGCTGGGCGATGCGCCGGCCACCGTCACCGCAGGCCAGTTCCTCAAGCTGCCGATGGGCTGGCGCGACCTGACCGAAGGCAGGCGCTACATGGGCGCGGTGCGCATGGTGCAGGGCGATCTCGCCACCGGCACCACGCTGGGCGTGACGGTGCTCAGCGCCGACCCAGGCCTGGCAATGGCCAGCACGGGCGAAATCAGCCAGCGCAAAGCCGCCGCCGCGGCCAAGCGCTGATCCACCGCGCCCACGGGGCGTTCATGCATGGAGCGCCGGCCGGCGCTCCACGCTTCAAAAGGCGCCTGCGGGCGCCTTTTTTCATGGGCCCGGCTTGCCCGCGCAAGGCAATCTTCCAGAGTCGGCGGCCGCCATGGGCACCCCTTGGCCGGCATAATCACCAGCACATCGATTTCACTTTCCAGGCAGGACCGACATGGCCTCGATCAACAAAGTCATCCTCATCGGCAACCTCGGGCGCGACCCCGAAGTGCGCTATTCGGCCAACGGCTCGGCGATGTGCAACCTGCGCCTGGCCACCACCCGCAACTGGAAAGACAAAAACTCCGGCGAGCGTGTCGAAGAGACCGAATGGCATTCGGTGCAGCTGTTCGATCGCCTGGCCGAAATCGCCGGCGAATACCTGAAAAAGGGCCGCCCGGTCTACGTCGAAGGCCGCCTGCGCACGCGCAAGTGGCAAGACAAAGAAGGCGTTGATCGCTACACCACCGAAATCGTGGCCGACACGATGCAGCTGCTGGGCGGCCGCGAAGGCGGCGGCGGTGGTGGCATGGAAGAAGGCGGCGGTGGCGGCAGTGCCGAATCCCGCCCGGCTGCGGCACCGTCGCGTGCCCCGCAGAAACCCGTTCCGGCCAGCAAGCCGGCCGGCAACTTTGCGGATATGGACGACGACATCCCGTTCTGACACCTTTTTGATCGCCGCCGCGCTCATCGCGGCGTGCGGCGGTGTCAGGGCTCCTTATTCGCCAGCCGGATAAGAATAGCCCGTTCCATTCGTTGTCGGGCTCCCGGCGACGCGCCAAGATCGGTTATCCAGCAGGCGCTTCTTGCCTGCAACGAGGTGATCGACCATGGCCCACTTCCCCCTTCAAGCTGCCTTGCCGGCGCAAGCCGCTCCTGCCCAGGAGCGCCGCTGATGTTGCCGCTGCCCACCCATGATCAAGTGAACCTGCTGGTGGTTGCCGGCTTGCGCTCCTGGGCGCACGACCCCTGGCAGGATTGGCTGGACGCCCGATTTCGCGATGCCGACTGGGTGCGCCCGGTGGATGGCGAGTGGCCCGACGTGGGTGTGTGGGCCAACCGCATCGAGCGTGTGCTCGAGCGCCACCCCAGCGGCGAATGCCTGGTGCTGGCGCACGGTTTCGGCGCGCTGGCCGCGATCTGGCACGCCACCCGGGGTGCCCGGCAACCGGCCGGCCTGATCCTGCTGGCCCCGGCCGATCCGCAGCGTTTTGCGATCGCGCCGCCATCCATCACCACGCCGCTGCCATGCCCCACCTCGCTGGTGGCCTCCACGGTGGAGGTGGCCAACAACCACCCCTGGATCAACGGCGATGTGGCGCGGCGCTGGGCCTCGACATGGGGCGCCCGCTTCGTGGATGCCGGCGGCGGGCCGAGCGCGGCCAACATTCCCGATTGGCCACTCGGCCAGCGTGTGCTCGAGCAGCACGTGGCGCGATTCGGCCAGCGGCACCGGCCGGCCGTGGCACGCGAATCGTGGACCGCCATGACCGTGTGAGCGCGCGCGATTGGCATGTGCAGGTTTTGCATATCCAAGCGCGATTTGATTCGTTCCCGGTTCGATGAGCGCTCCCTAGCATCAAGCTTCCG
The DNA here is from genome assembly GCA_031359975.1 of Burkholderiales bacterium. GTDB lineage: Bacteria > Pseudomonadota > Gammaproteobacteria > Burkholderiales > Burkholderiaceae_C > JANMAS01. The sequence goes on from JANMAS010000293.1 coordinate 4,989, forward strand.
GTCATCAATCTGATGGCCAGGCCGTTGCAGGCTCCCCAGACACTCGCCGTTAGGAACGTTCATGCCCTACTCGATCGATCGCCGTGCCACCCTGAAACACGGCGTCGCCGCCGCCCTGCTGGCCGCCGGCGCCCTCGGCGCCGTGAGCCTGGCCCACGCGCAGGCCAAAGAGGTCACGTTGTTGAATGTGTCGTACGACCCGACACGTGAGCTCTACCAGGATTACAACAAGGCCTTCGCGGCCTGGTGGAAGACCAAAACCGGCCAGGTGGTGACGATCAAACAATCGCACGGCGGCTCCGGCAAGCAGGCGCGCTCGGTGATCGACGGCCTCGAAGCCGACGTGGTGACCCTCGCCCTGGCCTACGACATCGACGAGCTCGCCAACAAGGCGCAGCTGATCCCCGCCACCTGGCAATCCCGCCTCAAGCACAACAGCTCGCCCTACACCTCGACCATCGTGTTTCTGGTGCGCAAGGGCAACCCCAAGGGCATCAAGGATTGGGACGATCTGGTCAAGCCCGGCATCCAGGTGATCACACCGAACCCCAAGACCTCCGGCGGCGCCCGCTGGAACTACCTCGCCGCGTGGGGCTACGCGCAGAAGAAGCTGGGCTCCGAAGCCAAGGCAAAGGAGTTTGTCAGCGCGCTGTTCAAGAACGTGCCGGTGCTCGATTCCGGCGCACGCGGATCCACCACCACGTTTGTGGAGCGCGGCATCGGCGACGTGTTCATCTCGTGGGAAAACGAAGCCTTCCTGGCCATCAAGGAGCTGGGGCCGGACAAGTTCCAGATCGTCGTGCCGTCGGTCAGCATCCTGGCGGAGCCGCCGGTCACAGTGGTCGACAAGGTGGTCGACAAGCGTGGCACCCGAGAAGTGGCCACCGCCTACGTCGAGTACCTGTATTCCCCCGAAGGCCAGAAGATCGCCGGCGAAAACTACTACCGCCCGATCGATCCCAAGATCGCCGCCACGTTCGACTTTTTCCCCAAGGTATCGATGTTCACCATCGATGAGGCCTTCGGCGGCTGGACCAGGGCGCAGAAGACGCACTTCGCCGATGGCGGCGTGTTCGATTCGATCTTCTCGAGCAAGTGATGCTGGCCCGCACCCTGCTCAAGCGGCACAGCGTGCTGCCAGGGTTCGACCTGGCACTCGGCTTTGCCCTGCTGTACCTCGGCCTGATCGTGCTGATCCCCTTGTCGGCGGCGTTCCTGAAAACCTTCACGATGACCTGGGAGGCGTTTGTGGCGGCCGTTACCGCGCCGCGTGTGGTGGCCTCCTACCGCCTCACCTTTGGCACCTCGCTCGCGGCGGCGGTGATCAATGCGGTGTTCGGCCTCATCGTGGCGTGGGTGCTGGTGCGCTATTCGTTTCCGTTCAAGCGCATCGTCGATGCGCTGGTCGATCTGCCGTTTGCCTTGCCCACCGCGGTGGCGGGCATCGCACTCACCGCGCTGTATGCCAGCAACGGCTGGGTGGGCCAGTGGCTGCCGTTCAAGGTGAGCTTCACGCCGCTGGGCGTGTTTGTTGCGCTCACCTTCATCGGCCTGCCTTTCGTGGTGCGCACGGTGCAGCCGGTGCTCGAGGATCTGCAGAAGGAATATGAAGAAGCGGCGGCCACGCTCGGCGCCAACCGCTGGCAGACCTTCCAGCATGTGATCTTCCCCACCCTGATGCCCGCGCTGCTCACCGGCTTTGCGCTGGCCTTTGCGCGCGCCTTGGGCGAGTACGGCTCGGTGATCTTCATCGCCGGCAACATGCCGATGGTCTCCGAGATCACGCCCTTGCTGATCATCACCAAGCTGGAGCAGTACGACTACGCCGGTGCCACCGCGATCGCGGTGGTGATGCTGGTCTCGGCGTTCACGCTGCTGCTGTTCATCAATCTGCTGCAAGCCTGGTCGCGCAAGCGGCATGGGCGTTGACATCATGAGCACCCCCAGGCCAACGACATACGTCGTCCGCCCCCCGAGGGGGATGAGGAAACTTCGGGCGGCCGGGCGTTTCCTCAAGAGCGCCATCCCGACCGTTGCCGCCCAGGTGCCGGGGCCTTCCCGCGCCGCAGCCGTGGCGCCGCCTCAGATCATTGCCGCCACGCACGAGCCGGCCTGGGTGCGCTGGACCTTGATCGGCGTGGCGCTGGCCTTCCTGTCGATGTTTCTCTTCGTGCCTCTGGTGGCGGTGTTCGTCGAAGCCTTCAAGAAGGGCGCCGAGGTCTACTTCGATTCGCTGGTGGAAGCCGTTGCGCTGCATGCGATCAAGCTCACGCTGCTCGCGGCCGTGATCTCGGTGCCGCTCAACCTGGTGTTCGGCGTGGCGGCGGCCTGGGTGATCGCCAAGTTCGAGTTTCACGGCAAGAACGTGCTGCTCACCTTGATCGACCTGCCGTTCTCCGTCTCGCCGGTGATCGCCGGGCTGATCTACGTGCTGGTGTTCGGCTTGCAGGGCTGGTTCGGCGAATCCCTGCGCGATCACGATCTGAAGGTGATCTTTGCGGTGCCCGGCATCGTGCTGGCCACGGTATTCGTCACCTTCCCGTTCATCGCCCGCGAGTTGATTCCGCTGATGCAGGCCCAGGGCACCGACCAGGAAGAAGCGGCCCGCGTGCTCGGCGCGTCGGGCTGGCAGATCCTGTGGCGCGTGACGCTGCCCAACGTGAAGTGGGCGCTGCTGTACGGCGTGATCCTGTGCAACGCACGGGCCATGGGCGAGTTCGGCGCGGTGAGCGTGGTCTCCGGC
>JANMAS010000313.1:0-2737 GCA_031359975.1 Burkholderiales bacterium
CCGTTTCCTGTTCACCATCCCGACACTCGCTGCCCGGCTGTGCCAGGCGGCCCTGGACGCCGGCATCGAGCCCGAATTCGTGCGCGCGACGATCCGCGCGCGGATGCTGCCGGCCCCAGACCGCACACGCCCCGACTGGCCGTGGCGACTGCGGGTGCGTGCGCTGGGCGCGCTGACGGTGGAGCGCGATGATCAGCCCCTGCGCTGGAGCGGCAAGACGCCGCGCAAACCGCTGGAGCTGCTGGCGCTGCTGGCGGCGCGCGGCGGTGGGCCGATCGACCCCGACACCCTCATCGACGCCCTCTGGCCATCGCTGGAAGCCGAAGCGCCGCGCGCCTCGCTGGAGATGGCCGTGTCGCGCCTGCGCAAGCTGCTCGATCTGCCCGACGCGGTGCTGGTGACCGATGGCGCCGTGGCGCTGGATCCCAACCTGGTGTGGTGCGATACGGATGCCTTCGAGCGCCTGGCCGATCGCCTGCAGGCCGCCCTCGGTGCCCATCCGCCGCAATCGGCGGCGTCGATCGAACGCACGGCCCGGTCGGCCCTGGGTTTGTACGGCCACGCATTGCTTGGCGGCGAAGCCGTGGAAGGCCTCTTGCGCATGGCGCGCGAACGCCTGGCGATGGCCTTCCATCGCCTGGTTCACGATTGGGGTTCGGTGCTCGAAGCCCAGGGCCGCTGGAGCGACGCGGTGGCCCTTTACGAGCGCGCACTGGCTCGCGATGTGCTGGCCGAGCCCACCTACCGGGCGCTGATGCGCGCCCACCTGGCGCGCGGCGAACGCGCCGAGGCGATCCGGGCCTATCGCCGCTGTCGCGAGTTGCTCGTCTCGGTGCTCGGCACCGAGCCGAGCGACGAGACGCGCCGGCTCTACGACGCCGCCAGAGCCGCCGAAGCGTGAGCAGCCCATCGCCTACTTCGGCTTGCAGTTCACGCGGGTGGTATCGACGCGAATGCTCTCGACAAAGAATTCGGCGCCGCCGGCCAGGCTGGCGAGCACGATCTGATTCACCGGCGTGTGACCATTGCTCACCTGCAGCATCTCCCACGAGCCGCGTTTGTTGAGCACCATGTCGTTGGTGTTGGAGTTGCCGCCGTTGCCGATGCCGATACCGATCGTGCCGGTTCTGAGGTAGACCCACGCACACACGAAGGCGGTGGTCGGCCCGGTATTGAATGGCCCGAAGACCTGCTCCAGGCCGTTGCCCGTGCCATCCACGATGACGTGGATCATCGTGGCGCCGCGCACCCGGGTGGAGGGCACCAGTTCGGTGAACGTGGTGCCCGGTGTGGCCCACAGGGCCAGCCAGTCCTGGGCGGCGGTCACGCCGTTGCCGGCGGGCACCGGCTTGCTGACGATCGGGCCTTCGGGCCCTTCGATGTTGAAGGCGCCGTTGGTCAGCAAGCTGGCCGCGTGGGCGCTGGCCGCGCTGGCCGCCCACAGCACCAGGCTGGACAGCAGCAGGCCGCCAGCCGGTGCGAGGCGGCGGATCGTGCGTGAAAATCGATGGGTGTGCATGAGAGTCTCCTGAGGGGTGGTCGCATCAGGCCGATGCGATAGTTCGCAGCCTAGGCGTCGCACCCCGCACGCCGCCAACCGATGACCAACCGATGCCGCGCGAACCCCCGGATGGGCGATGCGCGGCAGCGCCAGGGCGCAGCCCGGAGGAAAGTCCAATGAGCGGACCGTTGCAAGGCCTGAAAGTGATCGAGATGGCCGGCTTGGGCCCGGCGCCGTTTTGCGGCATGCTGCTGGCCGACCAGGGTGCGCAGGTGCTGCGCATCGAGCGGCCCGGCTTCCATGATGACGGCACGCCGCCGGTAGAACCGCCGGCGCGATTCGACGTGTTGGCGCGCGGCCGGCGGCGCCTCGCGCTCGACCTGCGTCAGGCCGACGCCGTGGCGGGGTTGCGCGATGTGATCGCGCACGCCGATGTGCTGATCGAGGGCTTTCGCCCCGGCGTGATGGAGCGCCTGGGCCTGGGGCCGCAGCCGTGCCTGGCGCGTCGACCGGCACTGGTTTATGGGCGCATGACGGGCTGGGGCCAGCACGGGCCGCTGGCACAGGCGGCGGGGCACGACATCAACTACATCGCCATCAGCGGCGCCTTGCATGGCATCGGCCGCGCCGGCCAGCCTCCGGCGGTGCCGCTCAACCTGCTTGGCGATTTTGGCGGCGGCGGCATGTTGCTGGCGTTTGGTGTGATGTGCGCTGTGCATGAAGCGCGTGCGTCGGGGCGGGGCCAGGTGGTCGATGCCGCGATGAGCGACGGCAGTGCGCTGCTGGCGGCCATGATCCACGGCTTCAAGGCCGCTGGCCTGTGGTCGAACGAACGCGCCGGCAACCTGCTCGACGGCGCGGCGCACTTCTACGACACCTACGCCTGTGCCGATGGCAGGTTTGTCGCCATCGGGGCCATCGAGCCGCGTTTTTACGCCACGCTGCTGGCGCGCTGCGGCATCGACGATCCGGCGTTCGAAGCGCAGTTCGATCGCGCCGCCTGGCCGGCGTTGACGGAGAAACTGGCCGCGCTGATGCGCACCCGCACGCGTGCGCAATGGTGCGAGCTGCTCGAAGGCAGCGACGCCTGTTTTGCGCCGGTGCTCGATTGGGAGGAGGCGCCTGCACATGCCCACAACGCCGCCCGCGAAACCTTCATCACGGTGGGCGGCATCACGCAGCCCGCCCCGGCACCGCGATTCAGCCGCACGCCGGCCGCGCGGCCCGAGCCAGCGC
>JANMAS010000323.1:0-13479 GCA_031359975.1 Burkholderiales bacterium
ACCCACTGCGGGGGCACGAAACGCACGTCGCCGTTCTCGACCGCGCGGATCGCGCGGCCGGCGATCGATTCGCCGTCGCGCCCGGGCTGCGTCATCGCCATGAACCACTGGTCGGTCAGCATCGGCTCGACGATCTGCCCGGTGCGTGCACAGCGTGGCACATTGAGCCGATGTTTCCTGGTCTCGACCAGCAGACCCAGCGCCTCGAGATCGGCCACCACGCGCTTGCGGGCGACAAAGCGGTCGAGGCCGCGATAGGGCAGCGGCGCGTTGTCGTTGACCGTGGCGTCGAGCGCCAGCACGCCGATCATCGGCAGGCCGTGGCGCTGGCCGACGGCGTAGTCGTTGGCGTCGTGGGCCGGCGTCACCTTCACCACGCCGGTGCCGAATTCGCGATCGACATAGTCGTCGGCAATGATGGGAATGGTGCGGTCGCACAGCGGCAGCACGGCCTGCTTGCCCACCAGCGCGGCGTAACGCTCGTCATCGGGATGCACCATCAGCGCGGTGTCGCCGAGCATGGTTTCCGGCCGCGTGGTGGCTACCACCAGGGATCCCGAGCCATCGGCCAGCGGATAGCGGATATGCCAGAGGAAGCCATCTTCTTCCGCGCTTTCCACTTCGAGATCGGAGACGGCCGAGCGCAGCACCGGATCCCAGCTCACCAGGCGCTTGCCGCGGTAGATCAGGCCCTGTTCGTAGAGGCGCACGAAGGTTTCATTGACGACCGCCGATTGCGTGGCGTCCATCGTGAAGTATTCGCGCGACCAATCCACCGTGTCGCCGAGGCGGCGCATCTGGCTGGTGATGGTGTTGCCGCTGTGCTCTTTCCACGCCCACACGCGGGCGACGAAATTCTTGCGTCCGATGTCGTGCCGCGATTGGCCGGCATCCTGCAGCTGGCGCTCCACCACGATCTGCGTGGCGATGCCGGCGTGATCGGTGCCCGGCAGCCACAGCGTGTTGAAACCCCGCATGCGGTGGTAGCGCGTCAGCGCATCCATGATGGTGTGGTTGAAGCCGTGGCCCATGTGCAGCGTGCCGGTCACGTTGGGCGGCGGCAGCTGGATGCTGAAAGAAGGGCGGCTGGTGTCGAGCGTGGGCTGATGAACGCCGGCGTGCTCCCACAGCGGCGCCCAGCGGGCCTCGATCGCGGCGGGTTCGAAGGATTTTGGCGCTTCAGTCATCACAGGCGGTTCGCGCATCGGCACTTCACCTGCCGACACATTTTGGTTGTCAACGAGGGGTGCGCATGGCGGGTTGAAAGGGTTGGCGGGATTGTAGAGGCGCCCCTTCGGCACCCTCGTGCCCGCATGGCGTCGCCGTGCGCGCCGCATCCCCGATGAACACCCGACCGGAGACACGCCATGACACACCCCGCCCAACACCCCAAGCTGCGCCTGCGCACCCGATGGGGCGCCGTGGCTCTGGCCGCCGCGGCCACCCTGGCCGGGTGCGGCGGTGGTGGCGACGGGCTGCCGCCGCCCACCGGCAGTTGCACGGTTCGCGATCAACAAAACTGGTTGGGCGGCTACATGGACGATTGGTACTTCTGGTATGCGATCAGCCCCAATCCATCGCCGAGCGGGTTTGGCTCGGTGGCTTCGTACTTCGACGCGCTGCTTTACACAGGTACCGATGCGAGCTTCCCGGCAGACCGCTGGAGCGGCTTCGAGTCCACCGCGAGCTTCGACCGCTACTTCGGTGATGGCAAGACGCTGGCCTACGGCCTGCGGGTGGCCGGCCTGGAAGTGACCGATATGCCGGACCAGCCGCTATACGTGCGCTATGTGGATCCCGGCTCGCCCGCCGCCAGCGCCGGCATCGTGCGTGGCGACGAGGTACTGGCGCTCGATGGCCGCAGCGCCGCCGATCTGATTGCCGCCAACGACCTCTCCGCCTTGTCGCCCGACAGCAGCAGCGATTCGCTCACCGTGCGGCTGCGCAAGGCCAGCGGCGCCACGCCCACCATCACCCTGCCGGCGGCGATCTACGCCATCACGCCGGTACCGCAGACAGCCACCACCACCAGCCTGCTGGGCCGCAAGATGGGCTACCTGGTGGTCACCGACATGATCAGCCAGGCCGGTGCGCCGATGTCGTCGGCGTTTTCGAACTTCAAGGCTGCCGGAGTGCAGGAACTGGTGATCGACCTGCGCTACAACGGCGGCGGCCTCGTCTCGGTGGGCGCCGACCTGGCCTCTTACGCCGCCGGCAACCGGGCCGCGGGCGACGTGTTCGCTTCGCTGCTCTACAACGACAAGCGCGCGGCGGCCAACAACCAGGCTTTCCGCTTCGTCAACTTCTCGTCGGCACTCGGGCTGGCACGTGTGTACGTGCTCACCGGTGAACGCACCTGTTCGGCCAGCGAGCAGGTGGTCAACGGCTTGAGGCCGTTTGTCGACGTGGTGACGATCGGCGATACCACCTGCGGCAAGCCGGTGGGTTTTCTGCCGCGCAGTTATTGCGACACCACCTACAGCGTGGTGAATTTCGAATCCGCCAACGCCAACAACGAAGGCCGCTACTTCGACGGATTCAACGCCACCTGCAGCGTGGCGGAGGATTTCACCCAGCCGATGGGCGGCGCGAATGATCCCTTGCTCAACGCGGCGAAGACGTTCACCGATACCGGCGCCTGCCCGGCGGCTTTGGCCCGCGGATCACGCGCGCAAAAGGCGTTGGCGCTGAAGGCGTCGGAGCGGGGCACTCGCCTGCGTGAGCCCGACGACCGGGGCGCGATGATCGCTCGCTGAATCCGAGCCACCCAGCAAAACGGGGTGGCCTGCGCCACCCCGTTTTGCTGGGTTGATCCGCCCTACCGCGTAGCGGCGGTGCGATCAGCCTGTAGAGCCTGAGGCTTCAGCGATCCGCTCTCAAGGCGCCCACAGCAGGTGGTGCACCGAGATCGCCCGCACTCGGGTTGCTGAGCATGAACAGGGTGTACACCTTGCCGGTGAGCAGGCGCACATCGGTGGCCAGGAACAGCGCGTTGAGCACGGTGGGAGCGGTCACCTCCAGGCGTACGGCATCACCCTCGGCCACGTTGGCCGGGATCGACGAATCACCCAAGGCCACGTTGCTGGCGATCGGGTCATAGTCGGCCGACAGCGTGATCACGTCATCCAGGCCAGTGATGCCGTTGACCAGGCGCAGCCGCACCGGCAGGGCCGAGTTGGTGGAGGGCTGGTTGTCGTCGACGAGCGGCGAAATCACGGCTGCGCCGGGGGTACCCAACACCAGCACCGTGTTATCCGAGCCCGCCGCCAGATTGAGCGTGGTGGCTGGCGCAGCCACACCGTCGATCTGGAAGCTGGAGGCCACGGCGGCGCCAGCCGTCACCAGCGAATAGGCGGTGATGGCGGGCGAGCGCAGCGTGGCGGCGAGCGACACGCCGCCGATGGTGGCGTTGATCGCGGCGCCGGCTGCGGCGCCCGCGACCACACGAACGCGTGCCGACGTGTTGGGGTAGCCGGTGGCCACATCGCCCTGGTTCAGCAGCACGCCGTTGACGAGTACACCGCCGGGGGTGGTGGTGAGGATCAGCGTGGCGATCTGCTGGTCGGCCAAGGCGACAGCCGGAAGGTCGAGCCGGAGATCGGTGTTGTTGCCGGTGCCAGTGACACGGATGCGATACGTGCCGGCGGCGAGTTCGTTGTAGACGCTGGCGCGTTCGCCGGCCACGTTGACCAGCGTGGGTGACAGGCCGTCGAGGTCGGAGCTGGCTGTGGTGACGTAGACGTCGACCGCACCGGCTTCGTTCGAGGTGTTGAACACCCGGATCTTGGCCGAGCCTGTGGTGGGCGCTTCTTCGCTGTCGGTGAGGTAGGCGGTGGTCAAGGCGCCATTCGTCTTGTAGGCGACGATGGTGTTCTTGATATCGCCGGTGACGGCGCGCGAGGTGGTGGCCACCGTGGTGGTGGTGCCGGTGTTCTTCAGCAGGAACGAATAGGTGCCCGCGCTCAGGGTGCTGTAGGCGCCCACGCTGCTGGAGACGATGCCGGTGGTGAGCTCGGTATCGGATTCGAACAGATCGAGCGAGGGGAACTCGGTGGTGGCATTGACCAAACGGACCGAGCCGTCGCCGCCGCCGCTGCTACCGCCACCGCACGCATTGAGCAGCAGGGCCACGCTGGCGACGAGGGGCATCCAGAATCTGAGTTTCACAGGCAATCCTTTTGACGGTCAGTCGGGTAATCGGGTAGAGGCATCCAAGCGCGGGGCTATCGGCTGGTTTGTCCTTGGAGGGGCCGCCGCGTCGCCATTCGAGCCGGGAGGCTCGCGCATTGAAGACCTTTGATGTTTCCTGAACGTTTCCGTCGGGTCGAAAAATGTTGTGCGGGTTCTCCCGCACTCTTGAAGGCAAGCGCAGCAGCGCTGCGCGCGCGAGCCCGATAGCTTACATGAACAGGTGCTCGCCGGCGTTTTCGCCCCCGAGCACGACGTAGTTCACCTTGCGCAGATCGGTCAACGCCTTGCCGCCGGCATAGCTGATCGAACTTTGAAGATCCTCGCCCATCTCGCGCATGGTGTCGGCCAGCGTGCCCTTGATCGGCTCCAGGATGCGCTTGCCTTCGACGTGCTTGTACTCGCCCTTGTTGAAGTCGGACGCGCTGCCGTAGTACTCCTTGTAGCGCTTGCCATCCACTTCCACCGTCTGGCCGGGCGATTCTTCGTGGCCGGCGAAGAGCGAGCCGATCATCACCATCGATGCGCCGAAGCGGATGCTCTTGGCGATGTCGCCGTGATGGCGGATGCCGCCGTCGGCCACGATCGGCTTGGTGGCCACGCGGGCACACCACTTCAGCGCCGAGAGTTGCCAGCCGCCGGTACCGAAGCCGGTTTTCAGGCGCGTGATGCACACCTTGCCCGGACCCACGCCCACCTTGGTGGCATCGGCGCCCCAGTTCACCAGGTCGATCACCGCCTCGGGCGTGCCCACGTTGCCGGCGATCACAAAAGCCTGCGGCAGTGTGTGCTTGAGGAAATCGATCATGCGGTGCACGCTGTCGGCATGGCCGTGGGCGATGTCGATCGTCACGTAGTCGGCGCCGATGCCCTCGCTGGCCAGGCGCCCCACCGTTTTCTGATCCTCAGGCTTCACGCCCACGCTGATGGAGACCGGCAGATCCTTCTCGCGCATCGTGCGCGCGAAGGCCACGTTGTCGAGATCGAAGCGGTGCATCACGTAGAAGTAGCCATTGGCCGCCAGCCATTGCACGATGGGCTCGTCGACCACCGTTTTCATGTTGGCCGGCATCACCGGCAGCTTGAAGCGCCGGCCGCCGAATTCCACCGAGGTATCGCACTCGCTGCGGCTGTCCACGCGGCACTTGCGCGGCAGAAGGAGGATGTTGTCGTAGTCGAAGATTTCCATGGCGCGTCCTGGTCGAGGCGGCTCGACGCCGCCCTGCTGTACGCAGTCTATGCCCGTGTTATCAAAGGCACAGGGGCAGTCAATAGAATGCGCGCATATGTTGCGCCCCCACGCTTTCTTCGTTCGCTGCCCCCCGAGGGGGTGCCCAGTGCCCTTGGGACGGCCCGGCGGGTACTGATGCATGAAGCCGATCCCCAGGGCGAAGGCGCCGGCGGTTCCGTGCTGCTGCGCGGGCTCAATCCCGAACAACTCGCCGCCGTCACGCTGCCCGCCAGCGCGTCGTTGATCCTCGCCGGGGCGGGTTCGGGCAAGACGCGGGTGCTCACCACGCGCATCGCCTGGCTGCTGTCCACCGGCCAGGTGTCGCCGGGCGGCGTGCTGGCCGTCACCTTCACCAACAAGGCGGCCAAGGAGATGCTCACGCGGCTGTCGACCATGCTGCCGGTGAACGTGCGCGGCATGTGGATTGGCACCTTTCATGGCCTGTGCAACCGCTTCCTGCGCGCGCACTGGAAGCTCGCCGCATTGCCGCAGTCGTTCCAGATTCTCGACACCGGCGATCAGCTCTCGGCCGTCAAGCGGGTGATCAAGGCGCTCAATGTGGATGAGCAACGTTACGTGCCCAAGCAGGTGACGTGGTTCATTGCCGGCGCCAAGGATGGCGGCCAGCGGCCGAAGGACGTGCCGGTGCGCGATCCCCACACGCTGCGCCTGATCGAGATCTATCAAGCCTATGAAGACCAATGCAGCGCGAAGGCGTGGTCGATTTTGCCGAGCTGATGCTGCGCACCTACGAGCTGCTGCGCGACAACGAATCGCTGCGCGAGCATTACCAACGCCGCTTCCGGCATGTGCTGGTCGATGAATTCCAGGATACCAACCGCCTGCAATATGCCTGGCTGAAGATGTTCGCGCCGCCGCAGCCGCTCTATGGCGCCCAGGGTGTGTTTGCCGTGGGCGACGACGACCAGAGCATCTACGGTTTTCGCGGCGCGCAAGTGGGCAACATGGCCGACTTCGAGCGCGAATACCGCGTGGAACGGGTGATCAAGCTGGAGCAGAACTACCGCTCCTTCGGCAACATCCTCGATACCGCCAACCAGCTCATCAGCCGCAACGAAAATCGCCTCGGCAAGAACCTGCGCACCGAGGCCGGCCCCGGCGAGCCGGTGCGGGTGCAGGAATCGGTGAGCGATTACGCCGAGGCGCAGTGGCTGCTGGACGAAGCGCGCGCGCTGCATGCGGGCGGCCTGCCGCGCAACGAGATCGCGGTGCTCTACCGCAGCAATGCGCAGAGCCGGGTGCTCGAATCGGCGCTCTTCAACGCCGGCATTCCTTACCGCGTGTACGGCGGCTTGCGCTTCTTCGAGCGTGCCGAGGTGAAACACGCGCTGGCCTACCTGCGCCTGACCGAGAACATCAACGACGACACCAGCTTCCTGCGCGTGGTGAACTTCCCCGCGCGTGGCATCGGTGCCCGCACGCTGGAGCTTTTGCAAGACGCGGCACGCGCCAGCGGGCGCGGCCTGGCGCAGAGCGTGGGCTCCGTGCCGGGCAAGGGCGGCGTCAGCCTGGCGGCCTTCGTGGGCCTGATCGAGGGCCTGCGCGAATCCACCCGTGGCCTCACCTTGCGCGAGATCATCGATCAGGTGCTGCACACGTCGACCTTGCTGGCGCACTACCGCACCGAGCGTGAAGGCGCCGAGCGCATCGAAAATCTGGAAGAGCTGGTAAACGCCGCCGAGGCGTTTGTTACCCAGGAAGGCTTCGGCCGCGATGCCACCGCGCTGCCGATGGATGAAACCTCGCCCGCGTTCGAAGGCCCCGGCGCGGTGCCCGACGCCGAGACGGGCGAGATCGTCTCGCCGCTATCGGCCTTTCTCACCCACGCCGCGCTGGAGGCGGGTGACAACCAGGCGCGCAACGGCGAAGAGGCGCTGCAGCTGATGACGGTGCACTCGGCCAAGGGGCTGGAGTTCGACGCGGTGTTCATCACCGGGCTCGAGGAAGGCTTGTTTCCGCACGAGAATTCGATGACCGAAGGTGATGGCGTCGAAGAGGAGCGCCGGCTGATGTATGTGGCCATCACCCGGGCGCGCCAGCGCCTGTACCTCAGCTTTGCGCAGACTCGCCTGCTGCATGGCCAGACGCGCTACAGCGTGAAGAGCCGCTTCTTCGACGAACTGCCCGAGACCGCCCTGAAGTGGCTCACCCCACGCAACGCCGGCTTCGGCTCCGGCTATGCCCGCGAATACCAGGCCGCCTGGGCGCGCGGCACGGGCTTGAAATCGGTGGTGGGCATGGGCCGCATCGATGCGAATTCACTCGCTCCGGCGCGGCGCGAGCCCCTCATCGCCGCGCAGGCCTCGCGCCACGGCCTGCGCAGCGGCCAATCGGTGTTTCACACCAAGTTTGGCGAAGGCGTGGTGGTCACGCTCGAGGGTGCGGGCGACGACGCGCGGGCGCAGGTCAACTTCGGGCGGCACGGCATGAAGTGGCTGGCCTTGTCGGTGGCCAAGCTCACACCGATCGACTGACTGCGGCGCCGGTCTCAGGCTGGTTTGTCGCTGTCTTGCGAAGGTGGTGCGCCATCGGCGGCATCCGGTCCGCCCTGGCCATTCATGCCGAAGCTGTCGTTGAACGTGAACAGCAACGACACATAAAACGCCGCGCTGAAAAACAGCGCCACCGGGCCGGAAATGATGCCGACGATGCTCTGCGTGCCGGCGCCGCCCAGCAGCACCATGCCCAAGGCCATCACCACGCCAAACGCCATGAACGCGGCCGACCACGCCAAGCCATAGACGGCAAATGCGCCCCGATTGCGCCACACCGCCACGGTGCTGGAAAACAGCGCCTGCGCCGTACCCTGGTTGCCCCAATGCACGAGGGCGGGCGCATGCCAGAACGGCACGCTGATCAACGCCAGCAAGACCAGGCGCACGATCATGCCCAGCAGCACCGGAGATTGATCGATCTCCGCTTCCATGGCGGGCATGTCGACTTCGGGTGACTGCATCATCGCCTGCAATCGGCCCAGGCTGCCGCCGTCAGCCCATTCGCTGATCAGGTAAACCGCCACGCCGGCCACCGCATAAGCCGCGCACAGCGCGATCATCGAGCGGCGGCGCTGCGGATGGCTGCCGCTGAGCGGTTCCATGAAGTGAGCGGGGTTCACCGGCCCGTCTTGCAGCGCGCTGCGCGTGGCGATCATGTAGCCGATCGACACCAGCGGCATCGCGGCGGCCACGATCAGCGGCCCGATGACGGGTATGTTCCAGAACAGCGTGCCGGCGATGAGCACCAGCGCATAGATGCCCACAAACGCCAGCGGCCGCTTGAACATCGTACGAAAACCGTCGCGCACCCATCGGGTGCCTTGCGCGGCCGGAACTTGCTTGATCGTCAGTGCCATGTCGGCAGGATAACGGGCGCGGCGCGACGGGCCCCGATCGGCCTCATCCCGGCGGGTGCCATGGATCGACGATGCGCTCGCGCAGGATGCGTTCGAAGAGCCCTGGATCCTTGGGGTGCAGCATCGCCGCCTCGCGCGGCAACGCCAGATCCCAGGCGCGCGACAGCCAGAAGCGAAATGCCGCCGCCCGCATCATCGCCGGCAGCAGGCGCCGCTCCACCGGCAGCAGCGGGCGTACGTGGTCGTAGGCGTCGATCAGGCCGCTGGCACGGATGTCGTCGAGCCGTGCGGTTTCGGCATCCACGCACCAGTCGTTCAGGCACACCGCGATGTCGAACAGCCAGGCGTCGACGCCGGCAAAGTAGAAATCGAACACACCGGTGAGCCGTTCGTGGCCGGGCAGGCCGTCGAACAGCGCGTTATCGCGGAACAGATCGGCGTGGATCGGCCCGCGCGGCAGCTGGGCATGGCTGGGCGAGGCGGCCAGCGCTTGCTGGAAGGCCAATTCCTCGCGCATCAACCGGGCTTTGTCGGCATCGGTGGCGTCGAAAAACGGCAGCACGGTGGGCACCGTCTCGGTCCACCAGGCCAGCCCGCGCAGGTTGTTCTGATGCAGCGGGAAATCGGCGCCCGCGAGGTGCATGCGGGCCAGCACCTGGCCCAGTTGGGTGCAATGGTGCAGATCGGGCGCCATCTGGTGCGCGCCGGGCAGCCGTTGCACCAAAGCGGCGGGTTTGCCGCACAGCGTGTGCAGCACGTCGCCGCAAGCGTCGGCATAGGGGGCGGGCACCGGCAGCCCGGCGGCGGCCAAATGCTGCATCAGGCGCAGGTAGAACGGCAGCTGCTCGAAGCTCATGCGCTCGAACAGCGTCAATACCCAGTCACCGCGATCGGTGGTGACAAAGTAGTTGGTGTTTTCGATGCCCGAGGCGATCGGCTGCAACGCACGCAGCGGTCCGGCGTTGAGCCGGTCGAGCAGCGCGCCGGCCTCGGTGGGGCTGACTTCGGTAAAAACCGCCATGCGCCAATTCGCGCGCGGCGATCAGAACGACAACACGGACCAGACTCGCTGGCCCACCGCGCCCCGCGCCTTGGACAGATCACGCCCGCCATCGGCCGGCACGATCTCATAGGTGGGCGCGCCTTGTTTACTGCTCACCACCAGGCGCTTCGATTCGCCGCGCACCCGCACGTCGTGGATGCGGATGCTGTCGTCTTCGACCGTGCTATCGACCACGGCAGCTTCGCCGCCGCGCTGGAGCGTGGTGGGAGCCGCGTCGGCCGGGGGCAGCGGGGCGGGCGTGGTCTGCGCATGAGCGGCACAGGCCATCCACAGGGAGGCGGCGAGCAGCGTGGAGATCGAGGGGTGAGACATCGGAAGTGGGTGGGCTGGCCGTGCGGGCCGGCAGGGGCCGGGCATCACGAGCGCACCAATCAGGGAGCCAAGGGGAAGGAAAGGGTTCGATTGTAATGAGCGCCCCCAGGCCGACGAAATACGTCGTCCGCCCCCCAAGGGGGATAAGAAGACTTCGGACGGCCGGGCGTCTTCTCAGGATGCGATGCGCAAGAATGGCGCCATGAACGCAAACCCGATGGGGCCAAGCCTGCTGCTGGTCGATGGATCGAGCTACCTCTACCGCGCCTTCCACGCGATGCCGGACCTGCGCAGCCCGGATGGTTTCCCCACCGGCGCGGTGCACGGCATGGTGGCGATGCTCAAGCGGCTGCACGAGCAATTTCCGGCCGAGCACGCGGTGTGTGTGTTCGATGCCAAGGGCCGCACCTTCCGCGACGACTGGTACGCCGAGTACAAGGCCCAGCGCGCGCCGATGCCCGAATCGCTGGTGCAGCAGATCGAGCCGATCCACGAGGTGGTGCGCCTGATGGGCTGGCCGGTGCTCGAAGTGCCCGGCATCGAGGCCGACGACGCGATCGGCACCCTGGCCAAGGTGGCCGCCACGCAAGGCCATCGGGTGGTGATCTCCACCGGCGACAAGGATCTGGCCCAGCTGGTCGGCCCCCAGGTGACGCTGATCAACACCATGAGCAACGAAACGCTCGACGAAGCCGGTGTGCTGGCCAAGTTCGGCGTCGCTCCGGATCGCATCATCGACTACCTCACCCTGATCGGCGACACGGTGGACAACGTGCCCGGCGTCGACAAGGTGGGCCCTAAAACCGCCGTGAAATGGCTGGCCGAGCACGGCTCGCTCGACGGCGTGATCGCGGCCGCCGACAGCATCAAGGGCGCGGCCGGCGACAACCTGCGCAAGGCGCTCGACTGGTTGCCGCAGGGCCGGCGATTGGTGACGGTGGTCACCGATTTCGATCTGTCGCCGCACGTCACCGCGTGGCCGACGCTGGACGCGTTGGTGATGAGGCCGGTCGATTCACCCGGCCTGCTCGCTTTTTTCGCGCGTTACGGCTTTCGCACCTGGAAGCGCGAGCTGGAGGTGGCGCAGGGCATCGCGATTGACGAGCCTGCCGGCGCACCGACTGCGCCATCCGGCGTGTCGGCCGTCGAGGCCGCAGTGCCCGCGGCGGATGCCACGCCCTTGGTGCGTGCGTACGACACCATCCTCGACTGGGCGGCTTTCGAGGCCTGGATGCAGCGCTTGCAAGCGGCCGACCTCGCCGCGCTGGATACCGAAACCGATTCGCTCGATGCGATGCGCGCGCACATCGTGGGCATCTCGTTTGCGGTGGAGCCCGGCCGCGCCGCCTACATCCCGCTGATGCACAACCACCCCGGTGCGCCCGACCAGCTGCCACTGGACGAGGTGCTGGCGCGCATGCGCCCCTGGCTGGAGGATGAATCCGCCGCCAAGGTGGCCCAGCACGCCAAATACGACACCCACGTGCTCGCCAACCACGGCATCACCTTGCGCGGTGTTCGGCACGACACCATGCTGCAAAGCTATGTGCTCGAAGCGCACAAGCCGCACGGCCTGGAGAACCTGGCGCTGCGCCACCTGGGCCGCTCCGGCCTGAGCTACGAGGATCTGTGCGGCAAGGGCGTGAACCAGATTCCGTTTGCCCAGGTCGAAATTTCGCGTGCCGCCGAGTATTCCGGCGAAGACAGCGAGATGACACTGCAGGTGCATCAAACGCTGTGGCCGCGCATCGAGGCCGAAAAGGGTTTGCGCGAGGTGTACGAGCGCATCGAGATGCCGGTATCCAGGATCCTGCAGCGCATCGAGCGCCACGGCGTGCTGATCGACAGTGATCGCCTGGCGGTGCAGAGCAAGGAACTGGCCGAACGCATGGTGGCGCTCGAGCAGGAGGCCTACACGATCGCCGGTCAGCCCTTCAACCTGGGCAGCCCGAAGCAGATCGGCGAAATCCTCTTCGTCAAGCTCGGCCTGCCGGTGAAGAAAAAAACCGCCAGCGGCGCGCCCTCCACCGATGAGGAGGTGCTGCAGGAGCTGGCGGCCGACTATCCGCTGCCCGCGCGCATCCTCGACCACCGCGGCCTGTCCAAGCTCAAAGGCACCTACACCGACAAGCTGCCCTTGATGATCAACCCGCAAACCGGCCGGGTGCACACCAACTACGCGCAGGCGGTGGCGGTGACGGGGCGTTTGTCCAGCAACGATCCCAATCTGCAGAACATCCCGATCCGCACCGCCGAAGGCCGCCGGGTGCGCGAGGCCTTCATCGCGCCGCCCGGCCATCACATCGTCAGTGCCGATTACTCCCAGATCGAGCTGCGCATCATGGCCCACATCAGCGGCGATCCCGGGCTCACCAACGCCTTTCTGCAGGGCCTGGATGTGCATCGCGCCACCGCGTCGGAAGTCTTCAATGTGCCGCTGGGCGAGGTGAGCAGCGAGCAACGCCGCTACGCCAAGACGATCAACTTCGGCCTCATCTACGGCATGGGCGCGTTTGGCCTGGCGAGCAATCTGGGCATCGAGCAAAAGGCGGCGCGCGACTACATCGATCGTTATTTCGCCCGCTTTGCCGGCGTCAAGCGCTACATGGACGAAACCAAGGCCTCCGCGGCGGCCAACGGCTATGTGGAAACCCTGTTCGGCCGCCGCATCGAGTTGCCCGAAATCCGCGGCGGCAGCGGTCCGCGCCGCGCCGGCGCCGAGCGCCAGGCCATCAATGCGCCGATGCAGGGCACCGCCGCCGATCTGATCAAGCTGGCGATGATTGCGGTGCAAGGCGCGATCGATACCGAACAACGCGCCACCCGCATGGTGATGCAGGTGCACGACGAACTGGTGTTCGAGGTGCCCGAGGCCGAGCTCGATTGGGCGCGCGCCGAGGTGCCGCGCCTGATGGCCGGCGTGGCGGCCTTCTCGGTGCCCTTGCTGGCCGAGGTGGGCGTCGGCGCCAATTGGGACGAGGCGCACTGATTTCCCCCTCTCCCGCGAGCGGGAGAGGGCAGGGGTGAGGGCCGGTGAATGAGCCTGTCATGGATCTGTCGTCAAACGTTCATAAACTCGCGTGATGGAATCCGTTGCGCTTGCTGCTGCCGCTTCCGCCGCGACCACGGCGGACATGCCGAAATTGCTCAGCCGCGAGCGCGCCATCCTCGAGTTCAATCGTCGCGTGCTGGCGCAGGCCCAGCGCGCCGACGTGCCGCTGCTGGAGCGATTGCGCTACGTGACCATCGTGTCATCGAACCTCGACGAGTTCTTCGAGGTGCGCTATGCCGATGCACTGGAGGCTTCGCAGG